>NZ_JBFAPO010000069.1:0-58864 GCF_040676755.1 Dactylosporangium sp. NPDC049525 | reverse complement strand
CAGCTGGACTTCCTGAAGCTGTGGAAGGACAAGAAGCTCACCGCGATCGCGCCGACCTACCCGACCTACCAGTGGCGCACCCCGATCATCGCCGCTCTGAAGATCCTGGCCGGCGAGCAGGTCTCCAGCCCGTGGAAGCTGCCCCAGCCGACCATCACCCAGGACAACCTCGACAAGTACGTCGACGCCAACATGCCGCCGCTGCACTACGCCATGTGCGGCTGCACCGACCTGCCCGGCTACCCCCAGCGCTGGAAGTAGGTCTCTCGTGTACGCACTGGGTGCCAATCCCTGGATCTGGTCCTCGCCGGTCGACGACGCCGCGCTGGCCGTCATCGTGCCGCGCCTGGCGGCGTGGGGCTTCGACGCGGTCGAGCTGCCGGTCGAGCAGGTCGGTGACTGGGACCCGGTGCGCACGGCCGACCTCCTCGCCGAGCACGGCATCGCCGCGGCCGGGGTCTGCGCGGTCACCCCGCCCGGCCGCGACCTGGTGTGCACCGACGCGCCGACCGTCGCGTCGACCCAGGCCTACCTCAGGGCCTGCGTCGACGCGGCGGCGGCGGTCGGCGCGGCCTGCGTCGGGGGCCCCGTCTACGCTGCCGTCGGCCGCACCTGGCGGATGACCCCGGCGGAGCGGCAGGCGTGCTACGCCGACTTCCGGGCCGGCCTCGCCCCGGTCGCCGACTACGCGGGTGAGCGTGGCGTCGCCATCGGCGTCGAGGCGCTCAACCGGTACGAGACCAGCGTCGTCAACACGATGGCGCAGACCGTCGAGCTCATCGCCGGCCTGCCCGCCAACGTGGGGATCATGCTCGACACGTACCACATGAACATCGAGGAGAAAGATCCTTACGCGGCCGTGGCGGTGGCCGGCCCGCACATCAAGCACGTCCAGGTCAGCGGCACCGACCGCGGCGCACCCGGCAGCGACCACCTGGACTGGCCGCGGCTGCTCACGGCGCTGGACAAGGCCGGCTATGCGGGCGCGCTGTGCATCGAGTCGTTCACCGCCGACAACGCGACGATCGCCACCGCGGCGTCGATCTGGCGCCCCCTCGCGGAGTCCCAGGACCGCCTGGCCCTGGACGGCCTCGCGTATCTGCGTGGGGTCCTCGCCGGATAGCTGATCGACTACGGTCGCTCCCATGGGGAGCCTGTCGGTCTGGGTCGCGATCGTCGTCACGGTGCTGGGGCTGGTGGCCGTCATGGCCGCCGTCGCGCGCCGCCTGCTGGGCGTGCGGTTCGGCCGGGTCCGGCTGCTGCTCGCCGGCGTGCTCGGACTGCTCGTGTCCGGCCCGATCTCGCGCGGCATGGCCGGGTCCGTGCCGCGCGACACGACGTCGACGGCGCCGCTGTGGCTGCTGATTCTGGCCGTCGTCGCGTCGGTCATCGTCGCCATGGTGTTCCTGGTCGTCGCCGAGGCCCTCGTGCCGACCGGCCGGGTCACGCCGCTGCTGTGGCTGCGCGGGCTGCGGGCCCGCTCCCGCCGCACCCGGCGATACGCGCAGATCCTCGCCATCGCCGTGCGCCACGGCCTCGGCCCGTACCTGCGCGGGCGCCGCAGCGCCGCACCGGCCGCCCGGTCCCTGCGGCAGGCGCTCGAAGAGGGCGGCCTGACGTTCGTGAAGCTCGGCCAGGTCCTGTCCACCCGCCGAGACCTGGTGCCCGGCGAGTTCGTCGACGAGCTCAGCACGCTGCGGGACCGCGCCACGCCCATCGCCTGGGCCGAGGTGCAGGCGGTTCTGGCGGCGGAGTTCGGAGTGCCGCCAGACGAGCTGTTCGCCTCGATCGAGCCGGAGCCCCTCGCCGCGGCCTCCGTCGCGCAGGTGCACGCCGCCACGCTGCTGTCCGGGGCCTCGGTGGTGGTGAAGGTGCAGCGGCCCGGCCTTCGCTCCATTGTGGACCGTGACCTCGACATCGTCGGCCGGCTCGCGGCGACGCTCGAGACGCGCACCCGCTGGGGTCGCACCGCCGGCGCCGTCGGACTCGCCGACGGCTTCGCCCAGGCGGTGCGCGAGGAGCTCGACTTCCGCATCGAGGCGCGCAACCTGACGGCCGTCGCCGCCGCGGACCCCGACGGCCCGGTGACGTTCCCGGTGCCGGTCGCGGCCCTGTGCACCGAGAAGGTCCTCGTCATGAGCCGCCTGGACGGCGTGCCGCTCAGCGGCGCCGCACCGGTCGTCGCCGCGCGTGGCCTCGACGCCGCCGACCTCGCCAGGACCCTGCTGTTCTGCGTGCTGCGGCAGATCCTGGTCGCCGGGGTCTTCCACGCCGACCCGCACCCCGGCAACGTCCTGCTGCTCACCGACGGGCGGCTCGGGCTGCTCGACTTCGGCTCCGTCGGCCGGCTCGACGGCGGCGTCCGCGAGGCGCTGCAGCGGCTGCTGCTGGCCCTGGACCGCGGCGACCCGGCGGGTGCCACCGACGCGCTCCTCGGCGTCGTGGCCCGGCCCGACGAGGTCGACGAGGAGCGCCTGGAGCGCTCGCTCGGGCAGTTCATGGCGCGGTACCTCGGCACCGGCGGCGGCACGGACCCGCAGCTGTTCCGCTCGCTGCTGCGGCTCATCGCCGACTACGAGCTGACCGTCCCGCCGGAGGTCGCCGCGGTGTTCCGGGCGCTCACCACGATCGAGGGCGGGCTGGCCGAGCTGGCACCGGGATTCGACGTGATGACCGAGGCACGTGGGTTCGCCAACCGGTACTTCGCCGAACTGTGGCGCCCCGAAACGGTCCGCCAGGCCCTCACCGCCGAGCTGACCACGCTGGTGCCGGTGCTGCGCCGGCTGCCCCGCCGGGTCGACCGGATCGCCTCGGCACTGGAGCGCGGCCGGCTCGGGGTCAACGTGCGGCTGTTCGCCGACGAACGCGACCGGCGGCACGTCAGCTCGCTGGTCCATCAGGTGCTGCTGACGGTGCTCGCCGGGGTCGCGGGGATCATGGCGGTGCTGCTGCTCGGCACCGCCGGCGGCCCGATGGTGACGGCAACCCTGTCGCTGTTCGCGCTGTTCGGCTACAACCTGCTCGCGGTCGCGGCGATCTTGGCGCTGCGGGTCCTCGTCGTCATCTTCCGCACCGACCGGTGAGCGAGCCGGGGTGACTACCCCGGCAGGTGGGAGACGACGAGCGTGGCGAGCTTCTCGGTGTCGGGGCGGCTGCGGCCGGCCTGCGGGGCGTCCCTGACGCCGGTGGAGATGACGAGTAGGGCGTCGCCGACCAGCACGAGGATCTGCCCGTTCGGGGTGTCCCAGTAGGCGTCGCTGCCGAGGCCCGGGATGGCGACCGCGTCAGGTGTGCGCTGGTTCTTGAACTGGGACCGGTTGTCGGCGGCGCCCGCCGTGGTCAGTGCCCTGCGGTAGCCGACGTTGGCGTACCGCTGGTCGTCCGCGGTCCAGTACACGCAGGAGATGAACTTCGTGTCGGTCTTGCCCGGCTCGTTGTCGGTCAGCTTCGCGGGCCTGAGCACGGCGTTGAGCACCGCCTTCGCGTCGGCGGCCTGGTAGAACTCGCAACCGGCCACCGGTGGGGCCACCGCGGCCGTCTGCGCCTGCGACGGTGCCTGGGACGGCGTCTGCGTTTGCGGCGCCGGTGCGGGATCGGCGGTGGTGCCGCCCGAACATCCGGTGAGCGCGGCCATGACGAGCAGCAGCGCGAGTCCGATCGGTCGCAAGACTGGCTCCCTTCCCCGAGGCGCCGCGATGCTATCGACCGTCCGCAATGGTTCACGCGGTCGCGGCGGCGCGGATCGATGCCGCCGCGTCCTTCGACACGCTCTGCCAGTCCGCGCCGAACACCGACCGCGACGCGGCATCCA
The DNA here is from genome assembly GCF_040676755.1 of Dactylosporangium sp. NPDC049525. Taxonomy (NCBI): domain Bacteria; kingdom Bacillati; phylum Actinomycetota; class Actinomycetes; order Micromonosporales; family Micromonosporaceae; genus Dactylosporangium; species Dactylosporangium sp. NPDC049525. The sequence continues at coordinate 55,053 of NZ_JBFAPO010000069.1, read as the reverse complement.
GCGGCTGGCGCCGGCGCACGACCTCGGTGAAGTACGCGAGCAGCTTCGGCTCCCCGTAGCGTTGGGCCAGGTAGCGCACGGTGAGCAGGGCGATGCCGTACAGGGCCGTGGCGTCGTCCAGCGACGCGTCCTTCCCCGGCCGGGCCGGGGTCACGGAGCCGTCCCACCGTCCGGCCGCCACGTAGCCGCGCACCGCCGGCAGGTCCTGGCGCATCGCCGAGCCGTCGCCGTCGGCGATGTACTCGGCGATGCCCTCGGTCAGCCAGAACGCCTGGGCCGGCGGGACCGTGCCGCCGAGGGTCACCACGTGGGCGAACTCGTGGGTCAGCAGCATCGTCACGCCGGCGTCGGACCTGACGTCGCGGACATTGAGGACGACGTCGGTCGCGCCCGGCTGCAGTGGCATCGCGTATGCGGCGGAGTAGGACCTGGTGGAGCCGTCGTACCAGCGCTGCCACTGCGCGTCGCCGGCGACGTACACGAAGTACCGCTGCGGCGGACCGTCGAACGAGGTGGCGAACCGGTCGTCAGTGCGGGTGGCCGCCTCGGCCGCGTTCAGCACGAGGTCCAGGGTCGCGGGGGAGACCTGCTCGCCGTCGGCCGGGCCGGCGACGGTGACCCGGGCGCCCGCCTTCGCCGTCAGCGTCGTGGTGTCCCACGGGCGGGTCGTCTGCTCGTACGCGATGAGCTGGAGCCGCCCGCGCGCCACCGACCAGGTGGTGTCGACGCGCAGGTCCACGGTCGTGCAGTCGTCCGCGCCGAAGCAGTAGGCGACGCCGACCGGCTGCCGCCACCCGTCGGCGCGCCGCTCGGGCATGCTGGTCGCCGTCAGGGTCCACCGCTTGACGTGCAGCGCGGTCAGCGAGTCGAATCGCCGGCCGGCCTGCTCGCGCAACTCCTGCCGCTCCACCGGGATCGCCCGCAGGTAGCCGTCGCGGTCGCCGCGCAGCAACGCGTCCGACTGCCGGGCCAGGACGTCTCGGATCGCGTCGAGGGGGTTCTCGTCCGGCCCGATGGCCGGCCCGGTGAGCGTGAGCCCGGCGGCGACGTGCGCGGTGGCGGGAGCGTACAGCGACAGCAGCAGCGCGACGAGCACGGTGAGGGCCGTGACGGCGGTCAGCGACAGCGCCGCCAGCGCACCGCGGTGCGGCAGCCGGGATTCGATCATGCCAGGGAATGTAGGCGCGCAACCCTCGCCCGGACGCGTGGTGCCGCGGGTCTGGCGTTTTTCCGGGAGGCATCAGGTGTACCCGTTCAGAGCGGCCATGCAGAGCGGCTGACAGGGGTCGAGTTGCGCACGGACCAGTGAGCGAACAGGATGTGGACGATCCCGCCGCGGATCTTGGCGGGCGGCGGACGAAAGGGCGGTTGACATGGACGTCGGCGACATCGTCGAGGACTTCGAGCTGGCGGACGACCAGGGCGTGACCCGGTCGCTGACGGGGCTGCTCGCGGACGGGCCGGTGGTCCTGTTCTTCTACCCCGCGGCGCTGAGCGCCGGCTGCACGGCCGAGGCCTGCCACTTCCGCGACGTCACCACCGAGCTCAAGGCCGTCGGCGGGCAGCCGGTCGGCATCAGCGGCGACACCGTGGACAAGCAAGCCGAGTTCGCCACCCGGCACCGGCTCGGCTACCCGCTGCTGTCGGACCCGGACGGTGTGGTGCGGGCGCAGTTCGGGGTCAAGCGAGGCATGCTCGGGCTCACCCCGACGTCCCGGGTCACCTTCGTCATCGACACCGACCGGCGGATCCTCGCCGTGATCCGGAGCGAGATCCGGATGGACGCCCACGCCGACAAGGCCGTCGAGGCGCTCCGCAAGCGGCAGACCGCCTGACAGGACGGGCGCTTCAGCGGTTGCGGATCGCGGACGGTCACGCCAGGATCACCGGCGTGACGCTGACTTGCTGGCGGTGCCGCCGGGACTCGCCGGCCGATGAGCCGGCGTGCGCCTGGTGCGGCGTCTGGGTCGTCGACCTCGACCCCGGGCGCGTCCCCGCGCCGCTGCGCCCCCTCCTCGGGCCGGCCCGGCGGTGGGGCATCGCCGACGACGTGTTCCGGGTGGACGCGATCGACGACGCCGCACCGCCCGAGCTCGACGACCTCGTCCACGCGGTCGACGGCGTCGACGTCGAGCAGATCGACGCATGGCTGTGCGGCCCCGAGGGCGACGCGGGGGAGCCGGCGAACGAGTACGTGGCGGTGAGCGCCCTCATGATGGCCGCCGAACTCGCCCGGCTGCGACTCGACCCGTTCTGAGCCGGCCCGCTAGCCGAGGGCCAGGTGGAGGGGGCTCAGCGCACCCAGGAACGCCTTCGCGTCGAACCGGGCGCCGAGCGAAGCGACCCCCGCAAAGGCGCCTTCGCCGGCCAGTACCAGCGCCGCGGCCTCGACCACAAGCGGTGCGGTGATCGCATAGATGTCGCGGCCGCTCGCCACCGCGCGGCGCTCCAGCCCACCGGAGCGCGCGACCACCTCGACGAGGAACGTCTGCGCCGAGCGGCCCTGCGCGTCCACCGCGACGGGTCCCGACGAGCCGGGGGCGCGCAGGTCCGCCACCGCGTTGCGCGTCATGTACGTGGCGATCTCCGGCACGTCCAGGTGGGTGGGGATGGTGGCGCTGTCGGCCATGGTGAACTCGGCGACGACCGGGCGTTGCCCGACGGGCGCCGGGAACGTCCACGACGTGTGCGGCGCGTCGCCGGCCAGGTGCTGCAGCCGGCCGCCGGTGTAGGCGATCCGCCGGCCGTCGCGGCGCTGCGCGGAGACGCGACCCGTCGCGGTGGTGCCGCGGGTGGGATGCCAGCTGCTGAGGGCGTAGGCGATGGTGATCTCGTCGGCGGCCGGCCAGTCGCCGACCGCCGCGGTGGCGAGCAGGTCGCCGAGGCCGCCGTAGAACGCGGCGGCCGGCACGATGGGGACGGCGGCGCCGGCGTAGGCGGCGAAGGTGTCGCCCACGACCTCGATCTCGGCGGTGACGTCGAGATACGGGATGCCGGCGCGGATCGCGGCCTCGATCGCCGGTGCGGCGGTGGCGGCGAACGGCCCGGCGCAGTTGATGACGGCGTCGGCGGCGCGCAACGCCTCGTCCAGGTCGGTGGTGCGCCCGCACGGGATCGGGGTCATGCCCCGCCGGCGGAGCTCGGCGACGACGAAGCCGCCGGTGTGACCGCCGGCGCCGAGGACTGCGACTCGCTGGTTCATGGCACCCAGCCTCGGGTACGCGCCGCGGCGCGACCAGTGTCCGCAACGACGGACCCCGTACAGTTTCGGACATGCACGCCGTCGCCTTGGCCGTCACGGACGGCACGCCGCTGTTCGAGCTCGCCGCGGCGTGCGAGGTCTTCGGCGTCGACCGCGGCCTGGCGCAGCCCTGGTATGACTTCAGGGTCTGCGGCGAGGACGGCGCGGCCGTCGGCGGCTGGCTCACCGCCGGCATCCGGCACGGCCTGGACGCGCTCGCCACCGCCGACACCGTGATCGTCCCGTCGTGCCGCGACCACGAAGCGCCGCAGCCGCCGGCCCTCGTCGCCGCCGTCCGCGCGGCCCACGCCGCCGGCGCCCGGGTCGCGTCGCTGTGCACGGGCGCGTTCGTGCTGGCCGAGGCCGGGCTCCTCGACGGCCGCCGGGCAACCACCCACTGGGCGCACACGGCGCTGCTGGCGGAGCGTCATCCGTCGGTGCAGGTGGACCCCGGCGTGCTCTACATCGACGACGGTGACGTGCTGACGTCGGCGGGCAAGGCCGCCGGCATGGACCTGTGCCTGCATCTGATCCGGCGGGACCACGGCACCGCGGTCGCCAACGCCCTCGCCCGCACCCTGGTCGTGCCGCCACACCGGCCGGGCGGCCAGGCGCAGTTCATCCCCGCCGCGGTCGGGCCCGGGCCGGGGCACGCCCTCGCCGCCCTGCTGCCCTGGGCCCTCGCCCGCATCGAACGGCCGCTGACCGCCAGGGACCTCGCGCGCCAGGCCGGGATGAGCACCCGCAACCTCGCCCGGCACTTCAACGCGGTGACGGGGATGGCGCCGCTGCGCTGGTTGCTGACCCAGCGGGTCGGGCTCGCGCAGGAGCTGCTGGAGACCTCGGACCTGAGCGTCGAGCAGATCGCGGCGCGGACCGGCATGGGCACCGCGACGACGCTGCGCCGGCACTTCAACCAGCAGCTCGGCGTGCCGCCGGAGACCTACCGCCGGACGTTCCGCGGGTGAGGATCCGCCGCAGGGCGGCCGCTTCCGGCGCGACGAGCGCCGGGTCGTCGCCGGGGACGAACTCGAGCAGCACGTCGATGCCGGCGGGCAGCAGTGCCGCCGCCGCGTGCCAGAGGTGGTGCCGTTCGTCCAGCCGGAGGCGGTGCGTGCCGGGCCACCACGAGAAGGCGTGCACGGCGACGATGTGCGGCAGCAGCGTCTCGAGCGTGCCGAGGGCGGCGGCGTCGGGCAGGTCGTTCGGGGGCTGCCAGTACATGGCGGCGTTGGGGCGGTCGACGTCGGCAAGCAACGCCAGGGCCGACGCCGGGGTGTCGGTGAGAGTGTTGCCGTGGCACTCGAAGGCGACCGTGATGCCGTGCCCGCCCGCCTCGTCGCAGATCCGGCGGGCCGCGGCGGCGACGGCGGCGCGCTCGTCCGGTGCCGCGTCCGCGGAGCCGGTGGTGCCGGCCCAGATGCGGATGCGGGGCGCGCCGAGGGCCGCGGCGGCCGCGACCGTTGCCCCGGCCGGGCCGGTGCAGCGGAAGTAGCTGCCGTATGCGGCGACGGCCAGCCCGGCGTCCCGGGTCCGTGCGCCGACCTCCGCGGCGGTGGCCGGGTCACCCGGTGGGACGTGGTGGTCGCCGGCCCACTCGATCGCGGCGAGACCCGCCCCGGCGGCGACGGCGACGACGTCCGCGACCGGGTGCCGGCGCAGTGTCACCGAGCACAGGCCGGCCCGGGGCGCGGTCACCGGGCCAGCCATCCGCCGTCGACGACCAGGACGTGGCCGTTGACGTAGTCGGAGGCGGGCCCGGCGAGGAACACGGCCGCGCCGACGAGGTCGTCGGGGGAGCCCCAGCGCCCGGCCGGGATCCTTTCGGTGATGGCGCGGTGCCGGTCCGGGTCGGCGCGCAGCGCCTCGGTGTTGTCGGTGGCGATGTAGCCGGGCGCGATCGCGTTGACCTGGACGCCGCGCGGGGCGAGCTCGTTGGCCATGGCGCGGGTGAGGCCGGCGACGGCGTGCTTCGTGACCGTGTACGGCGTGACGCGGACGCCGCCCTGGAACGACAGCAGGCTCGCCACGTTGACGATTTTGCCACGACCGCGGGCGGCCATCGGGGCGGCGAGCTGCTGGCTGAGGAAGAACAGGCTGGTGAGGTTCACGTCCAGGACGCGGGCCCAGTCGCCGGCGTCGACGTCCAGCACGTCGTCGCGGGTGATGATCCCGGCGTTGTTGATGACGACGTCGACGGTCTCGTCGCGGGCGACGCGGGCCGCGACGGACCTGACCCTCGCCGGGTCGGCGAGGTCGATGTCGATGACGGTGCAGCGGCGGCCGAGGGCGGTGATGGCGGCGGCGGTGTCCTCGTGCGAGGCCGCGCGGCCGGCCAGGATCAGGTCGGCCCCGGCGGCGGCGAGCCCGCACGCGACGGCCCGGCCGATGCCCCGGCTGGCGCCGGTGACCAGCGCGGTGGACCCGGAGAGGGAGAAGAGCGCCTCGACTGACATGGTTGTGGACCCTAGACTTTCTCGTGAACACGTTCAAGTATGTGGACATCATCTGAGATGAAGGAGACCCGTCATGCCGAACATCACCGTCGAGCTGCTCCGCGGCCGCAGCCTGCAGCAGCGCCGGCAGTTCGTGGAGGCGCTCACCGACGACGCGGTGACGCACCTGGGCGCCCGCCGCCAGGACGTCCGGATCGTCTTCACCGAGATCGACGGCCACGACGTCGCCAACGGCGGGGTGCTCGCCGCCGACGACGCCTCCCGCGCGGAGGTGCTGGCCCGGCACGGCCAGGCCAGCACCTCCTGACTGTGCTACGGGGTCACGGCGATGTTGGTCAGGCCCTTGACGGCATTGCTCACCGTGTTGGACGCGTAGACGATGTTCGGGTTGCCGGTGCACTTCGAGGTCGACGTCACGTTGATCGCGTAGTCACCGGCGCCGCCGAGGTCGGAGCGGTTGCCGCGCCAGACGTTGCCGCAGCCGTTGGCGAACGACGGCGTGGTGCTCGGATTGTGTGTCTCGTACCCGTTGGCGAAGGTGCCCGGGGCGCGGAACGTGCCGGTGTTGTTCTCGATGACGTAGCCGATGCCCTTGGCGTCGATCCACGAGTCGGCGGAGTTCTGCCCGGAGATGCCCTGCCCGTCGAACGTGTTGCCGCGGATCACCCCGTTGAAGGTGCCCTCCTTGATGTCGATCGCCTCGGCCGCGATGTTCGGGCCGATCCGGTTGTTGAGCACCTGGACCCGGTCGGACCGGTCGACGCCGCCGCTGTTGCCGTGGCAGCTCCAGTTGGAGTTCGCCGAGCCGATGTAGATCCCCTCGCCGTATCCGGGTTGGACGAGACCGGTGCGCTCGATGCGCGAGTTCTGGATGACGCTGTCGGCCGACGACCGGCGGAAATGCACCGCCTCCTCCTCGACGTCGTGCACGGACACGCCGTCGATCGTGGTGTGGTGGGAGTTGTCGGCCACGATGCCCTTCTTGGACTCCGCGACGGTGAACCCGACGAGGTTCCAGTAGGGCGCGTCCGCCAGCCACAGGCCGTAGCCGGAGTCCCAGCCCGCCGTCGGTGCCGGGCAGCTCGGCGCGGTCCCGGACGGTCCGTCGTTGATGAGGACGGCGCCGGCCGGGCCGGTGAGCGTGATGCGCTGCGACGCGGTGCCGTCGGCGGTGGCGACGAACGACCCGCGGTAGGTCCCCGCGGCCAGCCGGATCGTCTGCCCGGGCCGGGCGCCGGCCAGGGCCTGCTGCAGCTGCGCCGCGGTGGCGACGTCGACGATCGGCCCGGCGGGCGGCGTGCTGGGCGACGGCGATGTCGACGGTGAGGTCGACGGTGTCCGCGAGGGTGAAGGCGATGACGTCGGCGGGGTGCCGCCCGCGCACGGCCGGCCGTCGATGGTGCAGTTGGCCGGGACGCCGAGGCCGGACACGTTGAACCCGAACGTCTCCGTGGCGCCCGGTGCGATGTCGCCGTTGTACCCGGCGTTGGTGAACCTGTGATGCTGCCCGCTGCTGGTGCGCACCGAGCTCCACGAACTGCTCACGGTCGAGCCGGCCGGCAGGTCGAACTCGACGGTCCACGTCGTGGACGCGGCGTCGCCGGTGTTGCGGATGGCGTACTGGGCGCCGTACCCGGAACTCCACGTGGACGTCTGGCTGAACGCGGCGGTCAGCTGCGGTGCGGCGGCGTGGGCGACGGCGGTGAGGCCGAGAGCCACGACCGTGGCGGCGGTCAGGGCGGCCGCGCCGATGACGAGTCTTCGCATGGTGCCTCCTTCAGCAGGTCGAGCCGTTGACGCGGCAGTTGGTGGGCAGCCCGGTACCGGCGGCGTTGAAGCCGAACGTGGTGGACTTGCCCGGCTTGATCGCGCCGTTGTAGGTGGCGTTGGTGAACGTGTGGTGCTGGCCGCTGCTGGTGCGCACGGAGCTCCACGAGTTGGACACGGTCGTGCCGGACGGCAGGTCGAACTCGACCTTCCAGCCGGTGGTGGCGGTCGTGCAGCGGTTGGTGAGGGTGTACTCGGCGCCGTAGCCGTTCGACCAGGTCGACGTCCGCGCGAACGTGACCGTGAGACACCCGCCGGCAGGCGGGCTGGAAGAGGCGGACGCGGACGCCGATGGGGACGTCGAGGGAGATGTCGACGGGGACTTCGACGGGGACACCGACGGGGATGCTGAGGGTGACGTCGGTGTCGTGGTCAGCGAGCGCAGGAACAGCGAGGCGGCCGCATCCGTGCGCGACGCGTCGACGCCGTGCCCGCCGGTGTAGTCCCGCTGCTCGTTGCCGGCCCAGTCGGCGATCGGTACCCCGCCCGCGTCGAGGTGCTGCCAGCCGCTGCCGTTCCAGCCGAACTGGTACACCCGCTGCGCGTCGGCGTAGAACGGTGTGAGCGCGGCGCCGGCGGTGACCTGCTTGCGCATCGTGTTGTGGAAGAAGACGTTGCGGGGCCCGGAGGAGCCGGACCACTTGACCGCCTTCTTCCCGGCCGCCCACCAGATCGGGAACCACGTCGAGGCGTCGACCCCGCCGCCGCCCTCCTCGCCGCAGTTGGTGGTGCAGTTGGCGGAGCGGTGCTCGAACGGCACGGTCACGGTGTTGTTCTCGAAGAGGTTGTTGCGCTCCCAGCCGCCGTGAAGGTTGAGGTCGGAGTCGAAGTCGTTGCCGATGACCACGTTGCCGGACGCGGACCACTGGAACGTGAAGTGGCGCAGGTTGCGTGACGTGTTGCCGGCGTAGAGGGAGTCCCAGACGCGGGAGCCGCGGAAGTACCCGTTGCCGCCCTTGCCCTTGTTCCAGGCGCCGTCCAGGGAGTTGCCGACGATCTGCAGGTGGTAGGCCTCTTCGGTGACGATCGGGTGGGAGCCGGTCATCTCCGCGCGCACGCCGCTGACCCAGGAGTCCGCCGCCCACTTGAACACGATGCCGTGCATCTCCTGCGCCGGCGCCATGTTGCCGTAGTTGTGCACGGCCGCGGCGCGGTCCAGGCCGGGGATGTCCTGCGTGAAGGCGAGGTTCTCGAAGCCGACACCGACCACCGGGTCGACGATCGGGGAGACCTTCGAGGCGTAGGCGGCCGACCCGATCGGCGGCGAACCGTCCGATGTGGAGTCGACCGGCACGTCGAACTCCAGGGGCTTGTTGAGCGTCACCGTCCGGTTGGCGGTGTCGACCGCGGTCACGGTGAAGATCTGCTGGCGCATGTGCTGGTCCAGCAGCGTCCCGTCGCCCGGGGCGATGTTCTGCTGGGCGTAGAACTTGACGGTGTTCGCGGCCCGGACGTTGACGAGTCCGCCGACCACGAGGTTGGACAGGGAGCCGGAGCTGGCCAGATAGACGGTGGTGTCCCCGGTACGGGCGGCGAAACCCGCGTCACCCGGCTTGGCGCGCAGCGCGACGCCCACTTTCCAATGGACGTTGACGGTGCCCTCGAAGATGTCCTTGCGGTTGGCGGGTGCGGCGGCGTAGTCGGCGGCATAGGCGGAGTGCACGCCGCGGGACTGCACCCGGAACAGGCCGCGGCCGGGCCACAGCCAGCCACCCTTGCCCTGCCCGGAGGTCATCCCGTCCTCGTCCCAGTCCGAGCCGTCCTCGGTCAGGGCGTCGTAGACGGTGTTCGCGTCCGGGCGGTACACGAACTGGGTGCCGCCGGTGCCGGAGCCGGTGCCGCGCAGCACGAGGTAGTCGGCGTCGACGTGGATCTCGCGGGAGACGTTGAGCGTGCCGGCCGGCAGCGACAGCAGGCTCAGCTTCGTGTACGACGCGGACGGGCTGCACGCCGCCTTGATCGCGTCGATGGCGGCCTGGACGCCGCCGGTGTCGTCGGCGTTGTCGCCGGCCCGCACGCCGTACTGGGTGTCGAGCTCGGCGGGGGTGATCTGGCAGTTCGGGTCGGGGTTGAGCTGGCCGGCGCCGGGCAGGTCGGCGCCGCCACGGTAGCCGGCCCGGCTCCAGTCGTAGAGCCCGGCGACGGCCGGCCGCCGGTTGCCCGCCGACAGGTCGAGTCCGGCGTTCACCTGCGCATTTGAGGTTTGGGCGAGGTACACGATGCCGGCCGACGCGAGCATCACGGCTGCTGCGGGCAGCACCACGGATCTTCGGAACATTGCTACCTCCCGGGCTTAACAGCTTGGCAATGCGCTAGTAAACTGAACTCAGTCCAGCAGGTCAATAGATGTCTGTCATTTAGGTAGCTGTCCACATATGTAGACGGAGGCGACGCGGGTGCGGCGCATACTCATCACCGGTGGATCGGGCAAGGTGGCGGCGCTGCTGCGGCCCCGGCTGGCCCGGCCCGGCCGGACCCTGCGGCTGCTCGACCTGCGCCCGCCGGACCCGGTCGACGGCGCAGGGGATGAGGACTCCGTCGTTGCCGGCGTCGAGGACCTCGACGCGCTGACCGTGGCCTGCAAGGACGTCGACGCCGTGGTCCACCTCGGCGGGCTGGCCAAGGAGGACACCCAGGACAACGTGCTGCGGGTCAACGTCGCCGGCACGCTCAACGTCCTGGAGGCGGCCAGGCTGGCGGGCGTCCGCCGGGTCGTGCTCGCCTCCTCCAGTCACGCCGTGGGCTTCGCCGACGTCGCCGGTCGCACCGACGTGCCCGCCGACCTGCCGGGTCGCCCCGACACGCTGTATGGCTGGAGCAAGGTCGCCGGCGAGACTGCCGGGCAGCTCTACGCGGACCGGTTCGGCATGGACGTGCTGTGCCCGCGGATCGGCATGTGGACCGCGGTGCCGCCGTCGCTGCGTGGCCTGGTCATGTGGCTGTCACCGGACGACGGCGCCCGGCTGATCGAGGCGTGCCTGAGCGCGCCGGCGCCGGGGTTCCGGCTGCTGTGGGGGATCAGCCGCAACACCCGCCGGTGGGCGTCCCTGGCCGAGGGTGAGGCGCTCGGCTACGACCCGCAGGACGACGCGGAGCGGTTCCTGGCCGACCTCGTCGCCCGGCACGGCGAGCCGGCCGCGGACCATGACCCGACCTTGCGCCGCGCCGGCGGCGCCTGGTGCGAGATCCCGCTCGGCCGCCCGTCGAACCAGCGCTGAGCCCAGTCGATCTTGGAGGCTTTGTCCGGTCAGCGGCGGACAAAGTCTCCAAGGTTGATCAGCGGATGCCTTCGCGGCGCAGGGTGGCGACGAGGATGCCCGTGTGGCGCAGCAGGGCGTTCGCGACCCGCTCGACCTCGTCGTCGTCGGCCAGCTTGGCCGGCATCGAGCAGCTGATCGCGTCGGTCGCCGGGATCCGGTAGTCGAGCGGGACGGCGACGCACGCCACGCCGTCGGTGCCCTGCTCGTGCTCGACCGCCCAGCCCCGGGCGCGGGCCCGGTCCAGCTCGGCGAACAGCTGCTCCCGGTCGGTGATGGTGTGCGGGGTTAGCGCGTCCAGCCGCGCCGGCAGGACCTCGTCGACCTCGTCGCGGGTCAGGCAGGACAGCAGGCACTGACCCAGCGCGGTCACGTGGGCCGGCAGGCGGCGCCCGACGCGCGGCACGACGCTGGCGCCGCCGCGGGACTCGCGGCTGGCGAGATACAGCACGTGGGCGTCGTTGCGGCGCGCGTAGTGCATCGTGTAGCCGAGTTCGGCGCGCAGGTCCTCGAGGGTCTCGTAGGCGAACCGCAGGGCCGGGTCGCGGTCGAGATAGGCGGTGCCGGACAGCAGCGCGTGCGGGCCGACCCCGAACGCGGAGCCGGTCGCGTCGGCCTCCACCCACTTCATCTCCCGCAGCGTGCGGATCAGCGCGTGCAGGCTGGAGCGCGGGTAGCCCATCTTCTCCTGCAGCTCGGCCAGGGTGAGCCGGGTCGGCGAGGCGGCGAGCACCTCCAGGATGCGCACGGTGCGCTCGGCCGACTTGACCGTGGCCGTCTCGGCCGAGCTGTGGTCCTCGCGCCGCTTGCCAGCCATGACGACCACCCGTTTCCCTCAACCCGACGAGCCTGACGTGTTGACGGTCATGATACAGGACGTTAACTTGTCCCTGCACGCCTTCACATGAACGGACAGCGTCCACATATGTAGACAGGAGGCAAGGCAGTGTCTGGACGGAACCCCACGGTCAGACGTGTTGCCACACTCGCGCTCACCGGCCTGCTCATGGGTTCGGTCGCCGCCTGCGGCGCCGACGCGACCCCCGCCGCCAAGCAGGATCCGGGCTCCCAGCTTGAGATCTGGATCCGCAAACCGCCAGGGTCCAACACCGAGAAGACCGCCAAGGAACTCGCCGCCAAGTTCACCGAGCGCTCCGGTGTCCCGACGCACGTCACCGCCCTCTTCGACGACTTCGAGACCAAGCTGCAGCAGGCCGCCGCGCAGAAGCAGCTGCCCGACGTGGTCATCAACGACAGCGCCCAGCTCGGCACGCTCGTCAAGCAGGGCATCGTGCGCGAGGTCGACCGCCCCGCCATCGACGGCCAGGACAAGCTCACCCCCGCGTCCTGGGACGCCGCGAAGGGCGCCGACGGCAAGTTCTACGGCGTGCCGAACAGCGCGCAGTCCTTCGCCCTGTTCATCCGCAAGGACTGGCGGGAGAAGGTCGGCCTGCCGGTGCCGAAGACCTGGGCCGAGCTCGACGCGCTCGCCGTCGCGTTCACCACCAAGGACCCCGACGGCAACGGCAAGGCCGACACCTACGGCTACACCGTGCCCGGCTCGACCAAACGCGGCTACATGTCGTGGTACTTCACCAGTTTCCTGTGGGCCGGCGGCGGCGACTACTTCACCGAGCAGGGCGGCAAGTTCAAGCCGGCCATCGCCGATGAGAAGTCCGTGGCGGCGGTCGACTGGTTCAAGGCCCAGTTCTGCACGGCGAAGACCGTGGCACCGGGCGCGGTGACGATGGAGACCACGCAGGCGCATCCCGTGTTCGAGACGGGCAAGGCCGGCATCTACTACACCGGGCCCTACAACATGGGCCGCTTCGACAAGAACCTCGGCGCCGCCAAGTACGAGGTCGTGCCCGCCCCGCCCGGCCCCGGCGGCGGCACCGCGTCCCTGGCCGAGGGCGAGAACATCTACCTGATGGCCGGCTCGAAGAACCAGGCCGGGCAGGAGCGCTTCGCCGAGTTCGCCATCTCGGTGGAGGGCCAGACCATCGGCATGGCCGGCGACACCGACGGCAACATCGTCCGGCTCCCCGTCAACTCGCAGGTGTCGCTCTCCTCGGTCCGCAAGGACACCCGCTGGGACGTGTTCGACAAGGTCTACAAGGAGACCGGCCGGTACACCCCGGTCGTGCCCGACTGGAACCCGTTCCGCCAGGCGTCCGCGGAGACCATCAACGCCGTCGTCGCCAACTGCGGGTCCGACACGAAGCAGGAGCTGACCAAGCTCGCCGCGAACTTCCAGCAGGAACTCACCAAGCAGGGCGTGGCGGGCTGATGACGCTCGTCGCTCCTCCGAGGGTGGGCGCGCACAGCGCGTCCACCCCCGCGCCGTCCAGCAGGCGGCGCCGGCACCGGCTGCGCGGGAGCCTCGTCGCCTGGGCGTTCCTCGCGCCCGCGCTGATCCTGTTCACGCTGTTCAAGTTCGTGCCGATGGCCCGGGCGATCGGCATGAGCTTCCACGAGGTCCGGCCCTACCTCGGCGACCGCTGGGTCGGCGCCGACAACTACCGCGAGGTCGTCACCAACGATGCGTTCCTGGCCGCGATCGGGCACACCGTCGTGCTCGCCATCGGCCAGACCGCGGGCTCGATCATCCTCGGCCTGATCCTCGCCCTGCTGGTCGAGGGGCAGGCGCGCAGCCTCTGGTTCGTGCGCACCGCGGTGTTCCTGCCGACCGTCGCCGCCATGGCGGTCGTCGCCGAGGTGTGGCGGATCCTGTACTACCCGGCCCCCGACGGCGCCATCAACAGCGTCCTGGGCTGGGTCGGCGTGGGACCGTCGCAGTTCCTCAACTCGCAGGACACGTCGCTGTGGTCCGTCATGGCCGTCGGCATCTGGCGGGGCGCGCCCTACGACATGATGATCTTCATCGCCGGGCTCGCGGGCGTCGACCGGGCCCTGTACGAGGCGTCCGCAGTGGACGGTGCGAGCGCCTGGCGCCGGCTGTGGCACGTGACGCTGCCGTCGCTGCGGGCGGTCTTCGCGATCCTGTTCACCCTCGCCGCCATCCGCGGGATGCGGGTCTTCACCGAGATCTTCCTGCTGACCAACGGCGGCCCCAACGGCTCCACCGAGGTGCTCATGACCCTCATCTACAAGCTCGGCCTGGAACGCAACGAGCTCGGCGTCGCCGCCGCCGGCTCCGTGGTGCTGCTGCTGTCCACAGTGGTCCTCACCATCGCCGTGCAGAGCGCCCGGGCCCGCAGGGCGGCGCGATGAGCCGCGCCCGGCACGACACGGCCCTCGGCTTCTCCGAGATGACCGGGACCGCCGCACGTGCGCTGCGGTTCGTGGTGTACACCGCGCTGGTGCTCGTCTTCGCCGGGCCGCTGCTCGCCCTGCTCGTCAGCGCGTTCAGTCCCGTGCACGACCCGACCAGCCTCACCCTGCTGCCGCACCGGCTGACCCTGGACAACTTCCGCGCCGCGATCCGCCGCGACGTGCTCACCTACCTGCTCAACTCGTTCATCGTCGTCGGCGGTGGCTTGCTGCTGCAGGTGCTGGTGAGCGTGTCGGCCGCCTACGCCCTGGCCCGCAAGCAGTTCCCCGGCGCCCGGCTCGTCTTCCTGCTGATCCTGTCCACGATGATGCTGCCCGAGGAGATCCTTGCGATCCCGCTGTCGCTGGTGCTGGCCGACGTCCCCGTCGTGCACGTCAACCTCGTCGGCTCCCTCGTCGGCATGATCGTCCCCGTCGGGGCGTGGGCATTCTCGATCCTCGTCATGGCGGAGTTCATGCGCGAGATCCCGCTGGAGCTGGAGGAGGCGGCCCGCCTCGACGGCGCCGGCGACCTGCGGATCTTCTGGTCCGTGGTGCTGCCGCTGTGTCGGCCGGCGCTCGGCGTCATCGGCATCTTCGGCTTCACGATGATCTGGGACCAGTACATGCTGCCGCTGCTCGTCGCGCAGGACGCCGCCCAGTTCACGCTCCCCCTGGCGCTGCGCAGCCTGCGCAGCGACGAGCAGGTCGGCGTCGGCGTGCTGCTCGCCGCGTCGCTGCTGGCCCTGCTGCCGTCGGTGCTCGCGTTCCTGGCCTTCCAGCGCCAGTTCATGCGCGGACTCACGTCCGGCGCCGTTAAAGGATGAAGATGAAAGGACTCCCATGCACCTCCGTGGCCTGCTGTCGTTTCCGCTGACCCCGTTCACCGAGGACGGCAAGGTGAACCTCGCCGTGTTCACCGAGCACGTCGAGCAGCAGGTGGCGGCCGGCCCGAGCGCCCTGTTCGTCGCCTGCGGCACCGGCGAGTTCACCAGTCTCTCGCCGCAGGAGTACCGCGACGTCGTCACCGCGGCCGTCGGGGTCGCCGCCGGCCGGGTGCCGGTGTTCGCCGGCACCGGCGGCGGCGCGCAGATGGCCCGCGACTTCGCCGCCGCGGCGGCCGAGTCCGGCGCGGACGGGCTGCTGCTCCTGCCGCCGTACCTGGTGCACTCCACGCCGGCCGGGCTGGTCGAGCACGTCCGGTTCGTGGCCGAGAGCACCCACCTGCCGATCACCGTCTACCAGCGGGCCAACGCGGTGCTCGACCAGGCCGCCGCCGTCGCGCTGCTCGACCTGCCCACCGTCGCCGGGATCAAGGACGGCCGCGGTGACGTCAGCGCGATGCTCGGCCTCGTCACCGCGATCCGCACCAGCGGCCACCCGCGGGCCGCGTCGTTCGGCTTCCTCAACGGGCTGCCGACCGCGGAGCTGTCGGTGCAGGCGTACCGGTCGATCGGCGTGGAAAGCTACTCCTCGGCCGTGCTGTGCTTCGCCCCCGACATCGCCACCGCCTTCTACCGCGCCGTCGACACCGGCGACGCAGCGACCGTGCAGACCCTCCTGGCGGCGTTCTACCTGCCGTTCGTGGCGCTGCGCGACCAGGTGCCGGGTTACGCCGTCGCCCTGGTCAAGGCCGGTGCCCGGCTCGGCGGACTGGACATGGGGCCGGTCCGGCCGCCGCTGGTGGACGCCACCGAGTCCCATGTGGAGCGGCTCGCCGAGATCCTCGCCGCGGGCCGGGCGGCGCTGCGCGACCTGCGGGCGGCCGCGTGAGGATCGTCGCGGCGGTGGTGACGCCGGTCGCGTTCCCGGACCCGCCGCTGCTCAACTCGGCCGGCGTGCACGAGCCGTGGGCGCTGCGCACGATCGTCGAGCTCGACTGCGGCGACGGCCTGATCGGGCTGGGGGAGACCTTCGGCGACGCGCCGCACCTCGACCAGGTCCGCCGGGCCGCGGCGGCCCTGGCTGGCGTCGACCCGTTCGACCTCGCCGCGGGGCGCCGCGCGGTCGCGGCCGGCTGCGACCGCGCCGAGCGGGCCGACCGGCAGGATCCGGTGGCGCGGGTGTTCGCGCCGTTCGAGGTCGCGTGCCTCGACGTGCAGGCCCGCGCGGTGGGCCGGCCCGTGCACGCGTTGCTCGGCGGGCGGGTCCGCGACCACGTCGCGTTCTCCGCCTACCTGTTCTACAAGTGGGGCGCTCATCCGTCGTCCACGGAGGACGGATTCGGTGCCGCGCTCGACCCCGACGGGCTCGTGGCGCAGGCGCGGCTGTTCGTGGACCGGTACGGCTTCCGGTCCATCAAGCTCAAGGGCGGCGTCTACGAGCCGGCGGTGGAGATCGAGGCGATCCAGGCGCTGCGGGCCGCGTTCCCCGAGCATCCGCTGCGGCTCGACCCCAACTGCGCCTGGACCGTCGACACGTCGGCGAAGGTCGCCGTGGCCACCGCCGGCCTCCTGGAGTATCTCGAGGACCCGACGCCCGGCATCGACGGCATGGCCGAGGTCGCCCGCGACGCGCCGATGCCCCTCGCGACCAACATGTGCGTCGTGCGGACCGATCACCTGCGGCCCGCGTTCACCCAGGGTGCGGTCGGCGTCGTCCTCGCCGACCACCACTTCTGGGGCGGGCTGCGGGCGTCGGCCGACCTCGCCGCCGTGTGCCGGGCGTGGGACGTCGGCGTCTCCATGCACTCCAACAGCCACCTCGGCATCAGCCTTGCCGCCATGGTCCAGCTCGGCGCGGCCCTGCCGAACCTCACCTACGCCGCGGACACCCACACCCCGTGGCAGGACGGCGTCGACGTGGTCACCGCGCCACTGCCCATCGTGGACGGCTCGGTCGCGGTGCCGTCGTCGCCGGGGCTGGGCGTCGAGCTCGACCGGGACCAGCTCGCCCGCCTGCACGAGCGCTACGAGCGCTGCGGGATCCGGGTCCGCGACGACACCGCCTACATGCGCACCGTGGATCCGGCGTACCGGAAGCTGCGCCCGCGATGGTGACGCTGGCCGGACACGCGTACTGCTGGGACGTGCTCGGCGACCCCGCGTTCGCCGACCGGGCCACGGCGCTGCGCCTCGACACCGTGACGCTCGCCGCGGCGTATCACAGCGTCCGCGCCGCGACCCCGCTGCACCCGCGCCACCGGGTCGTCGAGGCCCGGTACGCGGCGCTCTACCGGCCGGTGCGCGCATCGGCGTGGCACGGCCGGCGGCTCGCCCCGCTCGCGCCGGACTGGACCGGCGACCCCGACCCCTTCCGCGCCGCCGCCGCGGCCCTGCACGCGCGCGGGCTCGGCGTCACGGCGTGGGTGGTGCTGACCCACAACACCCGCCTCGGCACCGAACACCCCGACGTCACGGTCGTCAACTGCTTCGGCGACCGGTACCCCTACGCGCTGTGTCCATCATGGACGGAGGTGCGCGACTACGCGGCGCTGCTCACCGCCGAGGCGGTCCGGGACGTGCCGGTGCGCGCCGTGTCCCTCGAGTCGTGCGGGCAGATGGGCGTCGCGCACGCCGGGCACCACGACAAGACCAGCGGCGCCTGGGACCTCGACGAACAGCGGCGGCTGTCGGTCTGCTGCTGCGCCGCGTGCCGGCGCGGGTGGGCCGCCGCGGGCGCCGACCCCGACCGGATCGCCGACCGGCTCCGGCACGGGCCGCTGCCGCCCGATGACACCGCGGTCGTCGTCGGCGCCCGGCTGCGGGCCGCGGCGGCGATGCGGGCGCAGTGCACCGCCGCCCTCGACGGCATCCCGGTGCTGCTGCACGCCTCCACCGACCCGTGGGCCACCGGGCCGTCGCCCGGCCACGCCGCCTCGGGACGCCTGCTGCTCAACGCCTGGGCCGGCACACCTGAGACCGTGGCCGCGGTCGCGGGCGCCGCCGCGCAGGGTGCGACGGTCCACGCCTACGTGACCGCGCTGGCCGGGGCGGACCTGCCCGGGCACGTGCGGGCACTGGTCGCCGCCGGGGCCGCCGGCATCAGCCTGTATCACCTCGGGCTCGCCTCGCGTTCCGGGTGGCGGACCCTGCACACCATCGCCGAGACGCTGGAGAAGCCGTGAACCGCACCTGGGACCCCGACCGGCGCCGTGCCGCGCTGCACGCCCTCGCCGACGCACTGACCGGTGCCCGCGACCGGATCCTGCCGGTCGCCGCCGCCGAGACCGGCCTCGGCGAGGCCCGGCTCACCGCCGAACTCGACCGCACCACCGGCCAACTGCGGCTCCTCGGGGACCGTATCGCCACGGCCGGCGCCGCGGTCATCGCACCCGGCGCCGCGGCCGGCGGCGCCGACGTCGTGCGGATCCGCGTCCCGGTCGGGCCGGTCGCGGTGTTCGCCGCGTCGAACTTCCCCCTTGCCTTCGGGGTCCTCGGCGGCGACACGGCCGCCGCGCTCGCCGCCGGCTGCCCCGTCGTCGTCAAGGCCCACCCGGCCCAGCCACGCACCGCGGACCTCCTCGCCGGCATCGCGACCGAGGTCCTGCCCGACGGCATGTTCCGCCTCGTGCACGGTGGCGCGGACGCCTCCATCGCGCTGGTGCGCGACCCGTCGATCCGGGCGGTCGCCTTCACCGGGTCCCCGTCCGGCGGGCGGGCGCTCATGGACGCGGCCGCGGCCCGCCCCGACCCGATCCCCGTGTACGCGGAGATGGGCTCGCTGAACCCGGTCTTCGTCCTGCCGTCGGCGCTGCCGGTGCCGACCTGGCCGGCGACGCTCGCCGCCGCCGTCACCGGCTCGGCCGGGCAGCTGTGCACCAAGCCCGGGCTCGTCGTCGTGCCCGCTTCCACTGCTTCCAATGCTTTCACTGCGGCGTTCGGTACCGCCGTCGCGGCGGCCGATCCGTTCGAGCGGATGCTGACCCCGGCGATGGCGGACGCGCACGCGCAGTGGCGGACCCGCGCCGCCGGTCACGGTGTGGTGACCGGCGGCGCGTCACCCCGGCACGCGTTCACCGTCGAGGTCGACGCGCTCGACGGCGAACTCCTCGAAGAGCACTTCGGCCCGGCGGCCGTCGTCCTGCGCGCCCCCGTCGAACGCTACGCCGAGATCGCCGCCGCCCTGCCCGGCTCCCTCACCGCGACGATCCTGGCCGACCCCGCCGACGAGCTGCTGCCGGCGTTGCTGGCCGCGCTGATCCCCCTGGCCGGGCGGGTCATCCTCAACGGCGTCCCCACCGGCGTCGCGGTCTGCGAGGCGATGCACCACGGCGGGCCGTGGCCGTCGGCCTCGAACCCGCTGCACACCTCGGTCGGCACCCAGGCCGTCGACCGCTTCCTGCGCCCGGTCGCCCTGCAGGGCTTCCCACCCGAGCTGGCCACGGGCGGTCAGGTCGTCTCGAGGACCTTCATGTAGACGGCGTTCAGGATGCTCCACCGCCCGGCGATCACACCATGGAAACGCAGCATGCCGAGCCTCCCGGCCACCTACGATGCGCGGTTATGGTGCGAACGACGCCGCAACGGCCGGTGGACCTGGCCGAGGAGTTCCCCGAACTGCGCGCGGCCGCGACGACCACCGTCCGGCTGCATCCCCGGCCCGGCACCCCGACCGCGGGCGACAGCTCGGTGGGCGGGCCGCTGCTGTGGCCGGCGGACGAGCCGTGGCCGACCTGCACCGAGCCGCACGACGAGGAGTTCTTCCCCGTCCGCCGCCCGGAGACGGTCCGCCGGGCCCGGGCCGTGCTCGCCGCCGCGGCCGCACGCGCCGCCGCCGGCGGCTCGGCCGAGCTGACGCCCGAGGAGCGGGCCGCGATGCCGGAGTGGGACGCTTCAGAGCCATATGAGCTGGCCCGGGCGCCGATCGCGCTGGTGCCGGTCGCGCAGGTGTACCGCCGTGACGTCCCCGGCCTCGGCGGACCGCGGGACGCCGACCTGCTGCAGGTGCTCTGGTGCCCGCTGGTGCATCCGGACGACGACTACGGTCCCCGGGTGGAGATGCGGTGGCGCCGCAGCGCCGACGTCGGCGAGGTGCTGGCCGAGCCACCGCAGCCGGTCGTGGTGCTCGACGACCACCTGCCCGACCCCTGCGTGCTGCATCCGGAGCAGGTCGTCGAATACCCGGACCAGGATCTGCTGCCGGAGGAACTGCGGGCGCGGGCGGAGGAGTTGCGGGAGCGGACCGGGTACTCGTACCGCGACCTGTCCAACGCCGACGGGTGGAAGGTCGGCGGTCTCATGTCGCTGGCGCTCGGCGGAGGCCCGTTCCCGGTGGCCTGCTCCACGTGCGGCGCCGACACGAGCCTGGTGCTCACCGCCGCGACCGGCGAATGGGACCTGCAGGAACCCACCTGGCGGCCGGTCGAGGAGACCGACGACACCTGGGCGAACCCGACCGGTGTGGTGATCAGCCGCGGCTACAACCTGTACGTGCTGGCCTGCGATCGATCCTGGGACCACCGGGCAACGACCCTGATCTCGGCCTGACCCGGCGATGCCGGCTCCGCGCCGGTCCGGTGGCCGACGAGCCGGGTGATGGCGCGGTAGCGGCGCACCGTCACCCGGCTCCTGATCGGCGATGGTCAGGCCGAGGTCACCGCGAATCCGTCGAGGACGGCGTAGTTGCCCGACAGTTTGGTGACGACGATGGTGTGGGTGCCGGCGGTGAGGCCGGTTCTGGTGTAGACGGCGACGTTGGCGTGGCGTACGCCGTCGGTGGGGATGGTGCTGACGGTCTGTTGGGTGCCGCCGTCGATGCTGATGCCGAGGTTGCCCTGGTCGGTGTTCTGCTCGCCGTAGACGGCGATGCCGGTGCCGGTGAACGTGAGGGTGGCGGTGGATCCGTTGGCGGTGGCGAAGTGGATGTCGCCGTTGAGGTCGCCGAAGGTCCGGCCCGATTGCAGGGTGAAGCCGCTGTACGCGATACGGCTGTCGGTGTCATCCAACCGGGTCGTGGCCGGGCTCGAGCTGGTGACCGCGAACCCGTCGAGGACGGCGTAGCTGCCGGACAGTTTGGTGACGACGATGGTGTGGGTGCCGGCGGTGAGGCCGGTTCTGGTGTAGACGGCGACGTTGGCGTGGCGTACGCCGTCGGTGGGGATGGTGCTGACGGTCTGTTGGGTGCCGCCGTCGATGCTGATGCCGAGGTTGCCCTGGTCGGTGTTCTGCTCGCCGTAGACGGCGATGCCGGTGCCGGTGAACGTGAGGGTGGCGGTGGATCCGTTGGCGGTGGCGAAGTGGATGTCGCCGTTGAGGTCGCCGAAGGTCCGGCCGGACTGCAGGGTGAAGCCGCTGTACGCGATGCGGCTGTCAGTGTTGTCGATGCGGCCGGGAGTGACCGGGCCGCCGCTGCCGTCGCCGACGCGGATGTCGGCCGTCGTGGTCCCGGCGGGGATGGGCACGACGAGGAATCCGCCGGAGACGAACTGCACCCCGGTGACCCGCACGTTCTTGACGTAGACCGGTGTCGTGGCGGTGAAGCCGTGCCCGCCGATGAGCACCTGGGTGGCGTTCGTGGGGGAGATGTACCGGACCTGCGGCGCGCCGGCGTTCGGCAGGGCGACGTACGCGGACGTCAGCCCCGCCGCGGCGAGGATGCTCGCCGGGATGTGACTGGGGCCGGGGGTCGCCGGGATCGAGACGTTGCCGGAGGCGTTCGTGTCGACCGGGGCGGCGCACGGGTACGACTGCACGGGGGCGGAGAAGTAGTTGTTCCGGATCCAGAAGTGGCCGGTGGGGCTGCAGCCGCCCTGCGCGGAGCCGCCGGCGCTGAAGGCGACGTTGCCCTCCCAGTTGATCCATTCGGCGCCGGCGTCGTCGTAGTACGTGAAGTTGGTGGAGCGCCCGTTGAAGGCGACGTTGCCCTTGACCTGCAGGCCCTTCGCGAGCGTCGCGACGGGGTCGATGGTGCCGTCGGTCTTGTTGACGTAACCGGCCTGGTGGCCCTCGACGTAGATGGCACCGCCGTCCTGGCGCACCGACATGTAGTCGTGGAACAGGTTGTTGCTGATCGTGTTGTTCTCGTTGATGTTGGTGGAGTTCTGCGGCGTGCTCGCCTGGTCCACGTGGCCCTGGATGACGCCCGCGGTGATCGCCGTGTACGGCAGGTCGTAGAGCACGTTGTTGGTGATCTTCGTGCCGCGGGAGAACAACAGCGTGATGCCGCACGCGGAGGAGTACTCGGTGCCGATGTGGTGGATCACGTTGTTGGACACGGTGGTGTTCGTGAGGATCTCGTTGAGGCCGATGCTGTCGCCGCTGACCGCTGCGGGGTCGGGCGTGCAATGGTTCTTGATCCCCTGCGCCTCGCCCGCGTTCGTCGGCGTCGGGTCGTAGGTGCAGCCCAGCAGCAGCGCCGTCGAGGCGATGTCGGTGAACTCGTTGCCCTGGATGAGGGTGTTGCGCGCGCCGTACATGACGCTGAGGCCGGCACCGCCGAGGTTGACGAACCGGTTGCCGGTCAGGCTGACGTTGCTGGTGGCGGTGAACGCGACGTTGGCGAGGGGCTGGGTCAGCGCGCCCCAGGGGCAGCTGCCCGCGGGATTCGCGAAGGTGCACATGCCCTGGTTGCGGCCTTCGGTGATGCGCAGGTTGCTCTGCACGTCGGAGAAGCCCGCCGGGCGGGACGGGTCGTTCCAGGTGGCGTAGGAGAACTGCAACCCGGTGAACGTGACGTCATGCAGCGGGTTGGCGAGCGTGCCCGCGCCCTGCAGCAGCGACTCCAGGCGGGGCAGCTGCACGTCGAGGTTCTGCATCTGCTGCCAGGACTCGGGCTGGTAGTACAGCTTGTTCGCCGCCGCGTCCAGGAACCATTCGCCGGGGCTGAGCAGCGCCCTGGCGTTGTCGACCCGGGTCGGCTTGGTGCTCACCGACATCGACGGCAGGCCGCCGCTGCCCTGGCTGAAGCCGGCCCGGTTGGTGACGTTGGTCCAGCAGGGCTGCGCCATCGTCAGTGTCGCGGTGCTCGCGGAGTAGCTCGCGACCGGGCAGCGGGACTCGGTCCACGGGCCATTGCCGCCGGGGTAGTCGAACTCGACCCGCGCCACCTCGGACGCCGTGCGCGCGCCGAACCACGCCTTCGCGTTGGCGTCGCCGTTGATGGAGTACCCGGTCGACGACCCGGTCCAGCTCCCGTTCCACCCGAGGTCCGCCAGCGTGGCCCGGGCCACCGGCACGGCCTTGCCATCGACGTACACCTGCCGGGTTGCGCTGCCGGCCGGCACCGGCGCGGACCAGGCACTGCCTTCCTGCGTCCAACCGGTCACCCGGGTCGCGCCGGAGATCACCGGGACGGCGCCGGGCGCGGCGCGCCACACGACGGGATGGCCCGCGCTGCCCGAGTCGGCCGCGGTGAACTTCCACGTGCTGGCCAACTGGTACGTGCCATCCGCGAGCAGCACCTGGACGTCGGCACCGGGATCGGCCGCCAGCTTCGCGCGCACCGCGCTCTGCGCGCCCGCCAGCGAACACGGCGCCGCCTGCGTGCACGACGACCCGGCACCGGCCGGGGAGGCGTAGAAGGTTGCCGCGGTCGCGGCGGACACCTGCGCCATGGGCAGCATCAGCACGGCTGCGGCCACCACGGCGAGGAGGGGTTTGGATCGGATCCTCACGTTCGTCTACTTCCTGTTCGGCGGGAACAGGGGCGCGCCGATCGCACCTGAGGGGGTTCGTTGCGTCCTGGTTGTTCGTTGCGTCCTGGTTGACGGTGAGGGGTCGTCAACTCCGACAACGCTGAGCATAGATTATTTATGTAACCCTGCCGCAAGAGGCGAGCGGTTGTGCTATGACCAGCGGAAGTCCTCCATGGCCGGTGCCGGTCGAGCAGGACCGCCGGGAACGGCTCATGGTGGCGCAGCACCCGCCGCAGCGCGCCGTGAATGGGTGCCGGACCGCGTCGACGTCACCGGGTTCGACGCCCTCCTTGAGCGCCATCGTCGAGTGGAACGCGACCGCCCAGGCGCACCGGTTCGCCACGGCGTTGGACAGCAGCAGCACCTGCCGCTCGCCACCGGTGAAGCGGGTGCCGCCGAACTGTCCGGACACCGCGACGAACGCGTTCACCAGCGTCGGCGCTTTCGCCATCGTGGCGCGGCGAACCAATTCCCTGCGAGGTAAGCGTCTACACGTCGACCGCGAGGACCTGGCCGGTGCGCAGGTTGCCGTCCATGCAGTCGGGCCACCGCGCCGCCATGACGAACAGCGTCCGGTCGCCGGGGCTGCCCAGGACGCACGCGAAGCAGCCGCGGTCCGCGTCCACGGTCCGCAGGACCTCGCCGCCCTCACGGACCAGGACGCAACGCTGGTTGGGCACGTCGGCGTACCAGACGGCCTGCTCCTGGTCGAGCCAGATGCCGTCCGGGACGCCGTCGCCGAGGTCGGCCCAGAGGCGCCGGTTGGACAGGCCGCCGCCGGCGTCGATGTCGAACGCGGTGAGCCGGTTGGCGTACGACTCGGCCAGGATCAGCGTGGCGTTGTCCGGTGTGACGGCGATGCCGTTGGGAAACGCGGTGTCCTCGGCGACGATGCGGGCGGTGCCGTCGGGGGTGACCAGCGCGACGGTGCCGGGATGGGCACCACCCGCGGGCTGTTCGTCGCGGGCGGCGAAGTCGAAGCCGATGTTGCCGATGTACGCGTTGCCGCGCCCGTCGACCACCATGTCGCTCCACGGGAAGGCGGACAGGCCGGTCAGGTCGGCCTGGGTCGCCAGCGCACCGTCGGGCTCGCGCCGCAGGAGCCGGCCGTCGGAGGACACGATGAGCATCGTGCCGTCGGGCAGCCAGCCCAGGCCCATCGGCATGCCGGGCACCTCGGCGACCACCTCGGCGCGGCCGTCGAGGTCGACCGCCGTCACCACCTTCGTCCCCATGTCGGAGAACCACAGGCGGCCGTCGTGCCAGCGCGGCGACTCGCCCATGGCGAGCCCGGACACCAGCGTGCGCAGTGCTGTCACAGCTTCCTCCATCTGTACCGGCGAACCCTTCGTGGGCACGTCACCGGGGGTGTCGAAGCTGGGGCAGACTTTTTGCATGAAGTTCATGATTCTGATCCACAGCAACCCGCTGTCCCGGGAGACCTGGTCGAATTTCACCCGGGAGCAGCAGGAGGCCGGGATCCAGTACTACGCCGAACTCACCGCCGAGCTGGAACGCTCCGGCGAGCTGGTCGTGTCGCACGCGCTCGCGGACCCGGCCCAGGGTCGGCGGCTCCCGGCCAAGGGTCAGCCCGCCGGGGGCCAGTCCGCCGGGAGCCAGTCCGCCGACGGCCCGTTCGCGGAGGTGAAAGAGCACCTCGCCGGGTTCATCCTGGTCGACTGCGCGGACCTGGACCGCGCCGTGCGGATCGCCGAGCGGGTGCCGGAGTCGTCCCTCGGGCTGGTCGAGGTCCGGCCGGCGATCGACGCCGCCGACCTGGTGCGGTGACCGGCCTCGACGACCTGCTGCGCCCGCTCGTGCCGCAGGTGCTGGGCGTGCTCGTGCGCCGGCACGGCGACTTCGAGACCTGCGAGGACGCCGTGCAGGAGGCCCTGATCGCGGCCGCCGCGCAGTGGCCGGTCGATGGCGTGCCGGACAACCCGGCCGGCTGGCTGATCACCGTCGCGTCGCGGCGGCGGGTCGAGATGCTCCGCGGTGACGTGGCCCGTCGCCGGCGGGAGCACACCGCGGCCGCGCTGTCGCCGTCGGCCGCGCCGTCGGTACCGGCGGACGACGACACCCTCGTCCTGCTGCTGCTGTGCTGCCATCCGTGCCTGCCGCCGGCCGCGCAGACGGCGTTGACGCTGCGCGCGGTCGCCGGACTGACCACCGCCGAGATCGCCCGCGGGCTGCTGCAGCCGGACGCCGCGGTCGGGCAGCGCATCAGCCGTGCCAAGCAGCGGCTTCGGCAGCACGGCGTCGGCTTCGGCAGCACCGCGGCGACCTCGCTGCCGGAGCGCTTGCCGGCGGTGCTGCAGGTGCTCTACTTCGTCTTCAACGAGGGCTACACCGCCACGTCCGGCGAGGCGCTGCACCGGGTGGACCTCAGTAGCGAGGCGATCCGCCTCACGCGGCAGCTGGCCCGGCTCCTGCCCGGCGACGGCGAGGTCAAGGGGCTGCTGGCGCTGATGCTGCTCACCGACGCCCGCCGCCCGGCCCGCACCCGCCCCGACGGCGCGCTCGTGCCGCTCACGGAACAGGACCGCACCCGCTGGGACCACGGCCTGATCGCGGAGGGCACCGCGCTGGTCGCCGACGCGCTGTCCACCGCGCCGGTCGGCCCGTTCCAGGTGCAGGCCGCGATCGCCGCCGTGCACGACGAGGCCGGCCGGGCGCAGGACACCGACTGGCCGCAGATCCTCGGCCTTTACGACCTGCTGCAGCACCTGGCGCCGGGGCCGATGGTGGCGCTGAGCCGCAGCGTCGCCGTCGCGATGGTGCACGGCCCGCGCGCCGGGCTAGAGCAGGTCGCCGCCGTCGCGCCGGCACTGGCCGGGCACCACCGGCTGTTCGCCGTCCGCGCGCACCTGCACGAGCTCGCCGGGGATCCGGTGGCCGCGCGGGAGGACTACCGCCGCGCCGCCGAGCGGACCCTGAGCCTGCCGGAGCGGCGCTACCTCGAGGCGCGCGCCGGCGACTGAGGCGGGTTACCCGGCGACGACGACCTCGGTGCCGGCGCGGCGGATCGCCTCCACGTGGTCGTGGTCGGCGCCGGCGTCGGTGACCAGGACGGCCACGTCGGTGATGGCGCAGATGCGCGCCAGGCAGTTGCGGCCCACCTTGGAGCCGTCGGCGACCACCACGACCCGGTCCGCGCGGCGGATCATCGCCGCGTTGGTGTGCGCCTCGATCTCGTCGTGGGTGGTCAGGCCGCCGCGGGCGCTGATGCCGTCGACGCCGACCACGGCGACCTCCATGTTGAGGCCGGACAGCGCCTGGTCGGCGATCGGGCCGACCAGCTCGTAGGACTGGGTGCGGGACACCCCACCGGTCATGATGAGCTTCAGCCGGGGCCGCAGGGCGAGCTCGGCGGCGATGTTGAGGGCGTTGGTCACGACCGTGAGGTCGACCCGCTCGGCGAGCAGGCGGGACAGGATGTGCGTGGTCGTGCCGCCGGTGAGACCGAGCGTCAGGGGCCCGCGGGGCAGCAGGGCGGCGGCCCGCTGGGCGATGAGGGCCTTCTCCTCGCGGTGCTGCCCGACCCGGTAGCGCACCGGCAGCTCGTAGGCCATGTCGACGGCGACGGCGCCGCCGTGGGTGCGCGACAGCAGCTTCTGGTCCTCCAGAACCTGAAGGTCGCGGCGGATGGTGGCGGCCGAGACGCCGAACTCCTCGGCGAGCTCACCGGCGTCGACGGAGCCGAGGCCCGACACGCGTTCGAGGATGGCCGACACGCGGTCGGCCCGGCGCAGGGAACTCTGCGGCATGGCGGCTCCGATTCCAACAATGATCAAACGCGCAGTCAGGATAGTTCGTTTCCGTCCGGAAGGTCCAAGAACCTGCCTGGTGCGCTACTCCGCTGCGCCAATACGCATCAAAATGGATTGGTGTAGTGTCCGCGGCGTGGATCCGGTCGGGCTGCTCACGGTGCTGAAAGAGTGGGGCCGCATCGGTTGTGTCGGGTTCGGCGGGCCGCCGGCACACATCGCCCTGCTGCGGCAGCTGTGTGTCGAGCGCCGCAAGTGGCTCGACGCCACCGAGTTCGAGGACGCCGTGGCGGCCTGCAACCTCCTGCCCGGTCCTGCCTCCACCCAGCTGGCGATCTTCTGCGCCTGGCGGGTCCGGGGCAGGATCGGCGCCCTGGTCGGCGGGGCCGCGTTCATCGTGCCGGGGCTGATCCTCATCCTCGCCCTCGCGGTGGTGTTTCTCGCCGGCACCCCGCCGCTGTGGGTGAAGGGCGCCGGCGCGGGCGCGGGCGCCGCCGTCGCGGCAGTGGCCGTGCAGGCGGGGTCCAGCCTCATCCCGGCGAGCTGGCGCCGGGCCTCGGCGGCGGGCAACCGGTGGCGCTGGGCGGCGTATCTGGCCGCCGGGATCGTGGCCGCGGCAACGCTCGGCCCGTGGCTCGTCCTCGTCCTGCTCGCGTGCGGCCTGGTCGAGACGATCGCGCAACGAGCGGGCCGGGCCTTTGCCGTGCCGCTGCTGGCCGGGGCGAGCTTCGGCGGCGGCGTGCTGCTCTCGATCAGCTGGCTCGCCCTGAAGGTGGGTGCGCTGTCCTACGGCGGCGGCTTCGTGATCATTCCACTCATGCGGGCCGATGCCGTCGACCACTATCACTGGATGACGGACGCGCAGTTCCTCAACGCCGTCGCGCTGGGCCAGATCACGCCCGGGCCGGTCGTGCAGACCGTCGCGGTGGTCGGCTACGCCGCGGCGGGCATCGGGGGCGGGCTGCTCGCCTCCGCGGTGGCGTTCAGCCCGTCGTTTGCGTTCATCCTGCTCGGCGCGCACCGCTTCGACCGGCTCCGCGCCGACGAGCGGGTCCGGGCGTTCCTGGACGGCGCCGGGCCCGCGGCGATCGGCGCGATCCTCGGCTCCGCGATCCTCCTCGCCGCCGCGTTGCGGCAGCCGTGGCAGTATGCCGTCCTCGCCGCCGCGGCCGTCCTGCTGCTGCCGCTGCGGCGCGGCGTCGTGCCGACCCTGCTCGCCGCGGGCGCCGTCGGCGTCGTCATCGCCCTGGCGGGCGGTCCACTGCCGAGCTGATCGATCAAACTGGTTTGATGTAAGGTCGACGTGTGGAGCCGCCTGCTGTGCTACGTCTGACCGGGCACCCTGTCCGGTGGCAGCTGCTGCATGAGCTGGCGCGCAGCGACCGGCAGGTCCGCGAGCTGGTGGAGCTGACCGGCCACCGGCAGAGCCTGACCTCCTATCACCTCGGCCAGCTGCGCGACGGCGGCCTCGTCACCATGCGCCGCAGCTCCGCGGACAGGCGCGACACCTACTACAGCCTCGACCTCGCCGCGTGCCGCGGCCGGCTCGCCGACGCCGGCGCCGCGCTGCACCCGGGTCTCCAGCTGGTCCCGGCCGCCCTGCAACCGCCGGCCGGGCAGGGCCGGCGGCCGGCCCGGCGCCGACCGGTCCGGGTGCTGTTCCTGTGCACGGGCAACAGCTCCCGTTCGCAGATGGCCGAGGCGCTCCTGGAGCGGCTCGGCGGTGCCCGGGTCGAGGCCGCCAGCGCCGGCAGCCACCCCAAACCCGTGCACCCCAACGCCGTGCGCGCCATGCGGGCCTGCGGCATCGACATCGGCGGCCGCCACCCCAAGCACCTGGACGTGTTCGCCGGCCAGCGGTTCGACCACGTGATCAGCCTGTGCGACCGGGTGCGGGAGGTGTGCCCGCGGTTCCCCGGCACCCCCGCGGTGGCGCACTGGAGCCTGCCCGATCCGGCGGCGGAGCCCGGCTATCCGCCGTTCGTGCGCGCCGCGGACGAGCTCAGGACGCGCATCACCTTCCTGCTGCACGCCATCGACAACCCCACCGGAAACACCCGATGAGGCCGGCGGGTCGTGTCGGTGCTGTCGGTGCGGGCCCGGGTGGCCTACGGTTCGGTGTCGTCGCCGGCCACGGGGTGCCGGCCTGACCGGACGGGGTGGATCGATGACGGGGACGTCAGCAGTGCCGGGGCCGCGGGACCGCCGCGCGACCGGATGCACGGTGGAGTTCACGATCGACGGCGTGCCGGGCGCCATGACCACCGGCCACGGCCCCGACGGTGGGCTGAGCCGGGTCGACCTGCGGGCCGGCGTGCACGGATCGGCGCTGGCCGGCCTGGCCGACGCCCTGGCCACCGCGATCACGCTCGGGCTGCAGCACGGCGCGCCGCCGGCGGCGTACACCGACGCGCTGCGCCGCCTCGAAACGGACGCGCCCGGGCACGCGCTCGTCGAGGCACTGGTCATCGGCGAGTGACATGGGGTGCCCCACACCTGGGGCACCCCATCAGCTCAGCGGGAAGGTCGTCTTTCGGGCCGACGGCGCCGACGCCGCGCTCGTGGCGCAGGACCGGCCCGCGCGGTGTCCTGGACGGCGATCCGGCTCGCCCCGGGTAGGGTCCGGTGAGTGCTCACCACGGGAGAGGGCAATGCCATGACGACGCACATCCTTGCAATTGCCGACGCCGACATCGCCTATGACGTGCACGGCCCGCTGCCGCCGGCCGATGGGCGGCCGCCGCTGTTCATGATCGGCCAGCCGATGGACGCGAGGGGCTTCACCACTCTCGCCGCGCTCTTCCCCGACCGCACCGTGATCACCTACGACCCGCGCGGCCTCGGCCGCAGCGTGCGCAGGGACGGCCGGGTCGACAGCACGCCCACCGGCCAGGCGGCCGACGTGCACGCCGTGATCGAGGCGCTCGGCGCCGGCCCGGTCGAGATGTTCGCCAGCAGCGGCGGTGCGGTGACCGCACTCGCCCTCGTCGCGGCGTATCCCGCGGACGTGACCACCCTCGTGGCCCACGAGCCACCGATCATCCCGCTGCTCCCCGACGCCGAGGCGGCCGAGCGCGCCCGCGCCGGCGTCCGGGAGGTGTACGAGGCCCGCGGGATGAACGCGGGCATGGCCGCCTTCATCGCGATGACGTCGTGGCTGGGCGAGTACACGGACGACTACTTCGCCCAGCCCGTCCCGGATCCCGCGCAGTTCGGCATGCCGGCCGACGACGACGGCACCCGTGACGACCCGCTGCTGTCCGACCGGTCCTGGGCGGTCAGCAGCTACCGCCCCGACGCCGACGCCCTCGCCGCGGCGCCGACCCGCATCGTGATCGCCGTGGGCGAGGAGTCCACGGGCACGTTCACCGCACGCACGGCCGTGGCCACCGCGGAACTGCTCGGCCAGCAGGCGACCGTGTTCCCGAGCCACCACGGCGGCTTCCTCGGCGGCGAGCACGGCTACGCCGGCCAGCCCGAGGCCTTCGCGCAGCGGCTGCGGGCCGTCCTCGACGACTCCGGCGGTGCCCCGCCGTCCCTGTGACGCCGGGGTTCACCCCGACCTCGACCAGCTGCCGCAGGACTTCCCCTCCTGCGGCAGCTGATCGGCCCGCCGGAGGAGCTCCGTCGATGCCTGCCGAGCACGGCGCCATGTGACCGGCGGCAGGCCGTCAGCGGTCCTGTTCGCGGAAGAGGTCGTTGAGGTCGGACTGGGAGAGCTGGTCCTCGGCATACGTGAAGGTGCCGCGCTCCGCCAGTTCCTGCGCGGCGCGCTGCAGGTGGCGGTACATGGCGCGGGCGATGCTGCCGCCGACGGTGACCCGTCGCACGCCCAGCTCGCGCAGGTCGTCCAGGGACAGTGCGTTGCCGGTCAGGCCCATGACCACGTTGAGCGGGCCGTCGAGCTCACGGACCAGGGTGCCGATGGTCGCGGCGTCGCTGGCGCCCGGCACGAACGCGCAGTGCGCGCCGGCCGCCAGGTAGGCGTTGGCCCGCTGGACGCAGTCGCCGACGGTGCCGCCGACCAGCAGGGCGTCGGTGCGGCCGACGAGGACGAACGGCTCGCCGGCGGCGTCCACGGCGGCCCGGGCGGCCCGGATCCGGTCCGCCGCGAGCGCCGCGTCGTGCAGCGGGCGGGCCCGCTCGCCGGTGAAGTCCTCGATGTTGCCGCCGGCGGCACCGGCGGCGAGCGCCATCGTGACCGTGGCCGCCACCGTCTCCGGTGCCTCGCCGAACCCCTCTTCGAGGTCTGCGCTGACGGGTACCGCGACCTCCGCAGCGATCTCGCGGACCCGCCGGATCATCGTGTCGCGGTCGAGGCGGCCGTGTGGGCCGTGCTCGGCGAAGAAGTCGTGGTCCGGCCGGCCGAGGGAGAACGCGATCCCGGCGCTGGTGGTCGCCACGGCCGGGAACCCGGCCGATTCCAGCACCCGGGCGCTGCCGACGTCCCACGCGTTGGGCAGCAGGAAGCAGCCCTCCCGGTGGAGGTCCACGAAACGCTGTCGCCGGTCCACGTCGTGCCCCCTAGCCAGAAGATCAGCTCGCGCCGATGTCGAAGAGGTTACCCTCCGGGTCGCTCAGGGTCGTCCAGACCGCGCCGTACTCGGCGAAGTCGGCGACCTGCTTGGCGCCGAGGCCGACGGCCCGCGCGACGGCGCCCGGCAGGTCCGACGTGTGCAGGTCCAGGTGGATGCTGTTCTTGCCCGGGGTGCGGTCCGGCACCTTGATGAACATGAGCACCGGCTGGGCGCCGGTCGAGCGGCCGACGGTGGCGAAGAACTCGGCGGCGTCCGGGTCGACAGGCCGCTCCAGCAGCGCCGCGTAGAAGCCGGCGAGGGCGGCCGCGTCGGTGCAGTCGACGGTCACGTGGGCGATGGTGAGGTCGGACATGTGAAGCACTCCTCGAAAGTCGAACGGTCAGCTGATGGGCCAGCAGATCTCGGTGCGGAACCCGTCCGGGTCGGTGGTGTCGCCCGGTCCGACCAGGTACACCTCGACGATCGGGTCGGGCAGGGCGGTGTCGTGCTCGGCGACGTGCAGGCCGAGCCGGCCGTAGGTGATGTCGCAGTCGACGAACGGTCCACTGTGGACCGCGATGGCGTAGCGGGACGCGGGCAGGAAACCGAAGCGGTCGTCGCCGGGTGGCACCGCGGCCGCGTCCACCGGCACGAAGGCGACGACCTCGCCGGCCTCGCCCTCGAAGAACTCGGCCGAGTAGGTCGCCCCGGCGGGACCGGCCGGGTCCGTGCCGAGGGCGTCGAGGGTCGCGTACAGCTCCGGGAAGACCCGCCCGCACCAGTCCGACACGTCCGTGCGGGCCAGCCACGCCGACACCCGCAGCACCGGCGAGCCCGGCGCCCGGCGGTGCCGCACCGGCAGCTCGGGCTCCGACCCCAGCAGCCGCCGCAGCGAGGCGACCACGTCCCGGGTGCGGGTGAGCTCGGCCTCCATCCGGTCCAGGTGCCGGGCCAGGGCGTCCTGGCGCGCCGCCGCGTCCGGCTCGGCGAGCACGCCCCGGATCTCGGCGAGCGGCATGTCGAGATCCCGCAGGCGCCGGATGAGGTGCGCGTCGTCGACCTGGCCGGGGGCGTACCGCCGGTACCCGGTCTCCTCGTCGACGCCGGCCGGCACCAGCAGCGAGATGTCGTGGTAATACCGCAGCGTCTTGGCGCTGAGGTGGCACATTCGCGAGAACTCGCCGATGGTGACGCCCGGTGTCATGCCATGGATTCAACCCGTTCCAGTAGCTGGAAGGTCAAGCTATGCGGGATCGGTGTCACATCGCGCGCACCGGCGGGCCGGGTCGCGTGTTCAGCCTCTTGCCGTAGCGCACGAGCACCGTGACCGCCTTGCCGCCGAAGCCCGCGAGGGCACCCTGCCACGCGCCCTCCCAGGTCGCGCCGCCCAGGCCCGACCAGGAGAACTCGCCGGTCTGGATGGCGGCGACGAGGTAGTCGATGGCACCGCCGATTGCGCCGCCCAGGGCACCGCACGCGCCGGCCGCGGCGATCAGGCCGGCCCCGCCGGTCGCGATGCCGACGGCGGCCTCGCAGACGCCGGTAACGAGGTCACCCACCAGGTCGCCGAGGGAGGCGACCACGACCTTGGCGAGGTCGGCGACGAAGCGCACCACGGGAGCGACGACGGCGCGGAGCAGCCGCACGCCCTTCGCGAACCAGGTCCGCGGGTCGAACGGGTTGAGCCCCGACGGGTCCGCGGCGTTGACCGGGTTGTTGCCCGCGTACGAGTACGGCGCCCGGGTCGTGGTGAGCAGCGGGTCGCGGGTCAGGAACTGCGCGGTCGCCGGGTCGTAGTACCGGGCCTGCAGGTACTGGAACCCGGTCTCCTTGTCGGTGTACTGCCCGCGGTACCCGAGCGCCGGGACCGTGCCGGTGGCGTTGAGCGTGCGGCCGAAGGCGTCGTAGTCGCGGCGGCCGGTGACGGTGCCGTCCTTGTCGGTGAGCAGCCGGACGCTGCCCTGTCCGTCGGTGTGCAGGAACGAGGCGTTGCCGTCGGCGTCGAGCTGCTCGACCGGGACGCCGTCGGGCCCGTAGACGTAGGTGTCGGTGCCGTCGCCCAGCAGCACCGGCGTCGACGCCGAGCGGTCCCACGTCAGGTTCGCGACGTCGCCACGGCGGGTGACGGAGGTGCGCTGCCCGTCGCCGTCGTAGGTGTACGCCACGTCCGAGCCGACGGTGACGAGACGGTTGGCCTGGTCGTAGCCGAGGCGCACGGTGCCGTCACTGGTCTGCGCGGTGAGCCGGTTGCCCTGCTGGTCGTAGGTGGACGCCGTCAGCTGCCCGGCCTCGTCGAACTGCTGGGTGGTGCCGTCGGGCAGGCCGGTGAGGTTGCCGGCGCCGTCGTAGGTCAGGGCGCGGCCGCCGACGCGGTCGAGGCGGTTGGACTTGTCGTAGCCGTACTCCACCGTCGTCTTCGCACCCGTGCCCGACGTGGTGGTCGCCGAGTTGACCTGCCCGGTCCAGTCGCGGGCGTACTCGTAGCCGGCCAGCTGTTCGCCGCCGCGACGCTCCACGATGGACGGTTCGTAGGTGGTGGTGACACCGTTCGGGTAGGTCTTCTTCGTCAGGTTTCCGGCGGGGCCGTACTCGAAGGAGGTCGTGCGCTCCTTCCAGTCCTTGACGGACGTGATCCTGCCGGTCCCGTCGAACGTCCGTCGGACCGTGCCGGCCGGGTAGCGGATCTCGTCCTGCTGCCCGGCCGGGTCGTAGTGGTAGCCGACGGTGGTGCCGGCGCCGTCGGTGACCTCGGTCAGGCGGTCGTCGTCGTCATACCCGTACCTGGTGAGGCCGGTGCCGTCCCGCATCGACGTGCGCCGGCCCGCCGCGTCGTACTCGAAGGCGACCTGGCGCGTGACGCCGTCGGAGTAGGTGACCGACAGGAGGTTGTCGGTCTTGTCGTAGGTGAGCGAGGTGGTCCGGCCGGCCGGGTCGACGATCGCGGTGATGTTGCCGACCCGGTCGTAGCCGAGCCTGGTCGTGCGGCCCAGCGGGTCCCGCATGGTGGTGACCCGGCCGAGCCCGTCGTAGCCGAACCCGGTCACCCGCCCCGCCGGGTCCAGCTGCCGCTGCGGGCGGCCCGCGGCGTCGTACCCGGTCCCGGTGCTGGTGCCGCCGTTGTCGCCGACCATCGTCACGCGCAGCGGGCGCCCCGCGGCGTCGAAGTCGTGCCGGGTCAGGTTGTTGTTGCGGTCCAGGGTCGAGACCGCGTTGCCGTCGTCGTCATAGCCGATCGTCGTGGTGTGCAGCGCCGGGTCCGTGATCTTCGTCGGCCGGCCGGCGCGGTTGTACTCCACCGACGTCACCGCCGATCCGTCCACTGTGGATCGCAGCAGGCCCGCCGCGTCGTGGACGTACTGGACGCTGCTGGGCCGGTCGGCCGCCGGGTAGACGGTCACGGTCCGCACCGTGCCCCACGCGTCGTAGGTGAACGCGGTGTGGCGCTTGAGCGGGTCCACGATCCGGATGAGGTCGCCGGGCTGCTTCGGGTCGCGCTCGTACGTCGTGACGTTGCCGGACGCGTCCGCCGACCAGAGCGGGTTGCCGCGATCGTCGTACCCGTACCGCTTGACGTGCCCCAGCGGGTCCCCGACCTCGACGAGGCGGCCGTGCTCGTACCTGGACACCGTGGAGTAGCCGCGGGCGTCGGTGACCGTGGTCGGGTTGCCCTCCGCGTCGTACCGGTAGCGGGTGACGTGCCCGTTCCCGTCCGTCATCGAGCTGACCAGGGTCGCCGGCCCGTACGTGTACCGGGTGGTGGCCGCGTCCGCGGTGCCGGCGCCGCGGGTGACCTCGGTGAGCCGCAGGTCGGCGTAGGTGAGTACGGTGACGTCGCCGGTCGCGTTCGTCATCGTCGTGCTGCCGCCGCCGGCCGACGCGCCGTCGCCGCGGTACTCCCAGCGGGTCTCCCCGCCGGTCGGGTCCTCCTGCCGGGCCACCCGGTCCGCCGGCCCGTACCAGGTCCGCCACGTCCCCTCACGGCCCAGGGTCTCCCGCACCAGCCGGTGGCCGTCGTAGCCGAAGGTGCGGCTGCCGTGGTCCTCCACCTCGGTCGCGGCGACCAGGTTCCCGTTGTCGTACCGGTACGACCACGACTGCCGGCCCGGGCCGTCGACCCGCTGCACGTACGGTCCGTCGTAGGTGAACGTCAGCTTGCGGCCGGCGGCGTCGGCGACCTCGACCAGCCGGGCGGGATCACCGTCGCCGGCGTAGCTCAGGCGGGTCACGGCGTCGTTGCCGTCCCGCTGCTCCACCAGCCGTCCCGAGGCGTCGAAGAGGTGGTGTACACCGGTGCCGTGGCGGGTGAACCGGTACCGGCCGTCCGGGTCCCTGGACAGGGTCGCGAGGACCCGTGCCGGTGCGGTGAAGCCGCCGCCGGCCGTGGCGGTGAACTCGACCGCCGCGCCGTTCTCCTCGTGGACGGTGACGGTGCCGCCGGCGACGGTCAGCGACAGGTCGTAGCTGTCGACCCAGCCGTAGCCGAACCGGGACGGCACGCCGGCCCGGGCGGAGCTGTAGGTCCGGGTCAGCCGCAGCGGCACTCCGCGGCCCTCGACGGAGATGTCGGTGAACTGCCGCCGCAGCACCCCGGTGGCGCAGTTGACGTCGGCCGCGCCGCACGCCACGGTGCGCAGCGACGGGCTCGGGTCGCCGCCGAGCTCGGCGCGGGTCGCGCTGCCGGCCGCCGGCACCGTCGGTGCGGGGGACTGGGCGAGGGCGAAGTAGGCGGTGCCGCCCTGCCGGATCGGCCGGTCGAAGCGGACGGTGCCGGTGCGCCGGTCCGCGCCGACGCCGGTGAACTCGACGCCGGGCCCCTCGAACCCGGTGTCGCCGAACCGGCAGCCGCGCGGCGTCGGCGGGTCGTGCCCGGCGCAGATCCCGCCGCCGGTGAACGCGAACAGCTCCGTGTCCGCGGCGAGGGTGAGCGCGCGCACCGGGGCGGGGCTGGAGTTGAGCACCCCGACGAGCGTGGCACCGCTGGAGCCGTCGAACGGGAACTGGTCGGGGTCGGCGCGGATGGCGGCGCGGCCGTCGCCGGTCACCTCCAGCAGCACGGCGCAGCCGGTGGCCGCGCCGACGGCCGGGCACTGCCCGAACGGGGCCGCCGGCCCGGTCGCCGCGCTGCTCATGCCCGCCACCGGGCGCCAGGACCGGGGAGGTTTCGTGAACCCGACCGCGACGGTGGTCTCGTGCGCCGGCCGGGCCGCGACCGGGTACGGCAGTGCGCGCGGCGGGGGTGTTCCGTCGTGTCCGGGCAGGACCGCCACGGCGTCGGAGCCGAGCAGGAGCAGGGCCGCCAGCCCCAGTGCGACGCTCTTGCGCAACGGCGTCGGCCGCCGCCACCGCGTCTGCACCCGCCACCAGGTCCGCACCCGCCGCCACGCCAGCTGCCGAAGCATCGCACTCCCGACCCCGGTCCGACGGCCGGTGGCAGCCGCCACGCGCCGCGTTCGCCAGCAACGTAGCGCGTCGCTTCAACCACCTGCAGTGACCGTTCGGTTTGTGCGGTGCGGCCGTTCGCCGCCGATGACCTTCGCGACGGACGGGTAGCCGCACGCCAGGGCGGGTAGGCGTGGCCGGTATGACGCAGCCGCGTGAACGCACGTTCTTCGGGCAGCCGAGGGTGCTGGCGAACCTGTTCGGCGTCGAGCTGTGGGAACGGTTCTCGTTCTACGGCATGCAGGGCATCCTGCTCATCTACCTGTATTACGCGGCGGACCGGGGCGGACTCGGCATCGACGAGACCACCGCGACCAGCATCGTCGGCGCCTACGGCGGGGCCGTGTACCTGTCGACCATCCTCGGTGCCTGGACCGCGGACCGGCTGCTCGGCCCGGAACGGGTGCTGTTCGGCAGTGCCGTGCTGGTCATGGCAGGCCACGTCAGTCTCGCGGTGCTGCCCGGGCTGGCCGGGGTGGCGGCCGGGCTGGTGTGCATCGCGGTGGGCAGCGGCGGGGTGAAGGCCAACGCAACGTCGCTCGTCGGCTCGCTGTACGCCGAGGACGACCCGCGCCGCGACGCCGGCTTCTCGCTGTTCTACCTCGGCATCAACGTCGGCGCACTCGCCGGGCCGCTGCTGACCGGGCTGCTGCAGCAGAACGCCGGGTTCCACTACGGCTTCGGGCTCGCCGCGGTGGGGATGGCGATCGGGCTGACCCAGTACGCGATCGGCCGCCGGCAGCTGACCGGAGCGGCGCGTGAGGTGCCCAACCCGCTCCCGCCGGCCCGCCGGCCACTCGTCGCGCTGGTCGCGGCGGCGGTGGTCGTCGGGGTCGGTGTCGTCGTGCTCACCGGCGTCCTGCCGGCGGACCGGCTGGCCACCGCCGTGGTCGTCGTCAGCGCGGTCGCCGCGGTCGCCTACTTCGTGGTCATCCTGACCGCCGGCGCCGTGACGCCGGTCGAGCGCCGCCGCATGCTCGGGTTCATCCCGATGTTCCTGGCCAGCGCGGTGTTCTGGTCGCTGTACCAGCAGCAGTTCACCGTGGTGACGATCTACTCCGATCAGCGCCTGGACCGCACCGTCCTGGGCTGGGAGATGCCGGTGTCGTGGGTACAGTCGATCAACCCGGTGTTCATCATCCTGCTGTCCGGCGTGTTCGCGGCGCTCTGGACCAGGCTCGGCTCCCGGCAGCCGTCGACCCCGGCGAAGTTCACCGCCGGCACCGTCGTCATGGGCCTGGCGTTCCTGCTGTTCCTGCCGCTCGCGGGCGGCGGGCCGAACAGCACCCCGCTGCTCGCCCTCGCCGGAATCCTGCTCGTCTTCACCGTCGCGGAACTGCTGCTGTCACCGGTCGGGCTGTCGCTGGCCACCAAGGTCGCCCCGGCCGCGTTCCGCACCCAGACCGTCGCGCTGTTCTTCCTGTCCGTGGCGCTGGGCACCGCCATGTCCGGCGTCCTGGCCCGCTACTACAGCCCCGAGCACGAAACCGTGTACTTCGGCGCGCTCGGCGCCGCCGCGATCGTCGTCGGTGTCGTGCTGGCCGCGCTCACCCCGCTGATCCGGCGGCTCATGAACGGCGTGCACTGACGGCGTCGCGGTCGGCGGCGCTGGCCGTCCGGCCGGACCGGCCCGGCCGTTTGTCCGACGCCCATTCGTGTCAGTCCTCCAGGGGCCACATGAGCCGCCGCGCTGCATATGCTGGGTTGTATCGACACGAGTGGAGGCGTCAGCGAGGACGCGCCGGACCTGGCGGCCGCGTCCCCGCTGTTGTCCGCGAAGCTGACCCGGCCCGAGCCGGTGGAGCGCTCGCTGCTGCGCGAGGAGCTCATCGACGAGCTGTGGGGCCTCACCGACCTGCCGGTCACCGTCGTCACCGGTCCGGCCGGGTCCGGCAAGACCCAGCTGGTGGCGGCGTGGGCGGATGACAGCCCGGGCTGGGACACGATCGCCTGGCTCACGCTCGACCAGGACGACACCCGGCAGCCGGCGCGGATGTGGCGGCACCTGCTGGCCGCGCTGCGCAATGCCGGGGTGCTGCTGCCGGTGGCGCTGCTGGAGTGGACCGCGGCGCCGGATCACCGGGCGGTCATCGAGCTGGCGGCGGTCCTGGCCCGCCACCCGCAACCGTTGGTGCTGGTCCTGGACGACGTGTGCCGGCTGGCGGCGGAGCAGCTGCACGAGATCGAGTTCCTGCTGCGGCACGCGCAGGGTCGCCTCCGGCTGGTGCTCATCGGCCGGCACCGGCCACATTTCCCGTTGCACCGGTACCGGCTGACCGATCAGCTCAGCGAACTGCACGGCGCCGACCTCGCGCTGGACCCCGCCGAGGTGCAGGCGCTGTTCGCGCTGCACGATGTCGACCTGACCGACGCCGACCTCGCTGAGGTCATGCGGCAGACCCGCGGCTGGCTCGTGGGGGTGCGGTTGTGCGCGATGGCGATGCACGACGCCGGCGGGTCCGCGGTGCCGGCGCTGGCCACCCATGACTACGTCGTGGACTACTTCACCGGGGAGATCCTGGAGGGGTTGACGCCGCAACAGCAGCGGCTGCTGGCCGGGGTCGGGCGGCTGGACACGTTCACCGCCGAGCTCGCGGCGATCGTCGCCGGCCCGTCCGTCACCGGGGACGTCCTGGCCGACCTGGAGGAGGCCGGCGCGTTCCTGGAGGTCGTGAGCGAGGCGCAGGGCACCTACCGGTTCCATCCGCTGTTCAGCGCGGTGCTGCGGGACCGGCTGCCGCTGCCGGCCGAGGAGTCCCGGTCGGCCGCGCTCGTCGCGGCGCGCTGGTCCGCCCGGCACGGGGACCTGGCCGGCGCGGTCGGGCACGCCGCCGACGTGGGCGCCTGGGACGAGGCGGCCCGGTTCGTCGTCGACGACCTCGCGGTCGCCGAAGTGATCATGGACGGGACCGCCGGGCGGATCGCCGGTCTGCTCGCCGGCATGCCCGCCACGCTGGCGACGTCGGAAGGGGTGATGGTCGCCGCCGCGCTCGCGCTCGCCCGCGACGACATCGTCCGGGCCGAGCGGCTGCTGGCCGGTGACGCGTGGCTGCCGGGCGCGGACGCGCCGCTGGAGAGCCGGATCGTTTCGTGCATGGTGCGGCAGACCATCGCCTACGAGACCGGCGACGCCGAACGGCTGCACGCGGTCACGGACACCGCGGCGCAGCTGCTGCCGCAGGTCGACCCGGGCCGGATCGCCGCCCGGCCGGAGCTGTGGGTGTTCGTGCTGTCCGGGGTCGCGACCGCGCACCTGCGCGCCGGACGGCTGGCCGAGGCCGCCAGGAGTTTCGCCGCCGCGGTCCGGGTGCCGGCCAGCGAGCGGTGCGGCGGGCTCATCGCGTACTGCACCCAGCATCTCGCGTTCACCGAGGCGCATCTGGGCCGGCTGCGGGCGGCGTACGACACGGCGCAGCGGGCGTTCGACGTCGTGGCGCGCACCGAGGCGCTGAACCGGGGTCCGCGGCACATCGCCGACGTGGCGCTGGCATGGGTGGCGGTCGAGCGCTACGACACCGCCGCCGCCTGGCACTACCTGCGCTCCGCCGAGGCCGGGCTGGAGACCGACGGCGGGCCGCGGGAGAGCGCCTACACCGCCACCCTGGCCATCGTGCGGTCCAGGCTGCTGCGGGCCCGCGGTGAGCTGCCCGCCGCGTTGTCGGTGCTGCGCGGCGCGCCGGTCGAGGCGCCGACCCGCAGGTGGGTGCGGGACGAGCTCAGCCTCGCGGAGCTGCGGGTGCTGGTCGCGATGGGCCGGCACGAGGAGGCCCGCACCGCGCTGGCCCGCCTCGACCAGGAGCGGCCCGAGGTGACGCTGGTCCGCGGCGCGGCGTCCCTCGCCGCCGGCGACGTGTCGCACGCGGTCGAGTGCGCCCACCGGGTGCTGCGCCGGTCAGGGCTGGTGGTCGGCGTCCTCGTCGACGCGTGGCTGCTGCTGGCGTCCGCGACGGCCCGCCAGGGCGACCACGAACAGGCCGTGGAGGCCCTGCAGACGGCGGTCGAGTTCACCGCCGACGACGGCGGCACGCGCCCGGTGTACGAGTCGGACACCGTCCTGCGCCGGCTGCTGCGCCAGCACACCCTGGCCCGCCCGCCCGCCGCGGGGCACCCGCTCGCCCCGTCCGACGCGGCGGATCCCGGCCGGCCGCTGGTGGCCGACCCGGTGCCGGTCCTCAGCGCCCGGCAGGTGGAGGTGCTGCGGCACCTGGCGGCACTGATCCCGGCCGA
Organism: Dactylosporangium sp. NPDC049525; assembly: GCF_040676755.1. Lineage (NCBI taxonomy): Bacteria > Bacillati > Actinomycetota > Actinomycetes > Micromonosporales > Micromonosporaceae > Dactylosporangium > Dactylosporangium sp. NPDC049525. The sequence goes on along the minus strand of NZ_JBFAPO010000069.1, from coordinate 13,475 downwards.
GGAGATCGCCACCATGCTGCACGTGTCGGCCGGCACCGTGCGCACCCACATCCGCGAGGTGCTGCGCAAGTTCCAGGCGACGAGCCGCAGCGAGGCCGTCCGCCGGGCCCGCGAGATCGGCCTGCTGTGACCGGCCGCTGACCCTCACGCGACGGGCGCGCCGCCGAAGCCGATCTCGTTGCCGTCCGGGTCGCGGAAGGTGGCCTTGCGGACGCCGTTGTCGTAGGTCTCGCGTTCGGCGGGCTCCAGTCCGCGTTCGGCGATCTGGGCGATCCGGGTGTCGAAGTCGCTGAGGAACACGGTGTGCATGGCGTGGCCCGCGTGTGCGGGCCGCACCTCGATGTACATGAACCGGTGCTCGGCGAGCTCCCACACCGCCTCGGTGTCGTTGGGCAGGAACGACGGCGGGGCGCCGAGCAGCTGCTCATACCAGGCCGCCGCCGTGGTGTAGTCACGGACCGGAATGCCCGCGAACAGGTCTACGGTTTCATCCACGGCCTGAGCCTACGTGCGGACCGGCTCGTCCGCCGGGGCGAACTGGGTGTGGTAGAGCTCCGCGTACCGGCCGCCGACCGCGAGCAGTTCCGTGTGGGTGCCGCGTTCGACGATCCGGCCCGCCTCGACGACCAGGATCAGGTCGGCGGCACGCACGGTCGACAGGCGGTGCGCGATGACGACCGCGGTGCGTCCGGCGAGGGCCTCGGCGAGCGCGGCCTGCACCGCCGCCTCGGACGTCGAGTCGAGGTGCGCGGTCGCCTCGTCGAGCACGACGACCTGCTGGCCGGCGAGCAGCAGCCGGGCGATGGTGAGGCGTTGGCGTTCGCCGCCGGACAGGCGGTAGCCGCGTTCGCCGACGACGGTGTCGAGGCCGTCGGGCAGCGACGCGACCAGGTCGTCGAGGCGGGCCCGGCGCAGGACCGTCCACAGTTCGTCCTCGCTCGCGCCGGGCCGGGCGAGCAGCAGGTTGGCGCGGACGGACTCGTGGAACAGGTGCCCGTCCTGGGTGACCATGCCGAGCGTCGCCCGGATCGCGTCGGCGGACAGGTCCCGCACGTCGACGCCGGCGAGACGCACGGTGCCGCTGTCGACGTCGTACAGGCGGGGCAGCAGCTGCGCGATCGTCGACTTCCCCGCACCGGACGAGCCGACCAGGGCGATCATCTGGCCCGGCCCGGCGGTGAACGAGACGTCGTGCAGGACCTCGACCCCGCCGCGCGTGTCCAGGGTCGCGACCTCCTCGAGGGAGGCGAGGGACACCTTGTCGGCGGAGGGGTAGCCGAACCGTACCGAATCGAACTCGACGGACACGGGACCGGCGGGGACGCCACGGGCGTCGGGCTTCTCCGCGACGAGCGGGCGCAGGTCGAGGATCTCGAAGACGCGTTCGAAGCTGACCAGCGCGCTCATCACCTCGACCCGGGCGCTGGCGAGGGCCGTGAGCGGCGCGTACAGGCGGGTCAGCAGCAGCGCGAGCGCCACGACCGCGCCCGCGTCGAGGGTCCCGCGCAGCGCGGCGACGCCGCCGACGCCGTACACGACGGCCAGCGCGAGCGAGGAGACCAGCATCAGCGCGGTGATGAAGACGGTCTGGTTCATGGCGGTGCGCACGCCGATGTCGCGGACCCGGCGGGCCCGCTGGGCGAACTCCGCCGACTCGTCGGCCGGGCGGCCGAACAGCTTGACGAGGGTCGCGCCGGGCGCGGAGAACCGCTCCGTCATCTGCGTGCTCATCGCCGCGTTGTGCCCGGCGGCCTCCCGCTCCAGCCGGGCCAGGCGGTTGCCCATCCGCTTGGCCGGCACTAGGAACACCGGCAGCAGCACCAGCGCGAGCAGCGTGATCTGCCACGACAGCGTCACCATCACCACGAACGTGAGCGACAGCTGGACGATGTTGCTCACGACGCCGGAGAGGGTACCGCTGAACGCCCGCTGCGCACCGATGACGTCGCTGTTGAGCCGGCTGACGAGCGCGCCGGTGCGGGTCCGGGTGAAGAACGCCACGGGCATGCGTTGCACGTGGTCGAAGACGGCGGTGCGCAGGTCGAGGATCAGCCCTTCGCCGATCTTCGCCGACAGGAGCCGGGCGAGCAGCCCGACCCCTGCCTCGACGAGGGCGATGACCGCGATGAGCACGGCGAGGGTCACGACGGTGTCGCGGGAGCCGCCGCCGACGATCGCGTCGACGACCCGGCCGGCGAGCACCGGGGTGGCGACGGCCAGCAGCGCGGTCACGACGCTCAGGGACAGGAACCCGGCGAGCCGGGCCCGGTGCGGGCGGGCGAAGGCCGCGATGCGCCGCAGCGCGGCGACCGAGAACGGGCGCTTGTCCTGAGACGCGTAGATGGCGTGGTGCATCTGGGTCCAGGCGGTGACTTCCATACTCACGACAGCCACCGTACGACCTCGACCATGGTTGAGGTCCAGTTCACGTGCTCGTGAGGATGACGAGCTGCTGGGTGGCCCTCGTCATCGCGACGTACCGGTCGACGGCTCCTTCGACACCTTCGCCGAATCTCGAAGGGTCGATGAGGACGACCAGGTCGAATTCGAGGCCCTTCGACAGTTCAGGGGTCAGCGACCGGACCCGCGGCGTGGCGGTGAACGTGGGGTCGCCGATGACGCAGGCGATCCCGTCGGCGTGCGCCGCGAGCCAGGCGTCCAGGATTGCGTCGCGCTGCTCGATGGACCCGTGCACGACGGGCACGCCGCCGTTGCGGATGGACGTCGGCACGTTGGCGTCGGGGATCGCGGCCCGGATGACCGGCTCGGCCTCCGCCATGACCTCGGCCGGCGTGCGGTAGTTGATGCTCAGCGACGCGATGCTGATCCGGTCGATGCCGACGCGTTCGAGCCGCTCCTGCCACGACTCGGTGAAGCCGTGCCTGGCCTGGGCGCGGTCGCCGACGATGGTGAAGCTCCGCGACGGGCAGCGCAGCAGCAGCATCTGCCACTCCGCGTCGGTCAGCTCCTGCGCCTCGTCCACGACGATGTGCGCGAACGGGCCGGCCAGCAGGTCCGGGGTCGTGCCAGGCTGCGCGGCCTCGTCGATCACGGCGTCCTTGAAGTCCTCGACGCGCAGCATCGTGACCAGGCCCACCCCGTAGTCGTCGTCGAGGACGGCGCTGAGGTCGTCGACGACCCGGGCCCGCTGCTCGCGCTCGGCGGCGACGGCGACGTCACGCCGGCGCTGCCGCTGTGCCGCCTCCGGGTCGCCGAGGCGCTGCCGGGCCGCGTCGAGCAGCGGAAGGTCCGACACCGTCCAGGCATTCGCGTCGGTACGTTGGAGCTTGACCACCTCGTCGGGGCCGAGCCACGGGGCACACCTGCGCAGGTAGGCGGGCACCGACCACAGGTCACCGACGAGGTCGGCCGCCTCGATCATCGGCCACGCGCGGTTCAGCGCCGTGTGCAGCTCCCGGTTGCGCAGCAGCGACGCGCGCAGCGCCTCGTCCGGCATGTCACCGTCGTACTTGGCGATCAGCAGCGTGCACAGCTCTTCCCGGATCTGCTCGCGTGCCTCGTTGTGCGGGGTGCCGGGCTCCACCGCCTCGAACGCCTCGGCCCAGTCCTCGGCGCTCAGCCAGAGGTCGTCGACGTCGGTCTCGACCGTCATGCCCTTGGCGGGCGGCCGCTCGTAGAACCTGACGGCCGCCTCGACCACCTGGACCACGTCCGCGGACGACTTCAGCCGGGCCACCTCCGGGTCGGCCTCGACCGCCGCGGTGGCTCCTTCGGCGACGAGGTCCCGCACGGTGCAGGTCTGCACGCCCTCCTCGCCGAGGCTGGGCAGCACGTCGGCGACGTAGGCCAGGTACGGCTGGTGCGGGCCGACGAACAGCACCCCGCCCCGCCGGTGACCGAGGCGCGGGTCGGCGTAGAGGAGGTAGGCGGTGCGGTGCAACGCGACGACGGTCTTCCCCGTTCCGGGGCCGCCGTCGACGACGAGGGCACCGCTGGATCCGGCGCGGATGATGGCGTCCTGGTCCGCCTGGATGGTGCCGAGGACATCCCGCATGCGGGCCGACCGGTTGCCGCCGAGGCTGGCGATGAACGCGGACTGGTCGTCGAGGGCGGCATGCCCCTCGAACCCGTCGGCGGTGAACACCTCGTCCCAGTAGTCAGTGACCCGGCCGCGGGTCCAGCGGTACCGGCGGCGGCTGGCCAGACCCATCGGGTTGGCGTGGGTCGCGCCGAAGAACGGCTCGGCGGCGGGGGAGCGCCAGTCGAGCAGCAGCCGGCGGCCCGAACCGTCCGTGAGGCCGAGCCGCCCGACATACACGGGTTCGGGGTCCTCGGCGCTGACGATGTGCCCGAGGCACAGGTCCAGACCGAAGCGGCGCAGGGTGCGCAGGCGCGCGGTCAGCCGGTGGACCTCCATGTCCCGGTTCATCGCCGCCTCGCCGATCCCGCCGGGTGCCCTGCGTTCCGCGTCGAGCCGGTCGGACAGCTCCGCGATCGACTGCGCGAGGCTCTCCGCGATGGCCGCGAAGTGCCGCTCGTCGCCGGCGATCAGCGCCGGGTCCGCCTTGGGGGACAGGTGCTCGGGAAGGTCGAACGCGCTCGTGGTGGTCAGCGGGTTCACGTGCATCAGCTCCGATCCTGGCTTCGACCAGCGATTCTGCGCCACGACCCGGGTCTTGCCACAAGCCCCCAGGTACGCTATACATTAAGAACGGAAGGAGTGGGTGCTCCTCTTTCCATTCCTTGCCCGCCATGCGTTCGGCGGGCCCGCCGGCTCGACGACACCGTCCGCGAGGTCCTGACGATGGTCGCCGCCGACGCCGCCCTATAGCGACCAGGTCCGCAGCTTGTCGGGGTTGAGGACCGCCCAGATGCGGGTGATGCGGTCCCCGGCGACGTCGAACGCCAGCACCCCCACCGTGCCGCCGTCCAGCCGGGCCACCAGGCCGGGCTGACCGCTGACGGTGCGCTCCAGGATCGTCAGGCCGGGCGCCGGGACCACCAGGCCGGCGAAGAAGCGGGCGATCGGCTCGGCGCCCTCGACCGGGTGCGGCGCGGCGCTGACGAGCCCGCCGCCGTCACCGGTGGCCGTGGCGTCGGCGGCGAGCAGGCCGATGAGGGCGTCGATGTCCTTGGCCTCCCACGCCCGCTTGAAGTCGCGGACGACGCGGGCCCGGCGAGCCACCGGTGTCGCGGGCGACCGGGTGACGCGCAGCCGGCGGCGGGCCGAGGAGGCCAGCTGGCGGCACGCGGCCGGGGTACGCCCGACGATCCCGGCCACCTCGGCGAACGAGTACCGGAAGACGTCGTGCAGGACGAACGCGACCCGCTCGGCCGGGGTCATCGACTCGAGCACGACGAGGAACGCCATGGTGACCGACTCGTCGAGAGTGATCCGCTCGGCCGGGTCGGCCCGCCCGCCGGCCCACTCGGCGGGCTCCGGCAGCGGCTCGGGAATCCACTCGCCGACATAACGCTCCCGCCGGGCCCGCGCCGAGCCGAGCAGGTCCAGGCAGACCCGCCCGGCGACCGTCGTCAGCCACGCCCCGGGCGACACGATGGCCTCCCGCTGCGCCGGTGTCATCGCGTACCAGCGGGCGTAGGTCTCCTGCACGACGTCCTCGGCGTCGGCAAGGGACCCGAGCAGCCGGTAGGCGACATTGATCAGCTGGCGTCGCTCGCCCATGATCGCGCTCAGGCCCGGATCCGGGGTGGTCATGGCGTCGGCTCCTTCGCTCGTCCTGCCCTCACCGGTCCGACGAGACACCGCACCGGACTGTGAGGTCCGGCGCCTACCCTGGGTCCCCGCAGCCACCACACCACCATCCAGGGGGACATCCCAGTGAGCGACACGCCGCAGCTCGGCCCGGTGCCCCAGCGCGTCGCCGTCGACGCGGAACAGGTGCGCCGGCTGGTCGCCGCACAGTTCCCGCAGTGGGCCGGCCTCCCGGTCCGCCCCGTGCCCGACGGCGGCTGGGACAACTGGACCTTCCACCTCGGCTCCCGGATGTCGGTACGGCTGCCCAGCGCGGCCGAGTATGCCCTGGCGGTCGACAAGGAACACCGGTGGCTTCCGGCGCTCGCCGCCCAGCTTCCGCTGCCCATCCCGGCCCCACTGGCGAAGGGCGCACCCGGCGCCGGCTACCCCTACCCGTGGTCGGTCTACGAGTGGCTCGACGGCGAGCCGGCGCGCGCCGACCGCATCGCCGACCCCGTCCGGTTCGCGCTGGATCTGGCCGAGTTCCTGGCGGCCCTGCGGCGCGTCGACATCACCGGCGGACCACACCCCGGACCGCACAACTGGTATCGGGGCGGACCGCTGCGCACCTACGACGGGGAGGCCCGGCGCGCGCTCACGGTTCTTGCCGGCCACGTCGACGCCGACCTGGCCGGCGAGATCTGGCAGGGCGCACTGGACGCCCGCTGGGACGGTGTACGGCGCTGGTTCCACGGCGACGTCGCACCGGGGAATCTGCTGCTCGACGGTGGGCGGCTGGCGGCCGTCATCGACTTCGGGACCTGCGGCGTCGGCGACCCTGCCTGCGACCTGGCAATCGCCTGGACCCTGCTGACCGCCGACGGCCGGCAGGCGTTCCGGGAGCGGCTGGGTGTCGACGCGGCGACCTGGGCACGTGGCCGCGGCTGGGCCCTCTGGAAGACGCTCGTCACCTGCTCCTACACCCTGGACGACGCCGACGGGTCCGTCGCCGCACGGCACGTCCTCGGCGAGATCTTCGCCGAGTACACGGCGACGGCCGGGACCCGCCGGCACGCCGGGGCCGGCGAACTGTAGGAGCACGGCAGGGCGGTGCCGGACCGGGCGTGCGGATATGTTGGTGGCGAACGCGTAGCCGGGAGCCGAGGAGTCCACGTGTCTCAGGTATTCACTCGGGGGCAGAAGAGCCCGCTGTCGGCGTTGACCGCGGCGGACGACCTCTACGTCGGCATCATGCTGGACGGGCCCGGGCTCACCTGGGACATCTCCTGCTTCGGGCTCGACGCGAGCAACAAGCTCTCCGACGACGCATACTTCATCTTCTTCAACCAGCCGGCGTCGCCGGAGGGCGCGATCCGGCAGCTCGGCCCGCAGTCCGGGGACACCGACGCGTTCCAGGCGACGCTGAGCCGGGTGCCGGACAAGATCGCGAAGCTGTCGTTCTGCGCGGCGATCGACGGCGCCGGCACGGCCGGCCAGCTCAGGTCGGGGTATGTGCGGCTGGTCGCGGGTGGGCAGGAGGTGATGCGGTACAGCTTCACCGGCGCCGACTTCGGCCCGGAGCGGGCCATCATCATCTGCGACGTGTACCGCAAGGGCGTGTGGCGCACGGGCGCGGTCGGGCAGGGGTTCGCGGGCGGGCTGGCCGACCTGATCCGCTCCTACGGCGGCACGGTCGACGACGAGCCGGCGCCCGCACCGGCCGCGCCCGCACCGGCATTCGCGCCGCCGCCACGGCCGGCCTCGGCGCCGCCCTCTGGACCGCCGCCCCCGCCGCGCCCGCAGCCGGGCTTCGCGCCGCCCCCCGGGCCACCGTCGCAGCAGGGCTTCCCACCCCAGCCGGGCTTTCCACCGCAGCAGGGTTTCCCGCCGCAGCCAGGTTTCCCGCCCCAGCACCCCGGACCGCCCCAGCACCCTGGACCGCCCCAGCACCCTGGACCGCCCCAGCATCCCGGGCCGCCTCAGCATCCCGGGTCGTTCCAGCCGGTGCCGGGCGGGCCGGCGCCCGCGCCGGTCGAGCGGGTCCAGCCGGGTGTCATGGTCAGCCTGCAGAAGTACCGGGAGGTGCCGGCCACCGGCCGGTGGACGAAGCAGAGCAGCAAGATGGTGAAGGTGACGCTCGGCCCGGAGGTCCACGCGCGCCGCGGCTCGATGGTCGCCTACCAGGGCAACGTCGAGTTCATCTACAAGGGCTCCGGTGGCCTGCGGGCCATGTTTGAGGGCGCGGTCACCGGGCAGGGGCTGAAGCTGATGACCTGCAAGGGCGAGGGTGAGGTGTTCCTTGCGGAGAATGCCACCGACCTGCACATCGTCGAGCTGCAGGGCAACTCGCTGTGCATCAACGCCGACAACATTCTCGCCTTCGACGCCACCCTGCAGACGGAGATCCAGCGGATCGAGAGCCCCGGCATCCCCGGCGGCGGCGTGTTCCACCTCGTGGTCTCGGGTCAGGGCTCCGTCGTGGTCATGACCCGCGGCACCCCGGTGACCCTGCTGTGCCAGGGCCCGACGTTCGTCGACATTGCCGCCGTGGTCGCCTGGACCACCGGGATGCGGGTGTCGGTGTCGACCCAGGTCAGGCTCTCGCGGCAGATCTACTCGGGCGGCCCGGCCGAGGGGTTGGCACTGCAGTTCATGGGGCTGCAGGGCCATTTCGTGGTGGTCCAGCCCTTCGAGGTCTGAGATCTCGTGCGGCGCGTCTGCCAACCCTCCCAGCGGACGTCCAGGGTGGCGGAGCATGATGACTTACTGAGAGCGGGCTGTGCCCGTGCCCGGCATCACCTGGAGGATTAATGGGAGTCAGCCTCACCAAGGGCGGCAACGTCAGCCTGACCAAGGCCGCGCCCGGCCTGACCAACGTCAACGTTGGTCTCGGCTGGGACGTCCGCACCACCACCGGTGCGGACTTCGACCTCGACGCCAGCGCACTGCTGCTCGGCGCCGACGGCAAGGTCCTCAGCGACCAGCACTTCGTGTTCTTCAACAACCTCAAGTCGCCCGACGGCTCGGTGGAGCACACCGGTGACAACCTCACCGGTGAGGGCGAAGGCGACGACGAGATGATCAAGGTCAACCTCGCCGCGCTGGCGCCGGAGGTCGACAAGGTCGTCTTCCCGGTGTCGATCCACGACGCCGACGCCCGTGGCCAGTCGTTCGGGCAGATCACCAACGCCTTCATCCGGGTGGTCAACGCCGCCGACAACAACGAACTGACCCGCTATGACCTGACCGAGGACTACTCGACCGAGACCGCGCTGGTCTTCGGCGAGCTGTACCGCAACGGCGCCGAGTGGAAGTTCCGCGCCGTCGGCCAGGGCTACGCGTCCGGCCTGGCCGGCATCGCCAAGGACTACGGCGTCAACGTCTAGGGAACACCCTGCCGGCCTCAGCGGCCGGTGGACGGCAGCGGCCGGTGGGCCCGTGCGAACTTCGCCGGGCTCGCCGGTCGCTGCTGTTCGCGACGGCCGGCGGCGCCCTGCCCGCGGTCGGACCCGGTCGACCGGCCCGCCGGGGCGGCGGCCGGCGCCGGCCGGTCAGCTGAGCAGCACCGTCCGGAACGTCAGCGACACGCGCCGCCCACGGGTGATGACGGTGTCCTGCCACCGGTCGGTCTTGCGGGCGGCGATGCCGTGGCGCCAGTCGTACCGTGCCGGACCGCGCATCACCAGCAGGCTGCCCGGCTCCATCAGCACGTCCACCCGCTGCGCCGCCTTCGGCAGGGTGTAGGTCATCACACACGCGGAGCCGAGGCTCACCGACAACACCGTGCCGGCGAAGCACGGGACACAGTCGACGTGCGGGGCGATGCCCTGCCCCGGCTGGTATTCGTTGACGATGACCTGGTCCGGCGGCCGCGGTGCGTGCCCGTCGCCGTGCAGCCGCTCGGCGAGCGCGCCGGCCCACGCCGGTAGCGGCCCGAGGAACGCGTCGGCGTCGACCCGCTTGCGGCTGTAGTCGTAGCGGTAGCCGTAGTGCTGGACCCGGCGGCGCAGGTCGTCGCGCCACGGCAGCGCATCGATTGTGGCGAGCAGCTCCCGCTGCGCGTCCGCGTCGAGGTAGCCGGGAAGGTTGGTCAGCCCGTCGATGTCCATGAGTCCCCCTGCCGCACCCACGGAACTGTATCGCCGCGAAACCTCACCGGTTTTGCTCAACTGAGGGCCGTCCGACCCGAAACGACCGTCACGGAGCGTTTCGGGGAATTCGGTTGGGAGTGGGTCCCGTGGGCTGGTTGTACCGCGTCAACACCAGGCTGCTGGCGGCCTTCGCCCTGCCGCTCGTCGTGCTCAGCGTCGTCGGGCTGCTCGCCTACCGCAACACGGACACGCTGGAACACAACGGCGACATGGTCAAGCACACCTACCAGGTGATGACCGCGGTCGAGGAGGTCACCGGCACGCTCAAGGACGCCGAGACCGGCCAGCGCGGCTACTTGATCACCGGTGAGGACCGGTATCTCGAGCCGTATCAGAACGCGACCGCGGCCATCGCCTCGAAGATCCAGGCGGTTGCCACGCTGACCAGCGACAACGCCGCGCAGCAGCAGCGCATCGCCGAGCTGCGCCCGCTGGTCACGGCTAAGTTCGCCGAGCTGCAGCAGACCATCGACCTGCGGCGCACGCAGGGGTTCGACGCCGCCCGCGCGGTCGTGCTCACCGACCAGGGCAAGACGGTCATGGACCAGATCCGGGCGAAGCTGACCGAGCTGACGCAGGCCGAGTCGAGCCTGCTCGCCGTGCGCGCCGCGTCCACCGCCGAGACGGCGGACTCCTCGCGCACCGCGGTGCTGACCGGCACCGCGGTCGCGCTGATCCTGGTGCTGCTGCTCGCCGGGCTGATCAGCCGCAGCATCCTGCGCCCGCTGACCGCGCTCACCACCCGGCTCAGCGAGATCGCCGACGGCGAGGGTGACCTGACCCGCCGGGTCGAAGAAGGGCGCCGGGACGAGTTCGGGTCGCTGGGTGCCGCGTTCAACCGGTTCGTCGGCAAGCTGGCCGGCACGATCAGCCGGATCGGGGAGCAGGCCAACACCCTCGCCGCCGCCACCGAGGAACTGTCGGCCACGACCCGGCAGATCTCGGAGTCCGCCGAGCAGACGTCGGGTCAGGCCGGCCGGGTCTCCGCCGCCACCGAGACCATGAGCGGGGCGTTGAGCACCGTCGCGGCCGGGGCGGAGGAGATGGGCGCCTCGATCCGCGAGATCGCCGCGAACGCCGCCGAGGCGAGCCGGGTCGTCGCGGAGGCGGTCCACGTCGCCACCTCCGCCACCGACACGGTCACCGAACTCGGCGAGTCCTCCACCCAGATCAGCGACGTCATCAAGCTCATCACGGCGATCGCGGAGCAGACCAACCTGCTCGCGCTGAACGCCACCATCGAGGCCGCCCGGGCCGGCGAGGCGGGCAAGGGCTTCGCCGTGGTCGCCAGCGAGGTCAAGGACCTCGCCCAGGAGACGGCGCGGGCCACCGAGGACATCGGCAAGCAGGTGGAGCGCATCCAGCGCAACGCCGACGCGACCAGCCGCGCGATCGGCCGGATGAGCGAGATCGTCGAGCAGGTCAACGACTACCAGACGACGATCGCCTCCGCAGTGGAGGAGCAGACGGCCACGACGGCGGAGATGGCCCGCAACGTCACCGACGCCTCCAGCAACACCCGCGAGATCGCCGGCAACCTCGTCGGGGTCGCCGCCGCCGCGTCCAACACCACCGTCGCGATCGGCGACACGCAGCAGTCCGTCGCCGAGCTCGCCAAGATGAGCGCGACCCTGCACAGCCTCGTCGGCCAGTTCAAGTACTGACCCACCGGATGCGGCACCGGGCACTGCGTGATTATGCGCTTCAGTGCCCGGCGCCGCATGTTGCGGCCGGCGCCGCCGCGAGGACCGCACGCCATCCGATCCGCGTGCGGAAACTGCGGTGAAACCTGGGATTGACAGCTTCAGAGCGCGGGCCTAGGTTGATGGAACTTATCCGGTTCAGTCACCTTGCCGCGACGACACACCCCCGTCCTGCGGTGCCCGTGCTGCCGGAACCGGCCGCGTCGCACCGCCTGAAGGGTCTCCCGCGATGTCCCACCACGGGTTCAACGTCCAGTGGCTGTTCAACGCCCAGGCCGGCGCGGCCCTGCGTCGTTCACTGCACCTGCACCGCGCGCCCGGCTACCTCGTCACCGCCGTGCCGGAGCTCGCGGACCTGGGACTCACCCGGAGCGTCCGCGGACACCAGCCGATGAGCGTGTCGCACCACCGGCCCGGCGCGGTCTCCGAGCGGCACGACGGCTTCGACGTCGACGCCCGCCGCCTGGACCTCATCCGCGCGTTCTGAACCCGCCCGACCGGCAACGGCACCTCCAGCACCACCGATCACACCCCCACATCGGAAGGTGGTACCCGTGCATATGCAAAAGCACCTCGTCGCCTTGCTCGCAGTGACGTCCCTCGCCCTCACCGCGTGCGGCGACGGCGATGACGGCGGAGGCACCGGCGGCAAGATCGCCGGTGACATCACGGTCCTGACCCAGCGCACCGACCTGGTCGACACCGTGCTGCCGGAATACAAGAAGAAGTTCGAGGCCAAGTATCCGGGCACGAACGTCAAGTTCGAGGCGATCACCGACTACGAGGGGGAGGTGCGCGTCCGGATGAACACGAAGAACTACGGCGACGTGCTGCCGATCCCGAACTCCGTGACCGCCGACCAGCTGCCGTCGTTCTTCGAGCCGCTGGGCACCGTGGACGAGCTGAAGGACAAGTACCGCTTCGTGCGCTCCGAGCAGACGGTCGGCGGCAAGGTCTACGGCCTCGCCATCACCGGCAACGCCCAGGGCTACGTGTTCAACAAGAAGGTCTGGACCGCCGCAGGTGTCACCACCCCACCGAAGACGCCCGAGGAGTTCCTGTCGGCGTTGAAGGCCATCAAGGACAAGACCGGCGTGATCCCGCTGTACACCAACTACAAGGACGGCTGGCCGCTCGGGCAGTGGGAGGGCGCGCGCGGCGCGGTCAGCGGTGACCCGGAGGCGGTGACGAAGCTCGGCAAGGACGACGCGCCGTGGAGCCCGGGCAAGGAGCAGTTCATCATCGACTCGCTGCTGTTCGACGCGGTCAAGGGCGGCTACACCGAGCCGGACCCGACGACGACCAACTGGGAGCAGTCCAAGGGCATGCTGGGCACCGGGAAGATCGCCACGATGATGCTCGGCTCGTGGTCCGTGGTGCAGATGCAGGCCGCCGCCGCGAGCAAGGACGACATCGGCTACTGGCCGTTCCCGAACCAGGTCAACGGCAAGTTCTACACGGTCGTCGGCGGCGACTACAAGAACGGCATCAACGTCAACTCCAAGAACAAGGCGACCGCGCGGGCCTGGGTCGACTGGTTCGCGGACGAGTCGAACTACGCCACCGACCAGGGCGGGGTCTCGGTGGTGACGAGTGCGCAGCTGCCGGCGTCCCTGGCCGACCTGCAGGCGGCGAAGACGGAGTTCATCGAGCTGAACCCGGCGCCGAAGGGCGAAGAGGGGCTCGCCGACAAGATCGGCAACACGGCCGAGATCGCGCTGTTCGACGGCAAGTACCGCCAGCGCATCGTCGACGCGGCCCGCGGCGCGAAGAAGGAGACGAAGGAGCAGATCTTCGCCGACCTGAACAAGAAGTGGGCCGACACCCGCGCCAAGCTCAAGTAGCGCGGCCGGTCGTTCTCCGGCGTGGGGGCCCCCGCGGGGCCGCCCCCCCCCCGCCGAGGGGGGGCCCCAGGCCCGTGGGCTGTAACACCCCGGCGCCCGCCGGCCGGCCGCCCCCCGC
>NZ_JBFAPO010000068.1:5171-60447 GCF_040676755.1 Dactylosporangium sp. NPDC049525 | reverse complement strand
GACCAGACCAAGACCATCGACCCGTGCAACCTGCAACTGCTCTACCAGGGCCGCAGCCCCAGCTCCGGCGGCGACTACGGCCTCCTGCCCTACCGCCCCGGCGTGCTCACCCTGCAACGCTGAACGGCCTACCGGGCGGTCGTCTGCTCCACGACCGCCCGGTGCCGGCGTTCAACCGCTCATTGCCGTTCCGCGACGGCCAGCAGCCGCCGGCCGGCATGCTCCGGCCGGACGTTCGGACTGTCCGCCGCGGCGGTGTTCGATCGCCGGGTGGAGGCGGCGATGACGCCCTCGTCGACGGTCACCCCGACACCGGGCGCCTCGCCCAGGATGAAGGATCCGTCCTCGACTTCCAGGTCGAGCGACACCCCGAGCTGGTGGACGACCACGTCACGTACGAGCAGCACGATCGGTCTTCCGCGACGTGATCATGCAGGCGTCCGGTAACCGTATTGCCCGTGGTGTGGTGAAGTCGCTGGAAAGCCAGGTCATTCACACCGCCCGCTACGTGGGACGCACCGCGCGGGCGCTGTGCGTCGCGTCCAACGCGGGCCATCGGCGCGTCTACGAACGCATCGCCGCCCGCGACCCCGAGGGCGCCGCCGAGGCGATGTTCACCCACATCACCGACTCCTGGCTCGTCCGTCGCGGCGGGCCCGGCGACCCGGCACGCCTGCAGCGCTAGCCGTGCTCCGGGGCCTGCGGTTCGGCAGACCCCGGAGGTCACATCGCAGGCGTCAGTTGCGAATCCACTGCTGGTTGGTGCCACCGTTGCAGGTCCAGAGCTGCACGGCGGTGCCGTTGGCCGTGCCGGCGCCGTTGACGTCCAGGCACAGCCCCGAGCCGACGCCCATGACCGTGCCGTCGGCGTTGAGGCGCCACTGCTGGTTGGCGCCGCCGTTGCAGGTCCAGATCCGGACGCGGGAGCCCGATGCGGTGCCGGGCACGTCCAGACACTTGTTGCCGTAGACCGTCAGCTGGTTGCTCGAGGTGAGCGTCCACTGCTGGTTGGCCCCGCCGTTGCAGTCCCAGATCTGCACGACAGCGCCGTCGGCCTGGCTGGCGCCGTTGACGTCCAGGCATCGGTTGGATCCGGCGCCGCGCAGTTCTCCGGTGGGGCCGCCGGAGCCGCCGGTCCCGGTGATGGACAGGTTGTCGAACTGCGCGGTCACGCCCTGGCCGGTGCCGTAACCGATCTGGCCGGCCACCCAGGTCGAGTCGGACACGCTACCGACGGTGGCGCCGTCGATGGCCGCGCTGAGGGTGGTCCCGTTGAGCGTCAGCGACAGCGTGTGCCAGCGCCCGATGCCGAAACCGGACGTCGTGCCGCTGGCCAACGTCCGCCAGTTGCCGCTCGTGTTGTTGCTGCGGATCGACCACGCGCCGGAGTCGGAGACCCGGAAGTAGTAACCGTTGAGGTTCTGCGGGCCCTGATGGTTGTACGTGTTGCCGCGGCCGATGAGCTGGACGTAGCCGGACTTCTCGAGCATGACGTCCGACGAGACGGTGTAGTTGCGCCACGTCAGGTCGCCCAGCAGGGTGAATGGCTCGGCCTGGCCGGACGTCCAGAAGATGGGGGCCTGCTCCGACATCTGGCGCACGCACTGTCCGGTGCGCCCGCCCCCGCACCCGGCGACCTCGAACGAGCCCTGCTGGTCCATGAGGTACCTCGCCTCGCGGCCGGTCGCGTAGCCGTCGAAGTTGTCGCTGTAGGGCAGCTTCAGGTTGCCCTGCGCGGGGCTGGTCGCCGCGCCCTTGCCCTGCCCGGTGGTGGTCGTGATGCTGTACACGTAGCCGGGCTGGACGGTGAGCGAGAAGCTCCCGCCGGACGGCGTGATGTCGCCGCCACGCACGAAGTGCTCGGCGGGGTTGCTGGACCGGACGTTGGTGGACCACACGCGCACGGTGCCGGTGGACAGCCCGCCGGTGATGCTGAAGTTGAGGGTCTGGGCCGCGGTGGCGTCCATGGTCTCGATGATGGTGCTGTAGTCGCCGTTGCCGGGCGACCTCAGCGAGACGTAGCTGCCGTTGTTGCGGTTACCGCCGATGTAGCCGCTCGAGTTGTCGAGGTAGCGCCAGCCGGGGGCGGTGAACTGCGTGGTCTGGGCCATGACCCAGGTGCTCCTGCCGATCGAGTAGTAGCCCGACCACGGCTGCGGAGCCACCGCCACGCCGGTGGTGGCCCACGGAATGTTGGGGGTGATGGCGGCGATGACCGGCCAGTTGATGTAGGCGGTCATCTTCCCGTCGAGGTAGCCGCGGTTGACGCCGCGGGCGAGCGCCTGGGCACCGGCGTTGTAGTCGTCGGAGCCGTTCTCGCTGGCCCACAGCGCCTTGCCGGTCGACACGGCGTTGCCGGAGCTCGGGCAGCTCGCCTGCGAGCTGCGGTACCCGCAGACGTAGTGGCTGCCGAAGACCGACACGGCGGCGGCGAACGCCGGGTCACGCAGCGATTCGTCGGCGGCGGCCCACCCGAAGTCGTCCGAGGCCACCAGCTTCACGTTGGCGTACCCGCGGGAGTTCAGGGTGGAGCGCAGGTTCTTGTACCAGGTGGCGTTGTAGCCCTTCTCGTTCCAGCCACCGAGGTAGTTGATCGTCAACCCGTGCGTGCCGGCGCAGTCCAGCCACGCCAGGAGGTAGTCGATCGAGTCGTTGGACCAGAAGTTGCCGTTGCCGATCCAGCCGGGGGCGCCCCACGCCAGGCCCACCAGGCTGATGTTGGGGTTGCGGGCCTTGGCCTGCTCCATCAGCCACCACTCGTACCCGCGGTTGCAGTTGACGCTGCCCCGCGTGTGTTCGTGGCTCGGCTCCGCGCCCGAGGTGGAGTTGGTGTCGCCGCCGATCTCCACCTTCAGGACCTGCATCGCCGCGCCGTAGCCGGGCTTGAACAGGTAGTTGAGGATGTCACTGCGCTGCGGCTCCGGGTAGTCGACCAGCAGCCGGGTGTTGCCCCCGCCGCCGCTGACCGCGCCCACGCCGTCGAACGTCCGCCCGCCCGACGCGCCGTTGATCGTGATCGCCGTCGCCGCCTGTGCCGGGGAGGCCACCGCCACCGGCGCGCTCGCGGCCACCACTGTCGCGCCGATCGCCGCCGCTACGCGCCAGCGCAGGTGCCTCGCTCTTCTCAACATCGACCCGGACTCCCCATCGCCGTTGATACATAAGACGTCTTACGTTAGGCACTCTCCAGATAATTGGGCAACTTCGATGCATTTCGGATCGCCGCACCGCGGGACGGGCGTGAAAGTTACCGGCGCGGCAGTCGCGGAGCCCATCGAAACCGTTGCATCTCTTGACACAATACGTCATACGAATTATGTTCCGCCTCGCGCACTTCCGGAGGAGAGGCCATTCGCCCCCAAACAAGGAGTCACTGCTGTGAGCACTGCCCAGAGACGACGCCTGGTTCCCCGTTGGCTGGCGGTGGCCGCCGCTGTCGCCATGGTCGCCGCGGGGACACTCACCGTCATGACGGCCACCGGCCCGTCCGCGTCCGCGGCGACGACGGCCGGTTGCGGCAAGACCCCGACACTGCACAACGGCTCGTACACCATCCAGAGCAGCGGCCAGAGCCGCAGTTTCATCCTGCGGATCCCCGACGGCTACAGCAGCACCCGCCCCTACCGGTTGATCTTCGGATACCACTGGCGGGGCGGCACCATGAACGACGTCTCCACGGGCGGGACCAGCGGCACCTCGTGGGCCTACTACGGCATGCAGCAGCAGTCCGACAACAGCGCGATCCTGGTCGCGCCGCAAGGTATCGGCAACGGCTGGGCCAACACCAACGGCCAGGACATCACGTTCACCGATGACATGGTGCGGATGATCGAGAACGACCTCTGCGTCGACACCACCCAGCTGTTCGCCATGGGATTCAGCTACGGCGGCGGGATGAGCTACGCCATCGCGTGCGGCCGGGCCACCGTCTTCCGGGCCGTCGTGGTCTACTCCGGCGCGCAGCTGTCCGGTTGCAGCGGCGGCACCCAGCCGATCGGGTACTTCGGCATCCACGGCATCTCGGACAACGTCCTCAACATCGCATCGGGACGGGCGCTGCGCGACACGTTCGTGCGCAACAACGGCTGCACCGCGCAGAACCCGCCGGAGCCGGCGCCGGGCAGCGGGCGGCACATCACGACCGCGTACTCCTGCCGGGCCGGATACCCGGTGCAGTGGGCCGCGTTCGACGGCGGTCACGGGCCCGGCCCGGTGGACGGATGCTCCGGCTGCGAGGACGGCGTCCGGACGTGGACCAAGGGCGAGGCATGGCGGTTCATCTCCTCCTTCGGCAGCACCCAGCCGTCGAGCCCGCCGCCGTCGAGCGCGTCACCGTCGAGCAGCGGACCGCCGCCGGGCCAGACGAACGTCATGATCGCGGGTGCCGGCTCGGGCCGCTGCGTCGACGTGCCCGGCTCCAGCACGACGAACGGGACACAGGTGCAGCTGTGGGACTGCCAGGGCGGCACCAACCAGCGCTGGACCTACACCACCGGCAAGCAACTGCGGGTGTACGGCAACAAGTGCCTGGACGCCAACGGCCAGGGCACGAGCAACGGCACCACCGCCATCATCTGGGACTGCAACGGCCAGCCCAACCAGCAGTGGAACCTCAACGCCAACGGCAGCGTCACCGGTGTCCAATCCGGACTGTGCCTGGACGCCAGCGGCGCCGCCACGGCCAACGGCACGAAGATCCAACTGTGGTCCTGCCACGGCGGCTCCAACCAGCAATGGAGCCTGCGGAGCTGACCGAATGACCGGTGGCGCCGGCCCGCAGACCCCGACCCGGCCTGCGCCGGCGCCACCCATTGCATGAACCGGCCCGAGCGGCATCGGCACAGCTGCTCCGACGTCGGCACGCGCGACGTCCAGGCGTTGCGCTCGCGACTCGGGCGTGTCCGGCGGCGGGGGTGCCGGACACGCCCGTCTTCAGGGTTCGTCGAGTCGTCCTCGTACTCTTTGTCGGTGCACCGTGCATGGTGCGATGGCGCCGGCGAAGGGACGAGGCATGGCACCGGCGGCGGGTCCGTCCCGTCGACAGCCCACGCTCGCCGAGGTGGCCGCGCGAGCCGGCGTGTCGATGACCGCGGCGTCGCGGGTGATCAACAACGCGCCGTATGTGAGCCCGGCCAAGCGGGCGGCCGTGGAGAAGGCCATCAGGGAGCTCGGGTACGCCCCGAGCCGCAGCGCCCGGGCGCTGGCCACGCGCAAGAGCGGCGTGGTCGCCCTGGCCATCTCCGGCGATGACCCGGCCCTCTTCGCCGATCCGTTCTTCGCCCATGTCATCGTCGGTATCTCGACGGCCCTGGAGGAGACCGAGCTGCACCTGCTGCTGTGTCTGGGTGCGTCCGGCCGGGCCCAGGCACGGTTCAAGGGCCTGCTCGGCACCCGCGCGGTCGACGGCGTCATGCTCATCGCGCTGCGCGGCGACGATCCGCTCGTCCCGGTCGTGGAGCGCTTCGGCCTGCCCACCGTCTACGGTGGCCGGCCACTGCACGGCGAGCCCGCCTGGTATGTCGACGTGGACAACCGGGGCGGCGCCCGGAAGGGCACCGACCACCTGATCGAGCTCGGCCGCACGCGCATCGCCACGATCACCGGTCTGCCCGACACGGAGGTCGGCCAGGCCAGACACCTCGGGTACCGCGATGCGATGGCCACCGCCGGCCTGTCACCGCACGCCGTCGAGGCCGGTGACTTCACCGTCGCCGGCGGTGCCGCGGCGATGACGGCGCTGCTGGACACCCATGCCGACCTCGACGCGGTCTTCGTCGCCAACGACAACATGGCGGCGGGGGCGGTGCGGGTGCTCCGCGAGCGCGGTCGCCGGGTCCCCGACGACGTGGCCGTCGTGGGGTTCGACGACCTCGAGATCGCGACCCGCACGGACCCGCCGCTGACCACGGTGCACCAGCCGGTGCGCGCCCTGGGCACGGAGATGGCCCGGATGCTCACGGCGCTGCTGGCCGGGCGGGAGCCCAGCCCGCTGATCCTGCCCACGCGCCTGGTCGTGCGCGCGTCGGCCTGAAACTTTCAGCGCCGAGCGGGGCGTCGCACGCCCCGACCTCGATGCATCTGACGGGTCAGCCGCCCGGGCGGTCGATGGTTTGCGTCCGCGCCGTCCCGGCCGATACAACACGACTGGAAGCGCTTCCACATCGATCCACCTGCAGTAACCGGACAGTTGGCGGCACCTGTCCGGAACTGTTTCCACACTGCGATTCGCAGGTCAGTAAAGGAGGAATGCATGAGACGACTCTCCGTTGTCATCGCCGCGGCACTGCTCTCGATTGGCGGGGCCGTCGGGGTGGCCTCGCCACCCGCCCACGCCGACACCCAGATCTGCAGCAAGTACGGGTCCACACCCATCCAGGGCGGCAAGTACATCGTGCAGAACAACGTCTGGGGCGACGACACGACCCAGTGCATCAACGTGACGAACACCGGCTTCACGGTCACCTCGGCAGTGCACAACCTGCCGCAGAACGGCGCTCCCGCCGCGTACCCGTCGATCTACGCCGGATGCCACTACGGCAACTGCACGTCCGGCAGCGGCCTGCCCCTGCCGGTCAGCGACAGCCGGTTCGCCACGATCGCAACGAGCGTCAGCATGACCTACCCGAACAACGGCAGCGTGTACGACGCCGCATACGACGTCTGGTTCGACCCGACCCCGCGCACCGACGGGCAGAACACCGGCGCCGAGCTGATGGTCTGGCTCAACAAGACCGGCTCCGTGCACGCCGCCGGCTCACAGGTGGCAACGGTCAACATCGCGGGCGCGAACTGGGACGTCTGGTACGCCAACTACGGCTGGAACGTCGTCTCCTACGTCCGGCAGAGCCCGACCTCGTCGATCAACTTCAACGTCTCGTCCTTCTACCGTGACATGCTCAACCGCGGATACGCCCAGAACTCCTGGTACATCACCAGTGTCCAAGCCGGGTTCGAACCCTGGATCAACGGCACCGGCCTCGCCGTCAACGACTTCTCCTACAGCATCGGCAGCGGCACGGGGCAGGGCCGGCGCATCGTCGGCACCCAGTCCGGCCGGTGCGTGGACGTGCCCAACGCCAGTCAGACGCCGGGCACGCGGGTGCAGCTGTGGGACTGCAACGGTCAGGCGAACCAGGCGTGGACATACACGTCCGGCAAGCAGCTGCAGGTGTACGGCGGCATGTGCCTGGACGCCAACGGCCGGGGGACGACCAACGGCACCACCGTGGTCATCTGGAGCTGCAACGGTCAGACGAACCAGCAGTGGAATGTCAACGCCAACGGCACCATCACCGGGGTGCAGTCGGGGCTGTGCCTGGACGCCCCGGGCACGGGCAACGGGACACGGCTGCAGCTGTGGTCCTGCGGTGGATCGGCCAACCAGCGGTTCAGTCTCAGCTGACCGGACAGTGCCTCGCAGGCGGCCTGCGAGGCACTGTCACATGACGGTCTCCGTCGCGCCACCCCTCACCCGGCTGCGGGTGAGGGGTGGTTGCGCGGCCGCGTCAGCTGCGCAGACTCCACTGCTGGTTCGCGCCGCCGTTGCAGGACCAGAGAATGAGCTTCGTGCCGTTGACGGTGGCGGCGCCGTTGGCATCCAGGCACAGCCCGGACTGGACGCCGGTGATGGTGCCGTTGGCGTTGAGGTTCCACTGCTGGTTGGTCTGACCGTTGCAGTCCCAGATGACCACCGCGGTGCCGTTGGTCGTGCCGCGGCCGCTGGCGTCCAGGCACTTGCTGCCGAACACCTGCAGCTGCTTGCCCGAGGTGGAGGTGAAGCGCTGGTTGGTGCCACCGTGGCAGTCCCACAGCTGGGCCTGGGTGCCGTTGGCCGGATTCGTGCCGCCGATGTCGGCGCACCGGCCGGACGCGCCACCCACGATCATGACGTTCTGCGGGCCGGTGCTGCCGCCGCCCTGCTGCCGGACGATCCACTTCGACTCGGCCGACCGGTTCCCCTGGGCGTCCACGACGTAGAGCCGATATTCGCCGGACGACGCCGGCACGGCAATGGTCGTCGCGGTGCCGACCGCCCGGGTCATCGTCGGACCGGTGGCGAACGTGGTCGTCCCCGAGGGGGCCAGCCACACGGTCCTGGCCGCGTCGCCGGTGCTGCGGATCGGGATCGTCGCCGTGCTGCTGCCGACGAAGGTGCTGGCCGGCAGGGCGTAGTCCGGCAGGGAAACCTGACCCTGCGCAATGATGTCGCGGTACGTGTCCTCAAGTCCGGAGTTCACGGCGATGCTGTGGGCCGCGGCCGGCCAGACGTAGTCGGAGGAGACGAGGATGTCCTGGACGGTGCTGTTCGGCAGGTTCTTGTTGGAGACCTTGTTGATGGCACCGTAGGTCTGCGTGATGCTCAGATCGTGCTTGCGCCCCCAGTCGTCGGAGTTGATGAGCCACGTGACGTTCTTGTCCACGCTCAGCACGTTGTCCCGGAAGGTGATGTACGCCGATCCCTCATCCGGGTGGAGTCCGTACTTGTGCCCGGCCGGGACGCCCTCGAGGTAGTTGTTGGTGATCGTGGTCCCCGGCTGGCTGCCCAGCGTGTAGATGGGTGCCGTGTCGCTGAGGCGCTGCACGGTGTCGATGATGTGGTTGTAGCTGATGGTGTTGTTCCGCGCCGTCGTGGTCGGCCGGTTCGGCGCGATCGAGCCCGACGAGCCGTCGAAGTTCCACCAGCCCCAGCCGAGGGTGATGCCCGCCCACGGCGCCTTTTCGATCCGGTTGTGCTGGATGGTGAGGGTGTCGGCGAAGTACGCCGAGATGGGGCTGTGCCCGTTGAACAACACGGCACTGTCGTAGATGTAGTTGTTCTTGATCTCGATGTTCTTGCACAGGCCTTCGACCTGGGCGGAATACCGCTCGCGGTTCGTCGACGTGCCGTCGCCGATGTAGACGTGCTGCGGATGCCCCACCGTGACCGCGGATCCGGCGATGTCGTTGGTGAAGTTCCCGATCAACCGGGTGTTCTGCACGTCGTTGACCATGTTGATGCCGTCGCCGCCGGTGTGCTGGATCCGGTTGCGTTCCAACAGGATCCCGTCGGCGTTCTCGATCTGGATGATGCCGGGTGCCACGTCGACATTGCGGTAGTAGTAGGCGTGGAAGTTTCCCTTCGCATACGCGGAGGCACCGAGGTTGCCCTGCTGCGCCTGCTTGAAGGCCGAGCCGGCGACGTTGAACAGGTTCCAGTCCGAGTGCTCGACGGTGAGCCCGGAGAACGTGAGGTTCCGAACGTGGCTGCTCGTGGACCCGCCGGCGACCCGAAGCGCGGTGGACACGTTGTTCGGCGCGAACACCGGCGCGGTCGTCATGTCCTCTGAACCGGCTTTGTAGTAGTACAACACCCGGCTCGTCTTGTCGAAGAAGAACTCCCCCGGCGTGTCCAGGAACTCGTACGCGTTCATGACCTTGTGGCTGCCGCCGGCCTGTGCGTCGCCGTTGTACGCGCCCTGGGCGATGGCCGCGCCGGGTTGCTGGAACAGGGCCACCCGGTTCGCACCGTCAGCGCTCGTGGTGACCTGGCGGACGCCCACGATGGCGGTGGTCCAGGTCGTCGCCGTTTCGATCTCGATGTCGTCCTGGTTGCGCGGGACGGCGGGGAAATCGGCGAGGCTGTACTTGGACCCGTCGCATTCCGAACCGGACTCCCACGCCCAGGAGGCCTGCCCCGCGCTGACGTTGTAGGTGCCGTAGCACCCGGCCGAGTTGATCGTCTTGGCTGCCATGAACGCCCGCTTGCCGTTGACATAGAGCGCCCGGAGCTTGTTGCTCCGATTGAGCGGGGCCTTCCAGATGTTGCCGCTGTGCTGCGTCCACCCGGTCACCTGAACGCCGGCCTCCAGCACCGGACGCTCGTTCTGGTAGGCGGCGTAGGCGATCCGGTAGCCGTTGGTGCCCGAGTCGCTCGCCGTGAACTCGATGGTGCTGGTCACCGGGTAGGTTCCGCCGCGAACGTACACATAGATGTCGCCGGTCATGTTCGCGTTCACCGTGCGAACGACGTCCCGCGCGCGCTCGACGGTCTTGAACGGCGCGGCGATCGTCCCGGCGTTGGCGTCGTTGCCGTCGGGAGCGACGTAGTACGTTGCCTGGGTGGCGGCCACGGCGGGCGCCTGGCCTGCGACGGCCGGCAGCAGCGCGGCAGCGGCGAACACCGCGAGCGCCGTGAACGACCTTCCAGCGGTGGAAAACGCTGACTTCACGCCTCGGTCCTTTCTTCCATTCCCAGCGGGGGGACGGGCCATCTCGCCGTTCGGCATCGATCACAGGCCGCGCATGACGTGGTGCGCGTGCGCCGACACGCGCTGGCCGCGCCACTGCGAGCCCGTCAGGCGGCAGCTTTGCCGATCGGGCGTCATGTGGCCCTCAAGACAGCGGAAAGACTCGAACAGAGGGTAGACGTCATACGTATGAAGTACAAGCACTTGAATATGCCGACGCCGACGTGGCCGCCGCACACCGGATGCGAGCGGCCTTGCCGGCTCCAAGAAGGTGGTCGCGGCGCACAACCTCAAGCTGGTCGAGGCGAAGATCAAGCCGACCGACACGGACATGACCGCGCACGTCACCACCATGAAGGCGCAGGGCGTCAAGGCGATCGTGATGTCGACCAGCAGCGCTCACATGGTCGGCCACGGCCCGGCTCGTTCCGCCGCGTGGCGGTGCGGGCCGGGCCGTTGCCGGTGCGCTCAGAGCGTGGTGACGGTCCAAAGGTTGTTGGTGCTGGTGTTGGGCGTCCACATGGCGACGGTGGAGCCCGCGGTGGCGTTGCCCATGCCGTCCAGGGCGGTGCCGGTGCCGCGGTTGATGATCTGGACCCGGCCGTTGCCGGTGTCGTTGAGCCGCCACTGCTGGTTGTTGCCGCCGTTCCACGCCGCCTGCCGGCAGACTGCGCCGTTGGCGGTCGCGCCCCAGCTGTCCAGGACCATCCCGTTGGTGCGGTTGACGATGCGGTACCAACCGCTGCCGAGGTCCACCAGCTGCCACTGCAGGTTGGTGCTGCCGTCCCAGTTCCACTGCTTCAGGTTGGCACCGGAGGCGACAGTGCCGCCGCTGTCGAGCACCAGGCCGGTGGTGACGTTGCCGATCCGCACGTACCGCGGCTGCTGCTGCACCTGCCCGACGATGCGGTAGGTGCGCCCGGCCAGCCCCGGCAACTGGATGGCGTCGCTCTCGGGCCTGGTGACGGTGACGGTGCCGCCGCTGGTCGTGTCGGTGACCGTGAACGTCCCGGTGAGGAGCCGGTTGCGCACCTTGACGGTGCCGTCGCGGTCGAACCGGACCGTGACCTCGTCGGGCTGCCCGCCGCCCCACCGCGCGCCTACGGTGTAACCGCCGCGCCCGCGCAGCCCCTGCACCTGCCCGCCCAGCCAGGCCGACGGCAGGGCCGGCAGGACGTGCAGCTCGCCGTTGTGGCTCTGCAGCAGCATCTCGGCGATGCCGGAGGTGGCGCCGAAGTTGCCGTCGATCTGGAACGGCGGGTGCAGGTCGAACATGTTCGGCGCGAGCCGGTCCGTGGTGACGAGCAGGCGGATGAGGTCGTGCGCGCGGGTGCCCTCCTCCAGGCGCGCCCAGTAGTTGATCTTCCAGGCGAGGGACCAGCCGGTGCCGTCGTCGCCGCGCAGCTCGAGGGTGCGGCGGGCGGCGGTGTACAGGGTGGGCGTGCCGCGTTTGGTGATCTGGTTGCTGGGGTGCAGCCCGTACAGGTGGGAGACGTGCCGGTGGGTGCGTTCGGTCTCGACCCAGTCGGCGAGCCACTCCTGGATGTTGCCGCGCGAGCCGACCTTCATCGGCGGGAGCCGGTCGCGGGTGGCCAGGACCCTGGTCCGGAAGTCGGCGTCGACGCCGAGCACCTGGGCGGCCTGCGCGACGCCGGTGAACAGGTCGCGCAGGATCTGGTTGTCCATCGTCGGCCCGGCGCACACGCTGACGCCGGAGTGGTGGGCGAGCTCCGGGGAGTTGGACGGGTTGGTGACCAGGTATCCCAGCGAGGGCTCCTGCACCAGGGTGTCGAGGAAGAACTGGGCGGCGCCCTTCATGGCCGCGTAGTTGGCCTGCAGGAAGGTGGTGTCGCCGGTGAACTGGTAGTGGTCCCAGATCATGGTCGCCAGCCAGGCGCCGCCGGTCTGCCACATGCCCCACAGCGCGCCGTCGACGACGGAGGACCCCCGCCATGCGTCGGTGTTGTGATGCGTCACCCAGCCGCCGGCACCGTACTGCACCTGGGCCGTGCGGGCACCGGTGACCGCGAGCTCGCGGATCATGCCGAACACCGGCTCGTAGCACTCGGCCAGGTTCGCGGTGTCCGCGGGCCAGTAGTTCATCGGCAGGTTCGCGTTGAGCGTGTACTTCGAGTCCCACGACGGGCTCAGCGAGTCGTTCCAGATGCCCTGCAGGTTCGCCGGTTGGGTGCCGGGCCGGGAGGACGAGATCAGCAGGTACCGGCCGAACTGGAACAGCAGCACCGAGAACTGCGGGTCGCTGGTGGTGGCGTGCTGCGCGATCCGCACGTCGGTGGGCTGGTCGGCGGCGGAGGTGCGGCCGAGGTCCAGCGTCGTGCGCCCGAACAGCCGCTGGTAGTCCGCGACGTGCCGGCCGCGCAGGTCGTCCCAGGTCCGGGCGGCCGCCGCGGTGAGGTACGCGCGGGCCTTGCCCTGGTAGTCGCCGCTGGTGTCGCGGTAGTTGACGTAGCTCGTGCCGATCGACACGAGCAGCGTCACGCTGTTCGCCGACTGGACCTGCACCGTGCCGCCGGAGCTGCTGACGGTGCCACCGTCGGCGACCACCCGCGCCAGGCCGTAGAACTTGACCTTGCCGGCCAGCCCCCGCAGGTCGCCGGAGATCCCGTCGATCGCGACGGTCGCGGCGTCCGGGCTGGACACCGTGGTGCGCTGCGGGCTGTCGAACTTCGCGGTGAACGTGAGCTGCCCGGCCCGGTCCGCGGTCAGCCGCACCGCGATCACCTGGTCCGGGGCGCTGGCCAGCACCTCCCGCCGGAACCGGATCCCGTTCTGCAGGTAGCTCACCCCCGCCACGGCCGTGCTCAGGTCCAGGAACCGCGAGTAGTCCGACACCCCGCTGCTACCGGCGGCGAACGTCAGCCGCAGGTTGCCCATGATCTGGTACGCCAGCTGCGCCGACGGGATGCCGAGCAGGTTCTGGTCGATGAGGCTCTGCGCCTGGCCCCACTGCCCGGCGAAGACCAGCTGCCGGATCTGCGCCAGCGCGCCGGCGCCCCGGGGATTGCTCTGGTCGTACGGGCCGCCGGCCCAGATGGTGTCCTCGTTGAGCTGCAACCGCTCCACGTCGACGGTGCCGAACACCATGGCGCCGAGGCGCCCGTTGCCGATCGGCAGCGCGCGCAGCCAGTCCGTGCCGGCGGACTGCGCGTACCACAGCGCCAGCCCGTTGGCCGTGCCCACCTCCGGTGGTGCGGCCGCCGAGGCCGGCGACGCCGACCACGCGAGGGGCAGCAGCGCCGCACCGGCCCCGACGGCGCCGGCCTTCAGCACCTGCCTTCGGGTCACGTCTGGCGTCGGCTCTTGCGATACAGCGGTGTCATTGCCGGCAGGGTCGGCTTGCACGGGATGCTCCTTTGCCGTGGCGGGTCGGCACGTCTCACAGCTGCCTGTTAGCGCTCACAACAATCAATGCATGCAGGGACTGTTGATTTCGGCGGAAATTGAGCGGGCGGCGGCAACGCTCGACGTCTATATTCGCCGAGACTGCCAGATCATTTCCGAAGATTCAAGCGCGGCCAGGAATGCAAAAAGCCCGCCATTTTCGGTTATGCGGACGCCCGCCACACAGTCCAAAGCGCCGCAAGCACCGCACGACGACGCCGGGTGCCCCGTGGTTGGGGCACCCGGCGGTCGCAGGTCAAGCGTCAGGCACCAGGGTTACTGGTACAGCACCGCGGAGATCTTCGCGTCGTCGATGTTGGTCTTGTCGTACCAGTAGAAGCCGGTGTCGATCGACTTCGGCAGCTTCTCGCCCTTGATGGTGGCGACGGCGGCCTTGACGGTCTCGTAGCCGATGCCGACCGGGTTCTGGGTGATCGCCCCGTACATCGTGCCGGCCTTGATCGCGTCGATCTGGTCCTTGCCGGAGTCGAAGCCGACGATCACCAGCTTGTTGGTGAGGCCCTTCTCCTGGGCGGCGTGCAGGACGCCGATCGCGGCGCCCTCGTTGGAGCCGTAGATGCCCTTGAGGTCGGGGTTGGCGGTCATGATGGCCTTCGCGAGGTCGGTGGCCTTCAGGGGGTCGCCGCTGTACTGGATGTCGACGATCTGGATCTTCGGCTCGTTCTTCTTCATGTAGTCCTGGAAGCCGTCGCGGCGCTGGACGCCGGTGACGCTGGTCTGGTCGTGGACGACCATGGCGATCTTGCCCTCGTGCCCGATCTTCTCCGCCATGTGCTTGGCGGCCTCGGCGGCGGCGGCGAGGTTGTCGGTGGAGGCGGTGGTGACCGGTACGTCGCTGTCGACGCCGGAGTCAAACGCGATCACCGGGATCTTGTTGGTCTTCGCCTGCTGCATGAGCGGGCCGGCGGCCTGGCTGTCGATCGCGGCGAAGCCGATCGCGGACGGCTTCTTGTCGATGACCGTCTGCAGCAGCTGGATCTGCTGCTCGACGTTGCCTTCCTCCTGGGCGCCTTCGAACGTGACCGTGACGTTGAGCTCCTTGCCGGCCTGCTCGGCGCCGGCCTTCACGGCCTGCCAGAACTGGTGGCGGAAGCCCTTGGAGATGAGCGCCACGTAAGGCTTCTTCTCCTCGCCCGGCTTCTCGGCGGCGTCCGAGCAGGCGCCGAGCGCCAGCGTGATCGCGGTCGCGCCGAGCAGCGCGACGAATGCCTTTCTGTGCATGGTCCGGACTCCTTCATCAGCATGGGATGGGGTGTGTTTCGGGGTGGGTCTTTCTGCGGGGGCCACGGGTGTCAGGCCCCCCTTCTGCGCAGCATGTCGACGTAGACGGCCACGAGGATCACGCAGCCGACCACGACCGATTGCCATTCCTGCGGCACGGCGGTGACGCGCAGGCCATTGGTGAGCACGGCGACGATGAGAGCGCCGACGACGGTGCCGGCGATCGAGCCTCGGCCGCCCTGCAGTGAGGTGCCGCCGATGACGACCGCGGCGATGGCCTCCAGTTCCAGGCCCATGCCACCGACCGGCTGGGCGGAGCTGAGCCGGGACGCCGCGAGGACACCCGCGACGCCGACGAACAGCCCGGCGATCGTGTAGATGGCGAGCTTCCAGCGCACCACGTTGACGCCGGACAGGGCGGTGGCCGCCTCGTTGCTGCCGATCGAGAACGCGTAGCGACCGACGATGGTCTTGCCCAACACCACCGCGGCCACGACGGTGAGGACCAGGAAGATCAGGACGCCGAGCGGGAACCGGGCGCCCGGGATCACCGAGTAGTTCATCAGCAGCTGGAAGTCGGGGTGTTCCTTGAAGTAGATCGGCTTCGTGCCCGAGATGACCAGGGACAGGCCGGACGCGACGAGCATCATGCCGAGCGTCGCGATGAACGGGGGCAGCCGCAGGACCGACACGTTGAACCCGTTGATGAACCCGATCAGGCCGCCGAACAGGATCGCGCCGGTGACCCCGGCCCAGGCCGGCCAGCCCCAGTAGGTCATGAACACGCCGGTCATGACGCCGCACAGGATCATGCCGGTGCCGATGGACAGGTCGATGCCGCCGGAGACGATGACGAAGGTGGTGCCCAGCGCCAGGATCCCGGTGACCGTCGCGGCCATGAGGATGCCGACGAGGTTGCTCGGCGTGAAGAAGTACGGGCTGGCGAAGGAGAAGAACACGAGGATCGCGATCAGGCTCGCGAGGGCGAGCAGTTGCTGCACGGAGCCTCGGATCCGGGCGACGATCGGGTTGTTGACCGGGATCGAGGTCACGAGGTCACCGTTCCTTCGCTGCTGAAGCGGGTTGCGTAGTCCATGATCTTTTCCTGGGTGGCTTCGGTACTGTCGAGGACTGCGGTGATCCGTCCCTGGCACATGACCGCGATGCGGTGCGACATCCGCAGGATCTCGGGGAGCTCGGACGAGATCATCACGATCGCCTTGCCGGCCGCGGCGAGCTCGTCGAGCAGCGCGTAGATCTCGTCCTTCGCGCCGACGTCGATGCCCCGGGTCGGCTCGTCGAAGATGAGGATCTCGCAGTCGCGGGCGAGCCATTTCGCGATGACGGTCTTCTGCTGGTTGCCGCCGGAGAGGTTCTGCACCAGCTGGCCCGTGGACGGGGTGCGGATGCGGAGCTTGGCGACGTAGTCGGTGGCGGTCTTGCCGATCATCCGGTCGGCGACCAGGCCGAGCCCCGAGGTGAAGCGGGGCATCGAGGCGAGCGCGATGTTGTCGCGCACGTTGCGGCCGAGCAGGACGCCGTAGCGTTTGCGGTCCTCGGACAGGTAGCCGATCCCGGCGCGGGCGGCGTCGGCCGGGTTGGCGATGGCGACCTCGCGGCCGTGGACGGTGACCGTCCCGCCGTCCTTGCGGTCCGCGCCGACGAGGGCCCGGGCGAGTTCGGTGCGGCCGGCGCCCATGAGCCCGGCGAAGCCGAGGATCTCGCCGCGGCGCACCTCGAAGCTGACGTCGCGCAGGAGTGCCTTGGTGTGCAGGCCGCGCACGGTCATCACCGGCTCCCCGGTGGCGACCACGCCCCGGGGGCGCTGCTCGCTGGTGATCGTCCGGCCGACCATCAGCGAGATCACCTGCGGGACGGTGCTCGATGCGGTGTCGAGGGTGTCGACGTACCGCCCGTCGCGCAGCACCGTGATCCGGTCGGTGATCTGGGCCAGCTCGTGCATGCGGTGCGAGATGTAGATGACGCCGGTCGTCGGTGTGACGAACCGCCGGATGAGCCCGAACAGCGTGCCCACCTCGACCTCGTTCAACGCCGCGGTCGGCTCGTCCATGACCAGGACCCGCGCGTTGAAGCTGAGCGCCCTGGCGATCTCGACCATCTGCTGCCGGGCCACGGTCAGGTCACTGATGAGGTCCGTGGGCTCCAGCGGCAGGCCGAGCCGGGCGAGCAGCTCCCTGGTCTGCCGGTTGAGCGCCCGCTCGGACAGCAGCAGGCCACCGATGCGCGGTTCGCGGCCGATGAAGATGTTCTGCGCGACGGTGAGGTCCGGCATCAGGTTGAGTTCCTGATGGATGATCGAGATGCCGAGCTCCTGGGCGTGCCGGGGGCTCGCCGGGGTGTACTGCTGGCCGTCGAGGAAGAACTCGCCGCTGTCCGGCCGGTCGATGCCGGACAGCAGCTTCATCAGCGTCGACTTCCCGGCGCCGTTCTCCCCGACGAGGGCCAGGACCTCGCCGTGGCGTAGCTGCAGGTCGACGTCGTCGAGGGCCTTGACCCCGGGGAAGCTCTTGCTCGCGCCGCGGACCTGCAGCAGCGTCGTGTCGGCCATGTCAGGCTCCACTGCCGGTGGCGGGGCGCGGCGCGCGCGTCTGCCAGTAGCCGCCGCCCGGGTAACCGAACTCGAGCAGCGACTCCTCGTGCATCTGCGCGCTGTAGCCGGGTGCCTCCGGCAGCACGTAGTGGCCGTCGGTGACGACGCACGGGTCGACGAAGTGCTCATGCAGGTGGTCGACGTACTCCGTCACGCGGCCGTCCAGAGATCCGGACACCGCGACGAAGTCGAAGATCGACAGGTGCTGGACGAGCTCGCACAGCCCGACGCCGCCGGCGTGCGGGCACACCGGGACGCCGAACTTCTTCGCCATCAGGTAGACGGCGAGGATCTCGTTGACGCCCGCGAGCCGGGCCGAGTCGAGCTGGCAGAAGTCGATCGCGCCGGCCTGGAAGAACTGTTTGAACAGCACCCGGTTCATGCCGTGCTCGCCGGTGGCGACGCCGATGGGCGCCACCGCCCGCCGGATCGCGGCGTGGCCGAGGACGTCGTCGGGGCTGGTCGGCTCCTCGATCCACAATGGACGGAACTCGGCCAGCCGGCCGACCCACTCGATGGCCTCCGGCACATCCCAGACCTGGTTGGCGTCGATCATCAGGTTGGCGTCCCAGCCGATCACCTCGCGGGCGATGCGCAGCCGCCGCACGTCGTCGGCGAGGTCCGTGCCGACCTTGAGCTTGACGTGCCGGTAGCCCGCGTCGACCGCCTCCTTCAGCAGCCGGCGCAGCTTGTCGTCGTCGTAGCCGAGCCAGCCGGCGCTCGTGGTGTAGCAGGGGTAGCCGCCCAGCTCGCGCAGTTGCTGGAGCCGCTGTGCCCGGGTGGGCTCCATCTCCCGCAGCATCGCGAGCGCCTCGTCCGGGGTCAGGGCGTCGGTGATGTACCGGAAGTCGGTCGCGGCGACCAGCTCCTCGGGTGACATCTCGGCCAGCAGCCGCCACAGCGGTTTGCCGGCCCGGCGCGCGGCGAGGTCCCACAGTGCGTTCATCACCGCGGCGAGCGCCAGGTGCACGACGCCCTTCTCGGGGCCCAGCCAGCGCAGTTGCGAGTCTGCGCCCAGTTCCCGGTAGACGGCACCGAGGTCCTGGCACAGCACGCCCACGTCGCGGCCGAGCAGCGGTTGCGCGCGCTGCCGCACCGCTTCGGTGACCAGGTCGGTGCCGCGGCCGATGGTGAAGGTGAAGCCGTGCCCGGCGAGCCCGGGGGTGTCGGTCTCCAGCACCACGTAGGCGGCCGAGTAGTCGGCGTCCTTGTTCATCGCATCCGAGCCGTCGAGCTTCAGCGACGTCGGGAAACGCACGTCGTGGATCCGTACTGCGGTGATCGTCGTCATGCGCACACTTCCGTCCGGCGACGCGGACCAAGCCCGCGGCGGCGGTGATTGATCCGATCTATTGGCGTCGGACACTAGCACCGTCAATCACCCCGGGTCTCCACCGAATCGGCAAATTCATGGGATGAATTTTGTCGAAGCGCATCGACTTCTCACCGGTTGTGGCCAGCCTTGCGCCAACTCGCTCGATTATGCACCATTTCGTCCCTCCAAACCGTTACCTATCCGGCGACGATCAGCAGTTGACGTTCGAAGACCTCCCATGTCTAATCCCAACGTTGCTCCACTAGACATCCGATGGCTTCAGTTAGGGGCCACGATGATCCACCGCCGAACACGAGTCGCCACGGCGATCGCGATGCTCGCGCTGATCGGCCTCACCGCCTGCAAAGGCCCGGAGGGCACCGGCACCGCCGACGACGCGACCGACTCCGGCGGGCGCATCACCGTGTGGGTCGACCCGCCGCGGCTGCCCGCGGTGAGCGCCTTCCAGCAGGCACACCCCGAGATCCCGGTCGACGTCATGACGATCAACGGCAACGTCGGCAGCACCGAGCTGCAGCAGAAGTTCGTGCTGTTCAACCAGGCCGGCACCGGCTGGCCCGACGCCATCTTCTTCCCGTCCAACGACGACATCGCCTGGGCCGTCAACTCGAAGATCAACTACGTCCGGGACCTCACCACCGACCTGGCCGACGTCATCGCCCAGTACGCACCCAGCTCGATCTCGCAGTGCCGCATCGACGGGCTGTACCGCTGCCTGCGCAACGACGCCGCACCCGACGTGTTGTGGTACGACAAGCAGCTGCTGTCCGCCTGGGGCTACCGGCCGCCGGCCACCTGGGAGGAGTACGAAAAGCTCAGCCTGCGCATCGCCGCCGAACACCCGGGCTACATCACCGGCTTCCTCGGCGACGCCTACGCACCCGACCGGTACCTGTGGGCGAGCGGCTGCCCCACCAACGACCGGCTCAGCGAGCGGCAGGTGCACATCAACCTCACCGACCCGCGCTGCACCCGCGTCCGCGACCTGCTCGACCACCTCGTCGGCGCCCGCGCCATCGCGCCGGCCGGCATCTTCTCCCCCGAGGCCGCCGACCTCGGCCGCCGGCTGGTGATGAGCCCGGGCGCGGTGTGGTGGGGCAGCTTCCTGTTCCGCGACACCTGGAAGGTCCCGCCGGGCCGCATCGCCGCCGCCGCCCCGCTGCACTGGGCCGCGGACCCCACGCCGTTCACCAGCTCCGAGGGCGGCGGCCTGTGGGGGTTCTCCCGCCACATCAAGGGCACCCAGCTGGCCAACACGCTGACGTTCGCCCGGTTCGTCGCCGCCGACCCGCGCTGGCAGGTCGACCTCAGCGTCGGGCTGCCCGGCGTCGGACCGCTGCAGCAGCCGTGGCTGGACCGGCAGCGGCAGGCCGGCTACCTCGCCGACTTCGACGCCGCCGCCGCGGCGTTCGTCCTGGCGAGCACGATCGTGCGGCCGGAACGCGACTACACCCGCTACAACACCGGCACCGTGTGGACGCACACCGTCACCCCGGCGCTCACTTCGGGCCGCTCCTTCGCCCACGCCTGGACCGTCTTCGGCGAGCGGCTCGTCGGCGAGGCACGGTCGTTCGGCTACACCGTCCACAACAGCGCGTAAACGGCCGGTCCCTGACAGTGCCGGCAGCCGCCCACGACACCTGAAAGCCGCCCTCGCCGAATCGAGACCCGCCCGTGTCGACGTATCGGAGCAGCCAGACCGACCGGTGGTCCGCCAGCCACCCGGTCCGCACCCCCACCCGGCCCGGGTCGCCCTACGCGCCGGTGCACGCGATCGACCCGCCGCCGGCCCGCCCGCCGCGACGGACCGGACGGGCCGGGCGCATGGGCCGCCGCGCCGCCGCGGTCCTGGTCCTGCCGTACGTCGTGCTGCTGCTCGTCGGCGGCCTCGTCCCCGCCGGGTACGCGGTCGTCAAGAGCCTGCAGAACGAGTCCGAGACCGGCTTCGGCGGGATCAGCGCTTACCAGCGGGTGGTGACCGACCTGCGCTTCGCCGAAACCTTCGGCAACGTCGCGCTCACCCTGGTGATCTGGCTGCCGCTGATGCTGGTCGGCGTCGTCGGGCTGGCGCTGCTCGTCGACGCGAGCCCCGGCCGGTTCGGCACCACCATGCGGTTCGTCTACTACCTGCCCGGCGCCCTGGCCGGCGTCGCCAACTTCATGCTCTGGCTGTTTCTGCTCGACCCGGGGCAGAGCCCGATCGCGTTCCTCTGGCACGGCTTCGGCTACAGCACCCTCAACGAGGTGGCCCAGCCCGGGAACCTGCCCTACATCCTGGCCGCGATGCTGTTCTTCCAGGGCGCCGGCACCTGGGTCGTGGTGCTCGGCGGCGGGCTGAACAGCATCTCCGACGACCTGCTGGAGGCGGCGAAACTGGACGGCGCCGGCGCGTGGGGCATCGCCTGGCGGGTCAAGCTGCCGATGATCCGGCCCTGGCTGGGCTACCTGACGCTGCTCAACCTCGCCTACGGCTTCCAGCTGTTCCTGGAGCCGCAGGTGCTCAGCCAGGTCACGCACGGGCTGATCGCGCCGCAGTGGACGCCCAACCAGCTCGGCTTCTCCTACGCCTACCAGATCCTCGACACCCCGATGGCCGCGGCGATGTCGGTGATCCTGCTGGCCGTCACGCTCGGCGTCGGCCTGCTGGTCGTGCGCCGCAGCGGCCTCTTCGACGACGAACGGTGACCCGATGAAGCCCTCAACGCTCGGCCGCGCCACCCGGATCGTGACGCTGCTGCTCATCGCGGCCGGGTTCGCCTACCCCGTCGCCGCGTTCGCGCTGGTCGCATTGCGCCGCGACGACGGCACAGGCCCCACCGGCCTCGCGCTGGGCAACGCCCGGGACAGCTGGCTGACGGTGCTGCGGTTCAACGACGGGGTCGTGCTCAGCTGGCTCGGCAACTCGCTGCTGGTGGCCACCGGCGGCGCGCTCGTCGCCGTCGTCGTGGGGCTGCCGGCCGGCTACGCGCTCGCCCGGCTGCGCTTCCCCGGCCGGCGGCTGCTGCGATTCTGCACGCTGCTGACGATGGTCGTGCCGAACACCGTGCTGGTGATCCCGGTGTACCTCGAGGTGAGCGCGATCGGGGCGGTGAACAACATCTGGATGGTGGCGCTGCTGATGGGCTTCCACCCGTTCGGCGTGTACCTCACGTATATCCACTTCCGGACCACCCTGCCGGTGCCGGTGCTGGAGGCGGCCCGCATCGACGGGCTGTCGGAGACCGACATCTTCCGCCGGGTCGCGCTGCCGGCGTCGAAGCCGGCGGTGGCCCTGGTCGGCTTCTTCAGCTTCGTCGCGAACTGGACCAACTTCTTCCTGCCGCTGGTCCTGCTGCCGCTGTCGTCGAGCACGACGATCTCGGTCGGCCTGCCGCAGCTGGTCTCCTCCAGCCCGCTGTTCGACCCCACCAACGCCGCCGGCCTCGACGTGCGGCTCTATGCGCCGCAGCTGGCCGTCGCCACGTTCGTCACGGTCGCGCCGGTGATCGCCGTGTTCGTGATCGCGCAGCGGGCGCTCACCCGCGGTCACATGCTCGGCGCCACCCGCCGGTAGGCGGCGGGGCGCGCGCGTCGCCGTGGTTCAGGGCGTTGCCCGGAGCGGGGGTACCGTTCCCGCGTGTTCGATACGCATGCCGCGCTGTCGGAGGTCCTCGCCGGCGTGGACGACCTCACCGTCGACCTCGACCCGGGTGTCGCCGCCAGGCTCGCCGCCAGCGGTGACCGCACCCTGGTGCCGAGGGTGCAGGCGGCGATGGAACGGTTTCTGGACGAGGGCAACTTCTACGGCGTGGAGGTGCTGGCCGACGTCCTGGCCGGCATCCTCGGCACGCGGGCGTTCCCGCTGCTGCTGCGGGCCTCGGCGCGGCCGCTCGGCCACGACTGGGACAGCCTGATAGGGCTCCTCGGCCAGCTGATGGACGCCGATCCGGCGGGCTGCCGTCCGACGGCGCGGTTGTTCGCCACCGAACGGCATCCCGACCTGCGGCTGGCCGGGCTGTGGGCGCTCGGATACGTGGTCACCGCCGACGACCTCGACCTGCTGGGTGCCGCCCTGCGCGACGCGGACCCGCACGTGCGGCAGATCGCCCTGGGGTCGGTGGGGAGCCTGCGCGGCGACGCCCGCGTGCTGCCCGCCGTGCTCGAGGCCCTGCGGGACCCGGATCCGGCGGTGCGCGGCACGGCCGTGCTCACCGTCGGCGACGTCGGGGACCTGGGCGCCCTCGACAGCCTGCTCGCGCTGCGCCGCGACCCGTCACCGCGGGTCCGGTCGCTGCTCGGCCACGCCACCGGCCAGCTGATCGCCCCCGGTTGGGGCCCGCCCCGCACGCCGCCCGGCCCGGCCCAGGTGGAGACCGCGGTGGCGGCGCTGGTGGACCTGCTCGCCGACCCGGACCGCGAGGTGCGTGTCGGCGCCGTCCAGGGACTGGGCATGATCGGCGGGCCGTCGGCCGTCGGCGCGCTCATCGCGCTCGCCGATGACCCGGACGCCGCGATTCGAGCCGCCGTCGCGTTCGCCCTCGGTACCCTCGCAGCCCCGGACACCGTCGCGACACTGCGCGTCCTGGCGCGGGACGAGGCGGCGCAGGTCAGGAGCGAGCTGGTGACCGCGTTGGGGCGGCCCGGACGGCCAGAGGCGGTGCCGCTCGTCGTGGCGCTGGCGGCCGACCCCGACCCCGACGTCCGGGTCAGGGCAGCGGCCGCGATCGGCCGCCTCGACGACACGGCCGCGCTGGACACGGTGCGCCGCCTCGCCGCCGACGACCCCGAGCCGCGGGTCCGCCGCACCGCCGCCGCGGTCCTGGCCCGGCAGGCGGCCTCGGCGCCGGCGTAGTGGCGCGGCGTCGCATGATCGGGCCGAGCCCCCGGCCACCGCGGTGGCAGGCGGCCGGGGGTCTCGAGCCGTGGCAGGTTGCCGACTACGCGGCGGGTTCCAGGAGGACGACGGGGATCTGGCGGTCGGTCTTGCTCTCGTAGTCGGCGAAGCCCGGGTAGGCCGCCTTCTGCGCGGTCCAGATCCGGTCCCGTTCCTCCCCCTCGGTCACCCGCGCGACCAGCTCCACGGTGCCGGTCCCGATCTCGGCCTTGACCCGCGGGCTGGCCAGCAGGTTGTGATACCAGTCCGGGTTGGTGGGCGCCCCACCCTTGGACGCGAACACGGCATACCCGCCGTCGACCTGCTGGTACATCATCGGGTGGACCCGCTCCTGGCCGGTGCGGGCGCCCACGGTGTGCAGCAGCAGCAGCGGGGCGCCCTCGAAGTTTCCGCCGACCCGGCCGTCGTTGGCCCGGAACTCCTCGATGATCTTGTCATTCCAGTCGCTCATGAACACCAGTCTTACACCCGCCGCCGGCCCCGCTCCGGTGCCCGGCGGGATCCTATTTGTCGAAGTGCATGCCGCTCGGCTCGAGAGACTGGCACGCCTTGCGGGCCTCCTCCCACCTCGGTTGGGCGGTGATCGGCGACAGCTGCTGCGGCACCTGGAAGTCGCCGTTGCTGTCGGGGTCGGGCAGGTCCGGGATGCCGTTGGTGCGGATGCAGGCGGCCCACTGGCGCCGCTTGGCGACCTCCTCGGCGGGGCGCGGCTCCCGGCGCGGCGCGGTGCCTTTCGCGGCCTGGAACAGCGCCAGGCACGCCGGTGGCGGGGTCAGGTTGGCCGCCGGTTCCGGGAGCACCCAGATGCCGTCGTCCTGGATCGGGTCGGGGAAGTCGGGGAAGCCGCTGGCGCGCATGCATTTCACCGCCTCGATGAGCTTGTCGTGGTCCGCGCCGCGGGTCGGGCGGGCGGCAGGCCCGCCACCGCCGCCGCACCCGGCCAGTGCGGCCAGCGCGGCCAGCGTCGCCGCCACGAGCAGCGCCCGTAGCGTCCTGGAGTCAGCGGTTCTTGCCATTGGTCGGACCTCCGTCGATCGTGATCGGGCCGGGCTGGAGCGGCTCGCACGCGACGTCCGCCGCTCTCCACGCGGGGTTGTCGTCGAGTGGGAACAGCTGGGCCGGCACGTGGAACACGCCGTCGCTGTCCGGGTCGGGCCAGTCGGGCAGGTTGTGGGTCCGCATGCAGTCGCCCCATTTGCGCAGCTTGGTGATGAGTTCGGCGGTCACCGGCGCCCGGCTCGGTGGGCCGCCCTTGGCCTTGGTGAACAGCTCCCGGCACTCGGCGGCCGGGAGGATCTCGTTCGCAGGCTCCGGGATGATCCAGTGCCCGTCGCGTTCGATCGGGTCGGGGAAGTCGGGGTAGCCGTGGCCGCGCATGCATTTCGCGGCGTCGACGAGCGCCTCGCGGGCCAGGCCGGCCGGGCCGGCGGCCGGGGCGGCGGACGGGCCGGTGCTGGACCCGCCGCCCGCGTCACACCCCGCCAGGGCAACGACCGCGGCCAGGACGGCGGCCACGGCGAGCACGCGACGTCGCACAGACATGATCGGGTTCTCCTCACGATGGGCGGTCATGACGTCCGCAGCGCGTCGGTGGGCGCCAGGTAGGCGGCGCGCAGCGCCGGATAGAGGCCGGCGACCGCGCCGGCGGCGACCGCGACGAGCAGCCCGCCCCACAGCGCCTCCGCCGGGATCAGCACCGACCAGCCCTGGTCGGCGGCCATCGCGACGGTGACCGCCGCGCCGATGGCGACCCCGGCGGCGCCGCCGAGCGCGGCGAGCACGAGGGACTCGGTGATGAACTGCGCCGCCACGTGGCCGCGGGCCGCGCCGAGCGCCCGGCGCAGGCCGATCTCGACCCGCCGCTCCAGCACCGAGATCACCATGACGTTGGCGATGCCGATCGCGCCGACCAGCAGCGCGATGGCGCCGAGGCCGAGGAACAGGAACGCGCCCGCCTCCTTGACCTTCAGCTGGGCGGTGAGCGCGTCCGACGGCCGGCTCACCTGCACCTGCGACGGGTCCACGGGGTTTGCCGTGCGGGCGAGACGGGTCGCCACGTCCGCGACGTGGTTCGGGTCCGCGCGCAGGTACAGGCGGCTCGGGTGGCCGTCGTAGCCGAGGAACCGGGTGGCCGACTCGAACGACACCAGCGCCGCCTGGTCGAGCTCCGGCGCGAGGGGGAACGGGGTGAGGATGCCGACGACCGTGAACCAGTGCCCGCCGAGCCACACCCGGTCGGTGCCGGTGACGGCCTTGATGCCCAGGGTGCCGGCGGCGGCGTAGCCCAGCACCGTGACCGGGGCGGGCCCCCCGTCGAGGAACCGCCCGGCGAGCAGCGCGCCGTCGAGGGTGCCCAGCAGCGAGACGTCGCAGGCGCGGACGCTGCGCCCGCCGGTCTGGCCGACCGGCACGTGGTCGTTGCGGTACACGGGCGTGAGGCCCAGTTTCGCGGTCGGCGCGGCGGCGAGGAGCTCGGGCATCTGCCGGATCATCGCGGTGGCGTCGGTCGGCAGCTCGGTCTCCAGGCCGTCGCGGTCGATGCCGTTCGCGACGGTCAGCAGGTTCGTGCCGAGGTCGTCGAGCTGGGCGAGCAGGTGCGACTGGCTGGAGCGGGTGACGCCGAGGACCGCGACGATCGAGGCGATGCCGATGGCGATACCCAGCCCGGACAGCAGCGCCCTCAGCGGGCGGGACCGCAGGCCCAGCGTGCCGACCGGCACCAGATCCGACGGCCGCAGCGTGCTGCGGGGGATGTCAGGCGTCCTCATGCGGCACCTGCACCTTCTGCCCCTCGGCGAGACCGGCTCCGGTGACCTCGGCCAGCCCGGCGAACTCGTCGAACAGCTCGGTGCGCACCGGCACGCGGCGGGTACCCGTGCCGTCGACGACGATGACCTCGTAGCCGCCGCTGGGTGCCGCGTTCAACGCATTGATGGGGACGGCGAGGACGCCGCGGTGCGCCGCCACGGTGATCGCGACCTGGACCTGCGCCTGGTCGAGGAAGCCGGGAGTGGCGCCGTCGAGCCGGACCGCGACCGGCGCCGCCGCCTGGGGCGGGGGGCCGCCAGGGGTCGCCGCGGGGACGGTCACCGCGCCGATCGACGTGATCTGCCCGGTGCGGGTCGTGCCGTCGGGCAGGATCACCACGACCGGGTCGCCGACCTTCGCCGTCGGCAGCTGCCGCGGTGACAGCTGGATCGTGACCGCGGGTGTTTCGCTGGTGCCGTGCTCGACCGGCACGCCGAGGTCCAGCGGCACGCCGAGGGCGACGTCGTGGCCGGCGACGCGGATCGCGTCGGGGACGAAGACGACCTGGCCGAGCGGCACCTCCCCGGTGACCGCCAGGCCGGCGGCCCGCTGCCAGCGGCGGACGGCGGCGGCGGTGGCCGCGGTGAAGTGCTGGTCGACGGTGAGCCCGGCGCCGTGGCCGAGCGCGGTGAGGTTCTGCTCCAGCTGCTGGACGTCGACGCCGTCGGCCATGCCGGCCTGGAGGGGACGCCAGGTGGGGCGTGGCCCGTACAGCAGGATCACCGGCCGCCCGTCGACCTCATAGGCGACCTGGCCGCGGCGCACCACCGTGCCGACGGTCGGCACGCCGGTGAGGACGCCGGGTCCGGGGGCGGTGACCGTCGTGGCGCCCTCGTATCCGAGGGTCCCGCTGACGTGCTGGCGTTCCGAGACGTCCGCCCTGCGCACCTCGGCGGTCCCGGTCGCCACGGCGGTCGGCGCCGGCGCGGCGGCGCCGCCGGCCCGCAGGTGGATCACGGCGATGATGGCGGCGCCCGCCAGCCCGGCGAGCCCGAGGCCCGCCCTTGTCCGGTTCATGCCCCATACCGTCGCGGTGCCGGGCCCGTCGCCACTTCCCCCAAAGGTGGCCCGGCGGGACCCCAATTCGGGGGCCGAGCCACCCCCGCACGCTCGGTAGCCTGATCGGGTGTCCATCCGTTTCGGCCTGCGCGGGCGCATGGCCGTGTCCTACGTGCTCGTGTCGGCGGCCGCCGTGCTGGTCGTCGAGGCGGCGCTGCTGGCCGTGATGGTCCCGCCGATCCGCGCCGCCAGTGAGAGCGTCACCCAGGCCCGGCAGCGGGAGGCCATGACGGACAACGCGAACCTGCGGCTCAAGAGCGAGATCGCGGCGTCGGACCTGGCCACGGCCATGGGCGACGTGGTCACCGCGCTGGACGACAAGGCGCAAGGCCGGTTCGGCCCGCCGGAGCTGCTGAGGGACGCCGCCGCTGAGCGGAGCCGCGCCCGCGACGGCAAGCGCAAGGACGCCGCCGACGCGATCGAGGTGGTCGCGACGACGGACGGGCGGGTCGTGGACAGCAACTCCGCCGCGTTCCCGGTCGACTCGCGGCTGCCCGCCGAGGCCGCCGGGGAAGCCGGGGACGCCGCGGCGGCCCGCAGCGGCACGACGGACGCCGCGGGGATGGCCGCCGGCTGGGCCACCCGGCCGGTGGAACTCACCGCCGCGTCGGGCACCACCCGCACGGTGATCGGCGTGGTCTACGTGCAGACCCCGGCGAAGTCCGCCGGGAGCGGCGCGACGCCCATGCCCAGGGTCGGCGCGGCGGTCAGGTCCCTGCTCGTGCCGGGGCTGGTGGTGCTGGTGCTGCTGCTGCCGGTCGGCGCCCTGTTCGGGCTGCTCAGCACCGGCCGGGTGATCCGGCGGGTGCACCGGCTCGCGGCCGGGGCCGCGGCGATGGCCGGCGGCGACCTGAAGGCCCGGATCCCGGTCGCCGCGACCGACGAGCTGGGCAGCCTGGAGGAGGCGTTCAACTCCCTCGCCCAGCGGCTCGACGCGGCCGTCGAGGTCGAGCGGAGGATGGCCGGCGCCGAGGCGCGGCGGGCCGAGCGGACCCGGATCACCCGCGAGCTGCACGACTCGATCTCCCAGGACCTGTTCTCGGCGAACCTGCTCGCCGGCGGGCTGCGCAAGGCGCTCCCCGCGGGCTCCGAGCTGCGCCGGCAGGCCGAGGCGATGGAGGAGTCGCTGGGCCGCACGATGCGGGAGATGCGCGCGATGCTGCTGGAGCTGCGGCCCGTCGCGCTGGAGGACGCCGGCCTCGCCGACGCGCTCACCGGGCTGTGCCGGGCCTACGAGGCGCGGCTCGGCATCGCCATCACCGTGCACGTCGACCCGGTGCCGCTGGCGCCGGCGGTCGAGCACGCGGTGCTGCGCATGGTGCAGGAGGCGCTCGCCAACGCCGCCCGGCACGGCGACCCCGGCGCCGTCGACCTGCGCGTCACGGCCGCCGACGGCACGGTGACGGTGACCGTCCACGACGACGGCAAGGGCTTCGACCCGGCGACCGCCGGCCGACGGCACGGGATGGGGCTGGGACTGATGCGCGAACGGGCCCGCGAGCTCGGCGGCACCCTGGACGTGGCCAGTGCCCCGCAGTGCGGCACCACGGTCACGGTGCTCCTGCCGGGCGGCACCGGATGATCAGGGTGCTGATCGTCGACGATCATCAAGTGGTACGGCAGGGGCTGCGTTTCGTGCTCGAGCAGGAGCCCGACTGCACCGTCGTGGGCGAGTGCGCCGACGGCGACGCGGCGCTGCGGCAGATCGACGCCGCGCGGCCCGACGTCGTGCTGCTGGACATGGTGATGCCCGGCCTGGACGGGATGGGCGTGCTGCACGCCCTGCGGGACCGCGCCGACCGGCCCGCGGTGGTGGTGCTGACGTCGTTCCCGGCCGATGACCTCGTGATGGACGCGGTCCGTGCCGGGGCCACGTCATACCTGCCGAAGAGCACCGCGGTCGACCGGGTCGTCGAGGCGGTCCGAGCGGCGGCGACCGGCGGCAGCGTCCTCGATCCGGACGTCGCGGCGCTGCTGGTGCGTAGCGTCCGCGACGGCGGCGCCGGTGGCGGCCCGCTCGCGCGGTTGTCGGCCCGGGAGCGCGACGTGCTGGCGGCCTTGTCCCGCGGCCGGTCCAACCGGGAGATCGCCCGGGCGCTGTCGCTCGGCGAGCAGACCGTGAAGTCGTACGTGTCGAGCATCCTCACCAAACTCGACCTGCAGGACCGCACCCAGGCCGCGATCTTCGGGCTGCAGCAGGGTCTGGTGCCGCTGCGCGACGCCCTGGACCCGTGACGCTGACGCACTGGACCCGTGACGCTACTGCACGACCTGTCCGTCGCGCATGACGATCCGGCTTCGGCAGGCGGCGGCGACGGCCTCCTCGTGGGTGACGATGACCATCGTCGTGCCCTCGTCGTTGAGCTCCTGGACCAGGCGCATGATCTCCCCGCCGGCCACGGAGTCGAGGTTGCCGGTCGGCTCGTCGGCGAACACCACCGCCGGCCGCCCGACGAGCGCGCGGGCGATCGCGACCCGCTGGCGTTCCCCGCCGGACAGCTTCGACGCCAGGTGCGTCAGCCGGTGCCCGAGCCCGACCCGCTGCAGCGCCCGCACGGCGGCGGCGCGCCGCTCCGCCCTCGGCACGCCCCGGTAGAGCAGCCCGGTCGCCACGTTCTCCACCGCCGTCAGCGACTCCAGCAGGAAGAACTGCTGGAAGACGACACCGACCCGGTGCGCCCGCAACCCGGCGAGCTGCCGGTCGGTCAGGTCCTGCACCGGCTGCCCGGCCAGCAGCACCTGCCCGCTCGTCGGCCGGTCCAGCGCGGCCATCAGATGCAGCAGCGTCGACTTGCCGGACCCGGACGCCCCACGCACGGCGAGCATGTCACCGGCCTCGACGGTGAGGTCCACCCCGCGGACCGACTCGACCGGCGGGTCACCGGGGTAGGTCTTGTACACGTCACGCAGTTCAAGCACGGGCATGCTCCGAGGATCACCGCTCCCGGCCCGCCGGACCTCCCGCAAACGTCATGCCGGCGCACCACCTTCTGGGGGAGCCTTTCAGTGGAGGGATTCCTCGAGCAGGTCCGTCACGTAGGCCTGGGCGAGTTGCAGGCTCAGCGCCGGCTTGTCGATGACGTGGCTGCGTTCCTGCTCGGTGTGCTGGTCGCCCTTGCCGACGATCACGGGCACGAAGTCGCCGGGATAGTCGAACAGGCGGATCAGGTCCAGCGGTGACACACGGTCGATGTTGTACACCCGGATGGGGCTGGTGACGATCGAGTCCTCGAACCATCGGCCGAGGTTGGCCGCGGTGACGTCGACCTTC
This sequence comes from Dactylosporangium sp. NPDC049525, assembly GCF_040676755.1. Taxonomy (NCBI): domain Bacteria; kingdom Bacillati; phylum Actinomycetota; class Actinomycetes; order Micromonosporales; family Micromonosporaceae; genus Dactylosporangium; species Dactylosporangium sp. NPDC049525. The sequence continues at coordinate 29,619 of NZ_JBFAPO010000068.1, read as the reverse complement.
ACCGCGTACTCGTCGCCCAGGATCTCGACGAAGAGGGCGACGAGGGCCTCGGCCTCCCGGGTGATGTCCGGCTCGGTTGCCGTCCGGAGGCGCTCGGCGTGCCGGAACTGCTGCAGCTGCGGGTGCAGGGACGCGATCACGCGGGTGACCGTGCTCAGCGACAGCAGTCCGACGAACCGGCCGGCGTCGACGACCATGATGCGCTGCGCGCGGCTGAGGCGGTCGAGCAGGAAGGCCAGCAGGTACAGGCGCGTCGACCACCAGTCCGTGGCGATGTCGATGGTGATGACGCGGTGCGGCCCGGCGCCGCTGACGACGCGGATCATCTCGCCAGCCACGCTGGAGTCCGGGCTCATCATGTCGCCCTGGATCGGGTCGCTCGTGGACAGCCGGTTGATCAGGACCCCGCGGGACAGCCGGGCGGACGTGACGGCCGCGCCGACCAGCGCCTCCAGTTCGTCCGGCCGGCTGAAGAACGACACGACCCGCTCGCGCATGAGGGACGCCCGGAACGCCCGCACCCGGTCGAGTGACGCCTCGTCACCGGGTGTCAGCGGACCGAACCCGTCCATCTGCTGGGGAGGCCACGGCGCCGTCTCGGAGAGCAGGAACACCAGGATCGGCCGCTGCTCGTCCTCTTTCGCCGCGGCGTACTCCCATTCGGTGATGGACCGCAGCGGGTCGCCGTCCACCTTCGGAAGATCCGCGACGGCGGCGCTGTCCGGGATGAAGCCGTACCGCCACGCCACCAGCAGCACGTACGCGTCCGAGCCGCGCACCAGCTTGAGCACCCGGTCCAGCGGATACGTCGTCGCGGCCGTGAACTCCTCCATCGCGACGACCTCGTGACCCAGCCGGCGCAGCGAACGGATCGCCGCGGCACGGTAGTCGAGCAGATCACGGGAGGTGGACGACACGAAGACCCTCACGACGTTGCCTCCTCATGCCGGACCTCGCCGTGCGCCGCACGGTCAACCCACATCATCGCGCCAACCGCCCCCGCCCGAACAGGTCTTCGTGCGCCCGCCGCGCTAGGCGAGGTGGCTGATCCGGCTCGAGGTGGTGTGCTGCTCGTAGGCGCTCTCGGCGTGGACGGCCAGGTCCAGGCCGCCGCGCTCCTCCTCCGGGGTGACCCGGAAGCCGACGGACCGGTCGATCGCCTTCGCCACCAGCCAGGTGACGGCGAACGCGTACACCGCGACGACGAGCACCGCGAGCAGCTGCCGGCCCAGCAGGTCCAGCCCGCCGCCGAACGCGAGGCCCCGGTCGTGTCCGGTGACCGCCGCGGTGGCGAGGACACCGATGAGCAGCATCCCGATGAGCCCGCCGACGCCGTGCACGCCGACGACGTCGAGCGAGTCGTCGTAGCCCAGCTTGTACTTGAGGCCGACGGCGTAGCAGCAGGCCACCCCGGCCACGACGCCGATGGCGAGGGCGCCGAGCGGGTTGACCGAGCCGCACGCGGGGGTGATCGCGACCAGGCCGGCGACCGCTCCGGAGGCCGCGCCGAGGGTGGTCGGGTGGCCGTCGCGCCAGCGTTCGACGATCAGCCAGCCGCCGACCGCCGCCGCCCCGGCGACCTGGGTGTTGAAGAACGCGGTCGCCGCGACCCCGCCGGTGGTCAGCGCCGACCCGGCGTTGAAGCCGAACCAGCCGAACCACAGCAGCCCGGCGCCGAGGATCACCAGCGGCAGGCTGTGCGGCCGCATCGCGTCGGTGCGGAACCCGAGCCGCGGGCCGAGCACCAGGGCGAGGGCGAGTGCGGACGCCCCGGAGTTGACCTCCACGACGGTGCCGCCGGCGAGGTCCAGGATGCGCAGGTGGGTGGCGATCCAGCCGCCGCCGAAGACCCAGTGCGCGATCGGGACGTACACCACGACGACCCACACGGCCACGAAGCCGACCCACGCGCCGAACTTGGCGCGGTCGGCGATCGCCCCGCTCAGCAGGGCCGCGGTGATGATGGCGAACATCAGCTGGAACGCCGCGAACGCCATCGTCGGCACGGAGCCGGTGAGGTCACGGGCGCCGATGCCGGCCATCCCGGCGTGCTCGAGCGAGCCGATCAGGCCGCCGGCGGTGTCCTTGCCGAACGCGAGGGAGTAGCCCACGACGACCCAGACGACGGTGACCACCGCGAGGCAGGCGAAGGACATCATGAGCATGTTGAGCGCGCTCTTGATCCGGACCATGCCGCCGTAGAACAGTGCCAGGCCCGGCACCATCAGCAGCACCAGCGCCGCACTCACCAGCAGCCAGGCGGTGTCGCCCGCGCTGAACCCCTCCGGCATCCCGGACCCCTCCCCCTCCGCGTGTGGTCCGTGATCGCCGTTGATCGCGTGGCATGCAGCGTCGCGGCCCCGCGTTTCGCCCAATGAACGTCCTGATTTCAAACATGTTTCCGACGTCACATGCCCGCCACTGAGGCCAGCCGGCGGAGTCTCGATTCCATCGGCGACGCCACGGCGGCTCGCGAGCGGTGACATGTCCGAATTGGCGGAGAGTGTCACTACCGGCGATGGCGGAATGGCAGATTGTGACATCGATGGTTGTGGTGAGTCCGAGGGGGTAGTGGGCCCCAGTGCGGTCGACGATCCGCGGCCGCCTGGCACGGCGATTCCGGGGGTGCGGTGTGAAGTTCGGGGTGCTCGGCGCGTACCAGATCTTCCCGGGGCTACGGCACCGGATCCGCGCGGCGAAGCACCGGAAGCTGCTGGCACTGCTCACGGTCAACGCGGACCATTTCGTGTCCGTGGACCGGCTCGCGCAGGAGCTGTGGCCGGTCGGGCCGCCCCTGTCTGCGCCGAACCTGATCCGGCAGTACGTGTCGGCGATCCGCCGGGCGTTGCCCGCCGGGGTCGACGCCGACCTGATCAGCACGATGCCGGCCGGGTACCGGATGTCGCTGCAGCCGGGCGACCTGGACCGGCACGAGTTCGACCGGCTGGTGGACGAGGGGCGCACGGCGCTCACGCTCGGGCTGCTCGACGAGGCCGCCGACCCGCTCGCGGCGGCGCTGGCGCTGTGGCGGGGCGAACCCCTCGCTGATCTGGAGCCGTCGCCGTCGATCGAGGCCGAGGCGCGCCGGCTGACCGAGCGGTGGCTGGCCACCGTCGAGCTGCGGGTGGACGTCGAGCTCGACCGCGGCCGGTACGACCGGGTGCTGGACGAGCTCGCGGCGCTGGTGACCCTGCATCCCGCACGGGAGGGGCTGCGCGCGCGGCAGATGCGGGCGCTGTACGCGACGGGCCGGCGCGCGGACGCGCTGAGCGCGTTCCGGGAAGGCCGGGAGGCGCTCATCGACAGCATCGGCATCGAACCGGGTCCGCAGCTGCAGCAGGTGCACCGGATGATCCTCAACGACGAGCTGACGGCACCGCCCGGGGTGCGGACGGTGCGCCGGCCGCCCGGCGGTCACCGGCCGGCGCAGCTGCCCGTCGACGTCCCCGACCTGGTCGGCCGGGACGACGACGTGGCACGCGTCAGCAGGTTCCTGAGCGCCGAGGCGGCGTCGCCGGTCATGGTGATCTCCGGCAAGGCCGGCGTCGGCAAGAGCGTCCTGGCGGTGCGGGCCGGGCACCTGTTACGCGATCGGTTCCCCGACGGCCAGCTGTTCCTGCGGATGGACCGGGAGACACCACAGGAGGCGCTGCGGCGGGTGCTGCGCGCACTGGGTGCGCCGGTGCCCCCGGATCAGGACCTGCACGAGACGTACGCGACGTGGATGCGGCACCGGCGGATGCTCATCGTGCTGGACGACGCGGCGCACGAACGCGACGTGCGTCCGCTGATCCCGGCCGGTTCGCCGAGCGTGGTCCTGGTGACCAGCCCTTCCGTGCTGGCCGGCCTGGAGGGCGCCCAGCACCTGGTCTGCACGGCGCTGACCGAGGCGGCCGGGGTCCGGATGCTCGCCGGCATCATCGGTCAGGAGCGCGCCGACGCGGAACCGGACGCGGTCCACGCCGTGGTCACCCGGGTGGGCCGGCTGCCGCTGGCGGTCAGGATCGCCGGCAGCCGGCTGGTCGTGCACCGGCACCGTCCGGTGGCGGACCTGGCGCGGCGGCTGGCCACCCGCAACCCGCTGGACGTGCTGCGCCACGGCGACCTGCAGCTGCGGCCCCGCATCGCGGCCAGCTACGGCCGGCTCGACGAGCTGCACCAGCGGGTGTTCGCGCGGCTGGGCACGCTGCCCGGGCCGTTCGACGTCGACGCGGTCGCGGCCGCGACGGAGCTGTCCGTCGACGCCGCGGACGCGGCCATCGACCGGCTGCTGGAGCTGCACCTGGTCGACGCGGACAGCGGCGGACGGTACGTCCTGGACCGGCTGATCGCCGCGTTCGCGCAGGAGCGCCTGCACGCCGGTACACCGGGACTAAACCCGGACTCGCACCGCCACTAAACGCCCGGTGGGCACCTTGCATGCATGCTCACCGATTCCCGTTCCACCGTCCCCGCACTCGAGGTGCGGCGCCGCGGCCCGGTCGCGACCGTGACCCTGCACGGCACCGGCGCCGGCAACGCCCTCGGCGGTGCGGTGTTCACCGGCCTGCCGCAGGTGCTCGGCGACCTTGCCGGTGACGACTCGGCCAGCGTCGTCGTGCTGCGCGGCGCCGGCGGCACCTTCAGCGTCGGCCTGGACCTGCGCTGGTATCTGCCCCAGTACCGGCGGATCACCCGCCTCGGCGACGACAAGGCGGCCGCGCGGCGCGCCCTCTACGAGCAGACCCGCGCCGTGCAGCACGCGATCAGCGCGGTCGAGGACTGCCCGCTGCCGGTGGTCGCCGCCGTCACCGGCAGCTGCGTCGGCGCCGCGCTGGAGCTGGTCGCGGCCTGCGACGTGCGGGTCGCCGCGGCCGACGCGGTGTTCACGGCCCGGGAGGTGGACATCGACCTGGTCGCCGACCTCGGCCTGCTGCAGCGCCTGCCGCGGATCGTCGGCGAGGGCACCACCGCCTATCTCGCGCTCACCGGCACGGAGCTCGGCGCGGCGGAGGCGCTGCGGGTCGGCCTGGTGTCCGCCGTGTACGACACGCCGGCCGGCCTCGAGCAGGTCGCCGACCTGATCGCCGGGCACGAGCGGCACGTGCTGGCCGGGATCAAGCACGTGCTGCACGCCAGCCGGGACCTGTCCGTGGCGCGGGGGCTGGAGCTCAGCGCCGCGTGGACGGCCGCGTTCATGCCCACCACCACCGTCACCGAGCGGCTGCGAGAGCGCCTGGGAGGTACCTCATGACCACCGTGCACGACCCCGTCGACCTGGACAACCTCGACGACCTGGACAGCGACCAGCTCGACTGCCTGGACGACAACCTGCAGCTGCTGGCCCGGCACGCCGGCGCGCCGGACCAGCACGGGCCGTTCACCCGCGACTGGGGCTTCCAGGACCTCGGCGGGGCGCCGGTCTTCGCCCGGGAACCGGTCGAGGACCGGCTGCGCCGCGACGCCGGGCTCGCCGTCACCTGGCACGACCCGGCCCCGCTGACCCAACATCTGGCGCGGGGGCGGCCGGTGCTGTGCATCGCCGACGCGTACGCGATGCCGTGGCTGCCGTACGCCGGCCACGCGCACATGGATCACTCGTTCATCGTCGCCGGCATCGACGCCGGTCTGGCCCGGATCGTGGACGCGTATCACAACGACACCGCCTGGGGCCCGGCCCGGCCGACCCGCACGACCGTCCCCGCCGCCGACCTCACCGACCTGCTGGGCGCGGCGCCCCGCGCGGCCACGCTCGAACCGGCCGGGCCACCCGCGCCGCCACCGCCCGGCGACACGCTGCGCGCCAACGCCGCGCACATCGCCGACGCCGGCGCGCTGCGCGGCTACGTCGAGCGGATCCGGGGCCGCGCCGACGACCCGGACGTGATCGCGGAGGTCGCGCTCGCCTGCTGGCTCGGCGTGCGCAGCCGGACCCGGTACGCGGCCTGGCTGGCGGCCCACCACGGCGCAGACGCGGGCGGGCGCTTCGCCGACCAGGTCGCCGCCGCGTGGCGGCGGGCCAGTGAACAGGCATACATCGCCCAGCTGCGGGCCGGGCGCGGACGGCGCGTGCCGACCGGCGTGTTCGACACGCTCGCCGGCCCGGTCGCCGACGCGGAGGCCACCGCCGCGACCGCACACCGCCAAGGAGACCTGCCATGAAGTTGTACGACCGCTTCGCCGCGGCCGCCCGCCGCCACCCGGACCACGCCGCGTTCGACACCGGCACCCGCACCATCACCTACCGCGAGGCCGAGCGGCACGTCGCCCGCGCCGCCGGTTGGCTCGGCGCGCACCTGCGGCGCGGCGACCGGGTCGCGCTGCACCTGACCAAGTCCCCCGAGGCGATCATGCTCATGCTCGCCGCGCTGCGCGCCGGCCTGAGCTACGTGCCGATCGACCCGGGCGCACCGGCCGCGCGGCGCGCGTTCGTCGTCGCCGACAGCGGCGCCCGCGCGGTCGTCGTCGACGACCGGACCGCCGGCGGCTGGGCGGCGGCCGACGTGATCCGCGACAGCGTCGTGTTCGCGCACCAGGAGCCTGCGGGAGAGCCCGCATCCGTCGGCGCCGAAGACACCGCATATGTGCTGTACACGTCGGGCTCCACCGGCCGCCCGAAAGGGGTGGTGATCACCCACGGCAACGCGGCGGCGTTCGTCGACTGGGCCGCCGATTACACCGGGCTCGGACCGGCGGACCGGGTGGCGGTGCACGCGCCGCTGCACTTCGACCTGCCCGTCCTGGACGTCTACGCCGGTCTCGGCAGCGGCGCCACCGTCTGCCCTGTGGACGAGCGCACCGTGCTGTTCCCGCAGGCGCTGCTGCGGCACCTGCGCCGGCAGCGCATCACGGTGCTGTACGCCGTGCCGTCCGCCCTCGTCGCGCTGCTGCACCGCACCACACTGCCCGAGGACGGGCTGCCGGACCTGCGGCTGCTGCTGTACGCCGGGGAGGAGTTCCACCCCGGGCCGCTGCGCCGGCTGATGGCCGCGCTGCCGCACACCGAGGTGCACAACCTGTACGGGCCGATCGAGACGAACGTCGTCACCGCCCTGCGGGTCCGGCCCGAACACCTCGACCTGCCCCGGATCCCGCTCGGCCGGCCGGTGCCCGGCACCCGGATCTTCCTGCGCGACGGCGACCGCGACGACGACGGGGTCGTCACCGAACCGGACCGGGCCGGAGAGCTGCTCGTGTCCGGCCCCAGCCGCACCCCCGGGTACCTGGACCGGCCGGACCTCACCGCCGCGTCCCGCGCCACCGTCCTCGCCGACGGCCGCCGCTGGACCTGCCACCGCACCGGCGACTACGCCACCTGGGACGCCGACGGGCAGCTGCGCTTCCTCGGCCGGCGCGACGGGCTGGTGAAGACCCGCGGGTTCCGGGTCGAGCTCGGCGACGTCGAGGCGGCCGTGCTGCGCCACCCGCAGGTCCGCGAGGCGGCGGTGGTCGCGCTGCCGCATCCCGAGCACACCAACCTGCTGCACGCGTTCGCGGTCACCGACGGCGACACGTCCGGCGACGACCTGCGGCAGTGGTGCCTGCGGGAGCTGCCCGCGTCCATGGTGCCGGTCCAGGTGACCGTCACCGCCGATCTCCCCCGCACCAGCACCGGCAAGATCGCCCGCCGGGAGCTCGTCGACCAGGCCGCCGGAGGTGCGTCGTGACCGCGCTGCTGCCCTACGTCACCGAGGTCGTCAGCGGCCGCCTCGGCCGGCCGGTCGCGCCGGACGAGCCGCTGCTGGACCAGCCGGGCTTCGACTCGCTCGCGATCGCCGCCGTGATCGACCGGATCGAGTCCGACCTCGGCATCGAGCTCGAACCGGACCTGCTGGTCCCGGAGACGTTCACCGACCTGGTGTCGCTCGCCGGCGCCGTCCAAGCCAGCACACCCGCCAGCACACCCGCAACAGGAGGTGCCTGAGATGACCGACGCGCTGCATGGGCTGCTCGACGAGGCGGCCGAGGCGGCCCCCGACCGGCTGGCCGTCGTGACCGATGAGCACCACTGGACCTACCGGGAGCTGGCCGCGCGGACCCACGCGGCCGCGGCGTGGCTGAGGGCGCAGCGGGTGCGCCGCGGCGACCGTGTCGTGCTGCTCGCCGCGAACAGCCCCGACCTGGTCTGCGCCTGCTACGCCGTGTCCCGGCTCGGCGCGGTGTTCGTCGTGGTCAACAGCGAGACGAAACCGTTTCAGCTGCGGCACATCCTGGACAACGCCGCGCCCGCGCTGGTGCTGACCGACGACCCGGCCCGGGTGCCGGCCGACGTGACCGTCCCGGTCGCGACGTTCCCGGTGCTCGGCGAACCGTCCGGCACCGTCGACTGGCCGGGGATCAGCGCCGACCCGGCCTGCCTGATCTACACCTCCGGCAGCACCGCCGCGCCCAAGGGCGTCGTCTCACCGCACCGCACGATGCGGTTCGCGGTCGCCGCGATCGCCGGGCGGCTGCGGTTGCGGCCCGGTGATGTCATCGGCACGTTCCTGCCGCTGTCCTTCGACTACGGGCTCTACCAGGTGTTCCTGGCCGCCCACGCGCGGGCCACGCTCGCCCTCGGCGACCCCGGCCAAGTCGGCCCGGGGCTGCCCCGGCGGCTGGAGCGCTGGGGTGTCACGGTGCTGCCGCTGGTCCCGTCGATCGCCGCGGCCCTGCTGCGCCTGCACCGGCGCGGCGGTGCGCCGCTGCCCGCCCTGCGGGCCGTCACCAACACCGGGGCCCGGCTCGCCCCGGAGACGATCGACGCGCTGCGCGGCGCCTTCCCGGACGTCGCCGTGTACGCGATGTTCGGGCTGACCGAGTGCAAGCGGGTCGCCATCCTCGACCCGGCCGACCTCGACCGGCGGCGTGGCTCGGTCGGCCGGCCGCTGCCGGACACGGAGTGCCTCGTCGTCGACGAGGACGGCCGCCCCGTGCCGCCCGGCACCACCGGCGAACTGGTGGTTCGCGGGCCGCACGTGATGGCCGGGTACTGGCGGGCGCCGAAGCAGACCGCGCAGCGGTTCCGGCCGTACGGCTCCGGCACCGAGCTGGCGTTGTTCACCGGCGACCTGTGCGCCCTCGACGAGGACGGCTACCTGTACTTCCGGGGCCGCTTCGACGACGTGTACAAGAGCCGCGGCCACCGGGTGTCCACATTGGAGGTCGAGGCGGCGGCCCTGGACGTGCCCGGCGTCGCGGAGGCGGCCGTCGTGCCGCCGCACCACGACGGCGACTCGGTGCGGCTGTTCACCACCGGCACCGCACCCGCCGACGCGGTCCTCGCCGGGCTGCGCGAACGCCTCGAACCGGCCAAGGTGCCCGACACCGTCCGGGTGCTGGAGCGCATGCCGCTGAGCACCAACCGCAAGATCGACCGCCACCAGCTGCGCGACGAAGCCCCGGAGGTGTCCTGATGCACGCACCCCACCTCGTCGAACGGTACGGCAGCCCGCTGTACACCTACGACCTGAGTGTCCTGCGCGCCGCGCACGCCGACCTCGTCGCGCAGCTGCCCGCGGCCGGCACCCTGCTGTACTCGGTGAAGGCCAACCCGCACCCGGAGCTCATCCGCGAGCTGTACCGGGTCGGCTGCGGCGTCGAGGTCAGCTCCACCGGCGAGCTCGACGCGGCGCTCAGCGCGGGGGTCCCTCCTGCCGGCATCCTGCACAACGGGCCGGCGAAGACCCGCGCCGAACTCGAGCACGCGCTCGCCGCCGGGGTCCGGCTGTTCTCCGTCGACTCCGCCGCCCAGCTGGCGCGGCTCGGGCACGTCGCGGCCCAGCACGGCGTCACCGCCGACGCGCTGCTGCGGGTCAACGGCGACACCGCACCCGCCGGCGCCGGGCTCGCCATGACCGGCACCGCCTCCCAGTTCGGCGTCGACGCCGGACACGTCGCTGCCGACCCGGACGCGTTCGCCCACGACCACGTCACCGTCAAGGGCCTGCATTTCTACCTCGGCACCAACGTCGCCGACGAGGCCGACCTGATCGCGACGTTCCGGACCGCGCTGGAGGTCACCGCGGCGCTGCGACCGGTGCTGCGCCGCCCCGTCGAGGTGCTGGACCTCGGTGGCGGCTTCGCCGCGCCGTACGCCCGCGCCGGCCGGCGGACCCGCTACCCGGGGCTGCGGGCGGCGCTGGAGGACCTCCTCGGCACGCACGCCCCGGACCGGCCGCGGGTGCTGTTCGAGTCCGGGCGCTACCTGACCGCCGAGTGCGGCCGGCTCGCCGCGACCGTCCAGGACGTCAAGCAGTCCAAGGGCCGCACCTTCGTCCTGCTCGACAGCGGCATCAACCATCTCGGCGGGATGGCCGGGCTGCGCCGCGTGCCACCGCTCGTGCCGCAGCTGTCCGCCGACCGGCCGGACGCCCCGGACGTCACCTGCGACGTCGTCGGTCCACTGTGTACCCCGCTGGACGCGTGGAGCCGCGGCGTCACCTTGCCGGACCTGCGCGCCGGCGACGTCGTCGAGGTGCCGAACGTCGGCGCCTACGGCCTCAGCGGCAGCCTCATCGGATTCCTCAGCCACGAACCACCCGCGGAGGTCGTCCTCGACGGCGACACCGTCGTGCACGCCTCCCGGCTTTCACTCGTGCGCACCGAACAGAAAGGACGCTGACATGAGCACCCCGAACACCGACCGGTACACCACCGTGCTGCGCCGGCACCTCAAGTACCTGCCCGACAGCGCGCCGCTGCCCGCCGACGCCGACCTGCGCTCACTGGGCCTGGACTCGATGGCCGCGGTGGACCTGCTGTTCGACCTCGAGGACACCTTCGACCTGGTCCTGCCGGACGAGGCGCTGGTCGAGCAGACGTTCACCACCCCGCAGGCGCTGCAGGACACCCTGCAGCGCATCGACGAGGAAGGAGCCCGGTCATGACCGCGGTGCTCACGTCCGACGCGGTGAGCGTCGCCCGCGACGTGCTGCCGGCGATCGCCGCGCAGGCCGCCGCCGTCGACAGCGACGGCGAGTTCCCCCGGGCCGGGCTGGACGCGCTGCGCGGCACGCCGCTGATGGGGCTGCTGGTGCCGGCCGAGTACGGCGGGATGGGCGGCACCTTCGCCGACCTCGCCGAGGTGACCCGCGAGCTCGCCGGCGGCTGCACCGCGACCGCCGTGATCTGGGCCATGCACTGCCAGCAGGTCGCCGCCGTCGCACGGCACGCCGGCCCGCGGCTGCGCGCCGACGTCCTGCCGCGCATCGCCCGCGGCGAGGTCTACATCGCCTCCATCACCACCGAACGCGGCAAGGGCGGCCACCTGCTCACCGCGCAGGCACCGCTGGAACCGACCGGCGACGGGCGGCTGCGGCTGCACCGGGACGCACCGATCTCCACCGGTTCGCTGCACGCCGACGCGTTCCTCATCACCATGCGCGCCGGCGCCGACGCGCCCGACTCCGACGTCCGGCTCGTCTGGGCGGACCGCGCCGACATCACGGTGCAGACGCACGGCGACTGGGACCCGATGGGGATGCGCGGCACGCACAGCGTCCCGGTGACCGTCGACGGTGTCGTCGACGCCGGCAACGTGGTCGGCGACGACTTCCGTACGGTGGCGCTGGCCAGTTTCGTCCCGGCCGGGCACATCGCCTGGGCGTCCGCGTGGCTCGGCGCCGCCCAGGGCGCGCTGCGCCGCGTCCTGGTCCTGCTGCGCGACCCGCGGGCCCGCCGCCAGTACAACCTCGATTCCGAACTGCTGCTCACCCGCCTCGCCCGGGTCCGCGCGGACCTCGACGGCGTCGAGGCACTGCTGGACCGGGTCGTCGCCACCGTCGAACGGGTCGTCGCCGGCGGCGCGGTCCGTGCCGAGGTGGAGGCGCCGGCGTACCAGATACTCGTCAACGAGCTGAAGATCGTCGCGTCGGAGCGTTGCTACGCCGCCGTCGACGAGCTGATCGACCTCGTCGGGCTGCGTCACGGCTACCTCAAGAACTCCCCCACTGCGCTGGAGCGGGTGCTGCGCGACCTGCGTTCGGCCAGTCTGATGTACGCCAACGACCGGCTGCTGCTCGCCAACGGCAGGCTCGCGCTGTTCGACCGCGCGGCCAGGCTGCCATGAACGGCGCGCTGGTGGTCGTCGCGCCGCGCCCCGGCACCCCCGACGCGCTGGTCGGGTCGCTGCCCGCGGCCGAACGGGACCGCGCCGGGGCACTGCACGGCGACCGCCGGGCCGAGTACATCGGCGGCCGGGTGCTGGCCCGCGAGCTCCTCGCCGGCGAACTGGGCTGCCCGCCCCGGGACGTCCCGATCGTCGTCGACGACGCGGGCCGCCCGGGCGTCGCCGGACCGGACCCGGCGGCCGGCGTCTCGTTCAGCCTGGCCCACGCCGGCGGCCTCATCGCCGTGGCGGTGAGCCGGGCCGGCGACGTCGGCGTCGACCTCGAACCGGACGACCGGCGCCCGACGGCGCTGCCCTGGTCGTGCTCGCCGGCCGAACGGGCCTGGCTGGCCGGCCGGCCGCCGGGCGAGCGGCCGGCGGCGTTCACCCGGCTGTGGACCCGCAAGGAGGCCTGCGTCAAGGCCCGCGGCACCGGCATCCGGCACCGCCTCGCCGACGTCCACTGTGGACCGTATCCGGCCGGGCGGTGGCGGGACGTGTGGTGGCGCGATGTGTGGGTCGCCGACGGGTTCTGCGCCGCGGTCGCCATCACCACCGGCCGCGACGGCTTCGACGTACGGCTGCGGCACACCACTCTCACCGGGAGGATCAGATGAGCACGAACGACACCGGCAACCGGCAGCTGCGGCGCGTCCTCGGCGAGTTCGCCACCGGCGTGACCGTCGTCGCCGCGGACTCCCCGCGCGGCCCGGTCGGCATGACCGTCAACTCCTTCACCTCCGTCTCCCTCGAGCCGCCGCTGGTGCTGGTCTGCCTCGCCACCGCCGCCAGCACGACCCGCGCCGTCACCGACGCCGGCTCGTTCGCCGTCAGCATCCTGCGCCGCGACCAGCGCGGCATCTGCGACACGTTCGCCGCCCGCCGCCCGGACAAGTTCTCCGCCGTCGGCACCGTCGAGGCCGCGACCGGCGCACCCGTCATCGACGACGCGCTCGCGTACATCGACTGCCGCGTCCACGACGTCCTGCCCGCCGGCGACCACGTCGTCGTCATCGGCGAGGTCGCCGAGGCCGCCGCGGCCTGCGACGGCGAACCGCTCACCTTCTTCCGCGGCACCCTGCAGTGACCCGCCACGACATCGAAGGGCCCACCATGTCATCGACCGTGTCATCGACCCCGTCCTCCGCTGCCTCGCCCCTGCGGCCCGGCGCCCGCGCCATCGTCACCGGCGGCTTCGGCTTCGTCGGCTCGCACCTCGTCGACGCCCTGACCGCGCGTGGCGTCGCCGTCACCGTCCTGGACGTCTGCCCGCCGCCCGCCGCGCTGCCTGACAGCGTCGAGCACCGCTACGCCGACCTGCGCGACCCGCAGTCGGTGCGGGCCGCGCTCGTCCCGGCCGACGTGGTGTTCCACCTCGCCGGCAACGCCAGCGGCACGCTGTCCGTCGACCGTCCCCGCTTCGACTTCGAGACCAACGCCGAGGGCACGTTCAACCTGTGCGAGGCGCTGCTGGACCTGCCGCCGCAGCGGTTCGTCTACCTGTCCTCGGCCATGGTGTACGGGCGGCCCGAGTCCACGCCGATGCCGGAGGACCACCCGCTGCGCCCGTTCCTGCCGTACGCGGCGTCGAAACTGGCCGGCGAGCACGTGGCGCAGAGCATGTACGAGTCGTTCGGGCTGCCCGCCGTCATCGGCCGCGCCTTCACCATCTACGGCCCGGGCGAGGACCCGCGCCGCGCCGGCGGCGAGGTGTCCCAGTTCGTCCGGTGGCACCTCAACGGCCGGCCGATCCCCGCCGTCGGCGACGCCGAACGCAAGACCCGCGACTTCGCGCACGTCGACGACCTCGTCGCGGGGCTGCTGACCATCGCCGACCGCGGCACCCCCGGCGAGGTCTACAACCTCGGTACCGGCTCGGAGACGTCCCTGCGTGAGCTGGCCGACGTCATCGGCGCCGTCACCGGCCGGCCCGCCGACCTGCGCTGCGACGACGAGGTCCTCGACGACAGCTACCGCCACGTCGCCGACATCGACAAGCTGCGCGCCCTCGGTTACCGGCCGCGGGTGTCGCTGGAGGCCGGCGTCGCCGCGCTCGCCGCCGCGCTCGGCGAGCACCCGGAACTGCCGAGCATGCCCGCCGTGTTCCACCGCCCGATGGCCGCTTAGGAGCTGACCATGAACGACTTCGTCGTGCCGTATCACGGGCAGGGCAGCATCTTCGACGACGACGACATCGACGCCGTCACCGCGTTGCTGCGCTCGGACCGGCACCTGTCCTCCGGCGTGGAACGCGGCGCGTTCGAGACCGAGTTCGCGCACGCCACCGGCGCCCCGTACGCCGTGTCGGTCACCAGCTGCACCATGGCCCTGGACCTCGCCACGCACCTGCTGGACCTGCGGCCCGGCGACGAGGTGATCGCCTCGCCCCTGACCTTCCAGGCCACCGTCGCGGCGCTGCTGGGCCGGCAGGTCACCGTGCGGTTCGCCGACATCGAACCGGACAGCCTCGCCCTCGACCCGCACAGCGTGCACCGGCTGATCGGCCCGCGCACCCGCGCGGTCTACGTCACCCACTACGGCGGGCTCGCCGCCGACCTCGACGGGCTGCGTGCCGTCACCGACGCGGGCGGGGTGGCCCTCGTCGAGGACTGCGCGCACGCGCTCGGCACCCACTACCACGGCCGGCCCGTCGGCACCGCCGGCGACATCGGCTGCTGGAGCTTCCACAGCCTGAAGAACATGTCGACGATGGGGCAGGGCGGGATGCTGACCACCGCCCGGCCCGGCTGGCACGACACGCTGCGCCGGATCGGCTCCATGGAGCCCGACGCCGACTTCACCCCGCGGCGCACCACCGCCGGCTTCGGCGAATACGCGGCGCCGCGGCCCGGCGACCCCGAACGGCACGCCAAGAACGCGTACACGCACGACTGCACCGCCGTGCGCTGCGGCGGCAGCAACGCCATCATGAGCGAGCCCGCCGCCGCGGTCGGCCGCACCCAGCTGGCGAAGCTGCCCCGGTTCGTCGCCCGCCGCCGGCAGCTCGCCGGCTACCTCAACGAACGGCTGTCCGCGCTGCCGGGGGTCCGCGTCCACGGCGACCTGCCCGGCCGCGAACACTCCTACCACCTGTACACGTTCCGGCTGGACGGCGCTGAACCGGGCGCCCGCGACGCACTGATCCGCCGCCTGCACCACCAGCACGGCGTCGAGATCATCCTGCGGTACTTCCCGCTGCACCTGCTGCCCGAGTGGCGGGCCCGGGGCGGCGCGCTGGGCCAGGCCCCGGTCGCCGAGCGGATCTGGTTCAACGAGCTGGTGAACCTGCCGATCTACCCGGCGATGCAGGACTGGCAGGTCGAGCACATGGCCGACGCGATCTGCAAGGAGGTCCTGCAATGACCGACATCGCCGCGGCCCTCGACGAGTTCCGCGCCCGGCACCAGGTGCCCGGCGTCGCCGTCGCCACGTTCGACCTCGAAGGTCCACGGCAGGCGGTCGCGCGTGGGGTGCGCAGCGTCGAGGAGCCCGGCGCGGCGATGCGCCCGGACACCCTGTTCCGGGTCTACTCGGTGGCCAAGAGCCTCACCGGCACCCTCGCCGCCGTGCTCGCCGAGGACGGTGTCGTCGACCTCGACCAGCCGGTCGTGGAGACGCTGCCACAGTTCCGGCTGCGCGGCGGTGCGGGGACCGCCGAGGTCACCCTGCGGCACCTGCTCAGCCACCGGGCCGGCTTCATCCCGGACGCGGTCAGCCACGAGCACTGCGGCCGCGACCCCGAGGCGATCGGCGCGGCGGCGACCGGCGAGCCGCCCCGCACCCCGCTGGTCGGCCGGCCCGGGCAGGTGTACTCCTACAGCAACCTCGGGTTCATCGTCGCCGGGCATGTGCTTGAAACCCGCGCCGGCGTCCCGTTCGCCACGCTCTTCCAGGACCGGGTGGCCCGGCCGCTGGGCATGCACCGCACTACCCACGACCCGGCGGTCGCCATGACGTTCCCGCTGCTGCAGCACCACCCGGCCGGCGCGCTGCGGGTCGGTCACCAGCCGTGGGTGGCGGCGAAACACGCGCCGTCGTCGCAGTGCTGGTCGACGGTGCAGGACATGGCCCGGTTCGGTGCGATGCACCTCGCCGGCGGCGCCGCGTCCCGGCGGCAGCGCCGCCCGCACGCCGACGTCCGGCTCGACGTGGACCTGCGGTACGGGCTCGGTTTCTACCTCGGCCCCCGCGACGGTGAAGCGGTGCGTTTCGGCCACGAAGGCTTCTACGACGGCATGTGGTGCAAACTCGTGTGCGTCCCCGCGGCCGGCGTGGGTCTCGTCTGGGCCGACAACCGCGGCGACGAGCTGCGCGACGCCCGGTACCGCGTCATCGAGCAGATCCTCGGGGTCGGACCCGGCGACTGGTCGCGGCGGCACCACGAGACACCGCAAGCACCGCGGACCCCGCCGCCCGACGGCCGCTACGAACGGCCCGCCAGCGGCGCCGCCCTGGACATCCGCTCCGGCGGCGACCGGATCCGGCTGCACACCGAGGGCCGCGAGCTGGTCCTCGACCCGGTGGCCACCGACGTCTGGGCGGCCACCGCCGACGAGCACGCCCGGCCGCCGTGGCGCACCCACGCGGGCAGCCGCCGCGTCAGCGTCGGTGCCGTCCGCGACGACCCTGGCGGCGCGGTCGGCCACATCCTGCTCAACGGCCTGCCCTACCGGCGGCACGGTTCGAGTCCCGCCCCGGCGGGTACGCGGTAACCCGATGGCAGTCGACACCGCCGTGCAGCACCGCCGCGCCCCCGCGGTGGTGGCGCTGGCGTGCACCGCGCAGTTCGTCGACGTCGTCGGCGTGACCGTCCTCATCGTCGCGCTGCCGATGATCCAGCACGACCTCGGGCTCGGCGACGCGACCCTGTCGTGGGTGGCCGGGATCTACGCCCTCGCGTTCGGCGGGTTCCTGGTCCCCGGCGGTCGCGCTGCCGACCTCGCCGGGCGGCGCGCCACGTTCATGCTCGGCAGCGTCCTCGTCGCGGCCGGCTCGCTGCTGTGCGCGCTCGCCGGCAACGGCGCCGTCCTGCTGGCTGGGCGCGCCGGTCAGGGCCTCGGCGCGGCGGTGTCGGTCCCGGCGGCCCTCGCCATCCTGCTGGACGCCGTGCCGCCCGGTCCGCGCCGCAACCGGGCGCTGGGGCTGTGGACGATGGCCGGCGCCGCCGGCGGCGCGTCCGGGTTCGTCATCGGCGGTCTCATCACCCAGGCCGCCGGCTGGCGCTGGCTGTTCGCCGCCATCGGCCCGGTCGCGCTCCTGGCCGCTGTCGTGACACCGCTGGTCGTCCGGCCCGACCCGAAGCGCACCCGACCGGCCGGCGACCGGCTCGACCTGCCGGGCGTCGTGCTCAGCACGGCCACCGTGGTCCTGGTGATCCTGGGCTTCACCCGCGCCCAGGACCACGGCTTCATCGACCCTTTCGCCTTGGTACCGCTGGCGCTCGCGCCACTGGCCGGCTTCGCGTTCGTGGTGGCGCAACGACGCGCGCGGGCGCCCCTGGTGCCCGCCGTGGTGTGGTCCGCCCGGCCGTTCCGCCTCGGCACCGCGGTCGCGGTGGTCCTCACCGCGACCACCAGCGGCGCCAACGTTCTCGGTTCCCTGTTCCTGCAGCACGGGCTGGGTCTGTCCGCCGCCGCGTCCGGCACCGGCTTCCTGCTGTTCAGCGCCAGCGTCGTGGTCGCCTCCACCACGGCGGCGGCGGTGATCCGGCGCCTCGGCCTGCCCGGCGCGATGACCGCGGGACTCGCGGTCATCGCCGCGGCCATGGCGGTCGAGTCCGCCGGGGTCTGGCACCGGTCGCTGCCGGTGTTCCTCACCGGTCTCACGCTGTCCGGCCTGGGCCTCGGCGTCGCGTCGGTGGCCTCGACCACCTGCGCGACCGCCGACACCGCCGGCACCACCGCCGGCCTCGTCGGCGGGCTGCTCAACGCCGCCGCGCAGATCGGCACCGCCCTGGGCATCGCGGTCCTGCTGGCGATCGCAGCACCGACCAGCACCGCCGCATACCTGGCCGCCGCCGGCGCCGCCCTCGCGGCCGGAATCGTCGTCCGGCTCACCGCCGCCGCGGCGGTCCCATGACGGTCGCGGTGCACCTCGTCCGCGCCGGTCGCGCAGCGTTATTCTCGGGCACCGCAAACCGATACCATCCAGTAACCAATCGGCACGTGTCGCCGCGCTCCGAATGGGGGAAATGAGCCGGATGCAACAGGAGCAGGTCCTCGGCGGTCGGTACCGGCTGACCCGGCGGCTCGGTGTCGGTGGCATGTCGGTGGTGTGGAAGGCGCACGACGAGCTGCTCAACCGGCATGTCGCGGTCAAGGTCCTGGACGGGGCGCAGGCCGCCAGTCCGGCCGCCCGGCGCCGCGTCCAGGCCGAGGCGCAGGCCGCCGCCCAGCTGTGGCACCCGAACGTCACCAACGTCTACGACTACGGCGAGGCTCTCGACGAGTCCGGTGACCTCGTGCCGTACGTGGTGATGGAGCTGCTGCCCGGCCGCACGCTGTCGCAGCGGCTGGCGGCCGGCCCGCTGCCGCCCCGGGTCGCGCTGCGGATCTGTGCCGAGGTCGCCGACGCTCTCGCCGCGGCCCACGCCTGCCACGTCGTCCACCGCGACGTCAAACCCGCCAACGTCATGCTGACCCCGTCCGGGGCGAAGGTCCTCGACTTCGGTCTCGCCGCCGTCGCCGGTCAACCCGACATCGACGAGGAGGGCCAGCTGCTCGGCACCGCCGCCTACCTGGCCCCGGAGCGGCTCACCGGGGACGAGGTGCTGGCCGCCTCCGACGTCTACGCACTCGGCCTGCTCATCCACCGGGCGCTGACCGACGAGCTGCCGTGGGAGGCGGACACCCCGTCGCAGATGCTCAACGCACACGTGTACGTCGAGCCGGCCCCGCTCCCCACGATCAGCGACGTCCCCGCGGCCGTCAACGAGATCTGCAACCGGTGCCTGGCGAAGGACCCGGCCGACCGGCCGACCGCCGCCGAGGTGGCCGCCGTGCTCACGGCCGGCGCCGGCATCGTGCCCCGCCCGTCGGACGACCTGCCGGAGCCGGTGGCGGCGCAGCTACCGGCCGACGACCGTTCCACCGCGCCCGCCTCGGCGAGCACCGGGCCGGCCGACGACACCGAGCTGGAAGGCACCCGGACCGCGGGCCGCCGCCGGCGCCGGGCCGTCCTGGTGCTGGCCGGTCTGGTCGCCGTGGGCGTCGTCGCCGTGGCCGCCGTGCTCAGCCAGCCCGACTCCCGCCCCCGGGACACCAGCGCGGCGGCCGCGCCCCGCAACCCCACGGCGGGCGCCGCCCCCGGGCCGTCCGGCGCCACCGCAGTACCCACGGAAACAGTGACCGCCGCGGCCGGCTCCACCAGTGGCCCCGGCGCGGCGAACCCGACCGGCGCCGCCGGGACGGCGCAACCCGCCAACTCCGCCGGCCCGACCCCGACGAACGGGCCCGGGCCCGAACCGACGCAGAACGTCACCACCCCGCCCGCGCCGGAACCCGGCGTCCAGGTCCGCGCCAACGGCGGTGTGGCACGGGTGTCGTGCAGCGGCAAGAAGGCCCAGATCCTCGGCCTCGACCTCACCGCCGGCTACACCCTCGGCGAGTACCGGCCCGGGCCGGCGGACGAGGTGAAGGCCGTGCTCAGCTCGAGCACCAACACGAGCGAGATCAAGGTCAGGTGCAGCAAGGGCGCCCCCGCACCCACCGTGAAGGAAACCCCCGCCAAGCCTTAGTGCCTGTCGGTACGGGGTCCATGCGGCCGCTGCTGTGGATCGCGTCGCCATATGATGCGGTCGTGGTGGTGTCGGTGTTGTCGTTGGCTGTGGAGCAGGCGTTGCATCACCGGCCCGGGGTGTTCAGGCCGGCGGTGATCGTGCGGATCGACGGGGTGGATGTCAGCCGTGTTGACGGCGACGACGGGCCGGGGCCGTGGGATGCGCTGGTGCCCGTGAACCGTTTCGTGGCGACCGGTGAGGTCACGACGGCGACGATCTCGTGCTGCCCGAGTTGTGGTCCGGAGTGCTGTGCCATCGAGGTGCGCATTCGGCGTGAGGGTGCGACGGTTCGTTGGGACTGGGGTCGGCGAGTCGTGTTCTGGGAGGACAAGGGGCGCACGACGCTGTTCGATGCGGCGGCCTACGACGCCGAGGTGGCGCGCGTCGGCGCCGACCGCAGCTGGGAGAGCGCGGTGTACCGGGCCGGGCGGCTCATCCTGGCAGACCTTGTGCTGCCGTCGGGGATCGTGGGCGTCAGGGTCGACATGAGCGACGCCGACGAGATCGAGATACAGCTTGAAGAGCCGGACGCGTACCAGATCTGGGTGCGCGCGGCCTGGGACGCGGAGCGACCCGACGAGAGCGCCGCGGCGGCGCGGGCGATGCTCGCCGGACCTGCCGCCGACTGGCCCGCGCGGTGGTTCAACGTCCAGTCGGAACATGAGGTCCCGCCGGCATACGCGGGCCCGTCCTGGCGGCGCACAGCGTGGTGACTGAACGACGCTAGGAGCCGCCGTACGGCACGGTGATGATCTCCAGGTTGTGACCGTCGGCGTCCTGCCAGTACAGGCCGCGGCCGCCGTCGTTGGTGTTGATCGTCGAAGGCTGCCGGTGGTGAGGATCCGCCCAGTACGCCAAATCGCGTGCCCGGATGCGGGCGAAGATCTCGTCGAACTCCGGCTCCGACACCAGGAACGCGTAGTGCTGAGGATGCACGGTGCCGTGCTCCTGCATGAAGTCGAGCGAGCAGTTGTTTGCCAGCTCGACGACCAGGAACGGGCCGTACGG
The DNA here is from genome assembly GCF_040676755.1 of Dactylosporangium sp. NPDC049525. NCBI lineage: Bacteria > Bacillati > Actinomycetota > Actinomycetes > Micromonosporales > Micromonosporaceae > Dactylosporangium > Dactylosporangium sp. NPDC049525. Next base: position 8,767 of record NZ_JBFAPO010000068.1, on the reverse strand, counting down.
CACCGGGTCCGCGACGCCCAGCAGCTCGGCCAGGAGCCGGGCGGAGCGCTCCCGGTCACGCACGTGGACGATGGTGTGGTTGAGCTGGACCGGCATGACTTCCACGCTACGCGGAAGATCCTGGAACGACAGGCCGGCAGGGGCGGGTGAAGTCTCGGGGGACATTGCCTGCTGCCGGCCGTGGGCGGGCCCGTCCGGATCGGTGTTGCAGCCGCAGCGGCCCGAGGTCACTGGTTCGATCGCCCGCCGGCCGGGGAAGTCACGGGGCGACTCGTTCAGCGCTGGAGGGAGCGTCATGGCGGAGAAGGATGATGTGTTCGACGTGGTCGTGATCGGTGCGGGGCCGGTCGGGCTGACCGCCGCCGCACGCGCCGTGCGGGGTGGCCTGACCGCCGCCGTCGTCGAGGATCGCCTGGCCGGCGGCGAGTGTGAGTACTACGGGTGTATTCCGAGCAAGGCGCTGCTGTGGCCGATGGAGCTGGCGGCCGAGGTGGACCGGATGCCGGGGCTGCAGCTGCGTGGCACGATCGACGCCGCCGCGGTGCTGGCCCGCCGCGACGAGACGGTGTCCCACCACGACGACACCCACGTCGTGAACGCGATCGAGAAGTACCCGGCGACGTTCGTCCGCGGGCACGGGCGGCTGGCCGGACCGCTGCGCGTCGAGGTCACCGCGCGGGACGACGGCGTACACGCGCTGCGGGCCCGGCACGCCGTCGTCCTCGCCACCGGCACCAGCCCGGCGGTTCCCGACGTGCCCGGGCTGGCGCAGGCACGCCCGTGGACCAACCGGGAGGCGACCAGCGTGCAGCAGGTACCCAAGCGGCTGGTCGTGATCGGCGCCGGGCCGGTGGCCTGTGAGATGTCCCAGGCCTTGCACTCCCTCGGCGCGCAGGAGACCACCGTCCTCGTGCGCGGTGACCGGCTGCTCTCCGCGACGGAGCCGTTCGCCGGTGAGCTGGTGGCGCGCTCGTTCCGGGAGTCCGGCATCGACGTGCGGTTCGGCCGTTCGGCGACCCGCGTCGAGCGGCCGGTCCCCGGCGGCCCGGTGACCGTGCACACCAACGACGGCGGGCAGATCGACGCTGACGAGATCCTCGTCGGGGCCGGGCGCCGGGCGGGGGTCGACGACATCGGCCTGGACACGATCGGCGTGCGGGCGAACGGCCCGATCCAGGTCGACGCCAGCATGCGGGTGACCGCCGTCGCGGACGGCTGGCTGTACGCCGTCGGCGACGTCAACGGCCGCAACCTGCTCACCCACATGGGCAAGTACCAGGCCCGGGTGTGCGGCGACGTGATCGCCGCCCGGGCCGCGGGCGCCCCCGACGACGGGCCGGCGCTGCGCGACACCGCCGACGACCGGGGCGCCCCGCAGGTCGTGTTCACCGAACCCCAGGTGAGCACGGTGGGGCGCACCGAGTCACGCGCCCGTGCCGACGGCTTCAACGTCCGCACCGTGGAGTACGACATCGGCGACGTCGCCGGCGCCATGGTCCGCGGCGTGGGCTACACCGGCTGGGCGAAGCTGGTGGTCGACGCGGACCGCAGGGTCCCGCTCGGCGCCACCTTCGTCGCCTCGGACACGGCGGACATGCTGCACGCGGCCACCATCGCGGTGAACGCGGAGGTTTCCCTCGACCAGCTGTGGCACGCCGTCCCGCCGTTCCCGACGGTCAGTGAGTTCTGGCTGCGCCTGTTGGAGGGGTACGGCCTGTGACGCCAGGTGGGGTGGACCGGTCGGCCCACCCCACCGGACGGTCAGGTCACGGGAAGTTCACCACGTTGACGGGCGTGGTGCCCGCCGGTGTGGTCCCGCCCGTGTCGTTGATGACATGGGTGATGACACCCTTGAAGTTCAGCGACACGGTTGCCAGGCTGTGGAACCTGACGCCGGACGTGTTCGGCACCTCGAACGCGTGGTAGGCGTTCACCGCGGGGTTGGTGTTGAAGAAGCAGTAGCTGCCCAGCCCCCACGCCTCGTGGGTGGTGACGTTCGGCCCGACCTTGTAGGCGGCGTAGCCGTTCAGCCCGTTCGGGCCGATCCAGGAGGCCTGGTTCGGCACGTCGTAGGGCATCTCGTTCTGGTAGAAGATCGTCTTGCCGTTCTGGCCGTTCCAGATGACCTCGTACTTCTGGTAGTGCTCGACGAACAGGCCGGTCGCCAGGACGTTGTTGCCGTTGACGATGACGCCGGTGTCCGCGGTGTTGACCGTCCACCCGAAGGTGCCCGCGTTGCCGTGGTCGGCGCGCCAGGCCCAGGTGTGGTCGATGATGACGTCGTTGCTGTTGACGATCAGGCTCGTCGTCGCCTTGCCCGCGACCGCTCCGCCGATGCGGTAGAACACGTCCTGCAGCGTCGTCGGGTTGGCCGCGTGGGACGCGGTAGAACCGGCCGCGCCGACGGTCACCAGCGCCGCCGAGTTGGTCGTGCCGGCGTCGATCAGCAGGCCCTTGATCCGGACGCCGTCGACGTCGGCGATCTGGATGGCGTTGACGCCGTTGTCCGGGATGATCGTCGCGTAGCCGATGCCGAGCACGACGGTGTTGGGCCTGGTCACGTTGAGCGTCTGGTTGACGTGGTAGATGCCCGGGGTGAAGAACAGGTTGCAGCCGGAGGAGAGTGCGGTGTTGATGGTCGCGGCGGTGTCGCCGGCCTTCACCACGTAGAACTGGCTCATCGGCAGCGACGTGCCCGGGGTGCTGCCCGACGCCCAGCTGGGGCCGGACGCGTTGGTGCGCAGGGACGGCAGGAACACCCGGTACTTGCCGGTGCCGTCGATGTACAGGTAGGGCACGTCCCGCGAGACCGGCGTGGTGGCCAGGGTGGTCTCGGGCGGGTTCGGGAACGTGTTCGCCGGTGCCCCGGTGGTGCCGGAGAACACCATGTTCCACACGCCGCCGTTCCAGCTGCCGAGGCTGCTGTCCCTGGTGTACCACTGCTGCTGCGAGGCGGACGCGGCCTGGCCGGAGACCCGCGTGTCGGCGATGTAGCCGCCGCTGGCGAAGCCGAAGCTGGCCGGGTACAGCTGCAGGCCACCGCGCACGTCGATCCGGCGGAACGGTGCGGCCTGCGACACCGCCCAGCGGTTGTTACCGCTGCTCGGGACGATGGCGAGGTTCTCGGCGGAACGCCAGAAGTTCTGCGTCGCGTTGCCCGCGTCCGAGGCGTTGAAGGCGTCGACCGTCACGTCACCGTTGATGACCACGTCGCCCGGGTTCTGCCCCAGCCCGGAGACCGAGGTGTAGAAGCCGACGTCGTCATGCACCGTGTACGCGCCCGGCTTGAACAGGTGCGCGACCCGTCCGTTGCCCATCTGAGCGGTCTGGGTGCTCTTCTGGGCGTTGAAGTCGGCGTCCAGCTGCGCCTGGATCGTCGCGTTGGACATGCTCGGGTCGAAGATCCGCGTGTTCGGTCCGAAGTTCGGGATGTCGGACTGGGTCGGGCAGGTCGCCGTCGTGCCGATGGTGTAGGTGGCCGTGGCGACCGCGGAGTTGCTCAGACCCGACGCGAGACCGATCGCCTTCACCGTCGTGGTCGCGGAGACCGTGATCGGCCCGGTGTACAGCGTCGAGGCCGCCGTCGGCGTCGAACC
>NZ_JBFAPO010000068.1:0-5071 GCF_040676755.1 Dactylosporangium sp. NPDC049525 | reverse complement strand
TACCGGATGCTCGCCCCGGCCGTCGTGGTCGCGATCGTCACCGACTGCGCGGTCGTGTAGGTCCCGCCCGGCGGGCTGAACGTGGGCGTCGCGACTGGGCTCGTGGTGCTGCCGTGGGTGTAGAAGAAGTGCGGCGTGTCGAACTGCGGGCCGCCCTTCTCGTACGTGAACCAGTACTCCAGCACGAAGCCGCTGGGCAGCGAGCTGACGGTCCGCTGCCAGGTGCCCGCGGTGTTGGTCATGCGGAAGTTCTGCTGGCCCGAGCTCGGGGAGAGGTAGTGCACGTCGACGTAGCGGGCGGGTGTCGTCGGCGTGAAGGAGATCTGAGCCTGGGTGGCATTGAGCTGCGTGACGCTCTGGGTGTAGTCAGCAGCTGCGGCGGCCGGTCCGGCGGTGCCGAACACGACGAGTAGGACGGCGGACGCGGCGACCGCGACCCTGGTCAGTCCTTTGTGCCAGAACGAGTGGTGACGGGCTGGGTCCCGTTCGCTCCGATGCATGGGGTGTACGCCTCCAAGGATGAAGAATCCGGCGGGTGCGTGAGAGCGCTCTCTCGTGGCGGACAGTAGACTGGCAACCCTGGCAACGGAAGAGTTACATGCTGGAAACATCCCCATGCACCGAAATTCGGCCGCCGGCCCCGCCGGTTAGGCCTGGTTCATGCAGAACCGGGCGCGAATTCGCTGCATGATCGGCACGGCTTCGCCCGGCCGTCGGACACCCCTTTTGATCGGGTCCGCGAAAGTTCCGGACACACCATCGAAACATCTAGACACATGGATCAAAGTTCCATAGTGTTGGCGGCACGGCCCTGAGAGCGCTCTCTCGATGATCCGTCGGCGCGGACCCCCGAAGGTGTGCTCGGCCCCCTGGGCCGGCATCACGGCTCCCTCGGCTGCGGCGCGACGGCGCGCGCCCTGCCTGGCGAACCCGGTCAGGAAGGGACAACAAGTGAAACGACATCCGCCAATCAAGCGGTGGCGGCCAATGGCGGCCGCCCTGCTCCTGGTCACCCCGGTGGTCACGGCCCTCGCCACGACGGCCACCCCGGCCGCGGCGGCGATCAACGCCGCGGACTTCCAGCAGGTCACGCTCGCCAAGGGCGTGGCGGAGACCGGCGAGCCCATGGCCATCACGGTGCTGCCGGACCGCTCGGTCCTGCACACCGCCCGCAACGGCACGCTGCGGCGCACCGACGTGGCCGGCAACACCACCGTCATCGCCAACATCCCCGTGTACACCCACGACGAAGAGGGCCTGCAGGGCGTCGCCGCGGACCCGAACTTCGCCAGCAACCGCTACATCTACCTGTATTACGCGCCACCGTTGAACACCCCCGCCGGTGACGCGCCCGCCAGCGGTACCGCCGCCGACTGGACCACCTGGAGCGGCGTCAACCGCCTGTCCAGGTTCACCCTCAACTCCGACAACACGGTCAACATGGCCAGCCAGGTCACGGTCCTGGACGTGGCGACCAACCGGGGCATGTGCTGCCACGTCGGTGGCGACATCGACTTCGACGCGGCCGGCAACCTGTACCTGTCCACCGGCGACGACTCCAACCCGTTCGAGTCCAACGGGTACTCGCCGCTGGACGAGCGCACCAACCGCAACCCCGTCTACGACGCGCAGCGTTCCGCCGGCAACACCAACGACCTGCGCGGCAAGGTACTGCGGATCAAGGTCAACGCCAACGGGACGTACTCGATCCCTTCGGGCAACCTGTTCGCGCCGGGCACCGCCAACACCCGGCCCGAGATCTACGCGATGGGCTTCCGCAACCCGTTCCGGATGACTGTCGACAAGGGCACCGGCGTCGTCTACGTGGGCGACTACGGCCCCGACGCGGGCACCACCGACGGCAACCGGGGCCCGTCCGGGCAGGTCGAGTTCGACCGGATCACCGCCCCCGGCAACTACGGCTGGCCGTTCTGCACCGGCACCAACACCACCGCCGAGACGTACAACGAGTGGAACTTCGCGACCAACGCCACCGGTCCGAAGTACAACTGTGCCGGCGGGCCGACGAACAACTCCTTCCGCAACACCGGCCTGGGCACCCTGCCCCCGGCCAAGTCCGCCTGGATCCGTTACGCGGGCGACGCCGGCTCACCCTCCGCGTTCGGCGGCGGCTCCGAGTCGCCGATGGCCGGTCCGGTGTACCGCTACAACGCCGCCAACCCGTTGACCACGAAGTTCCCGGCCAGCCTGGACGGACAGTTCTTCGCGGCGGAGTTCGGGCGCGGCTGGATCAAGCCCGTCGTCGTCAACAGCGACGGCTCCCCCGGCGCGATCGACAACTTCCCGTGGAACGGCAAGCAGGTCATGGACCTGCAGTTCGGCCCCGACGGGTCGCTGTACGTCCTGGACTACGGCACCGGCTACTTCAACGGCGACGCGAACTCGGCGTTGTACCGCTACGACTACGTCGGCACCGGCGGCAACCGGGCACCGACCGCCGTCGCCGGCGCCAACCGGACCTCGGGCGCGGCGCCCCTGGCCGTGACGTTCTCCTCCTCGGGCTCCAGTGACCCCGAGGGCGGCGCGTTGACGTACTCGTGGGCGTTCGGCGACGGCGGCACCTCCACCGCCGCCAACCCGGCGCACACCTACGCCGCCAACGGCAACTACGTCGCGACCCTCACGGTGCGCGACCCGCAGGGCGCCACCGGCACGGCCAGCGTGCCGATCAGCGTCGGCAACACCGCCCCGGTGGTCACCGTCAACAGCCCCGCGTCGGGGCAGCTGGCGGCCTTCGGCGACAGCGTGCCGTGGAGCGTCACGGTCACCGACCCGGAGGACGGCACCATCGACTGCACCAAGGTGACGATGGCGTACGTGCTCGGCCACGACCAGCACGCCCACCAGATCACCTCGCAGACCGGCTGCTCGGGCACCATCACGATCCCGGTCGACGGTGAGCACGACGACGCCTCGAACATCTTCCCGATCTTCGACGCGTCCTACACCGACAAGGGTGGCCTGACCACGCACGCGCAGAACATCCTGGCGCCCAAGCACCGGCAGGCCGAGCACTACAAGACGGCGTCGGGCGTCAACAAGTTCGCCAAGACGGCGGCCGAGGGCGGCATGACCGTCGGCGACATCAACAACGGCGACTGGATCCAGTTCGACCCGTACAAGCTCAACAACGCCACCTCGTTCACCGCCCGGGTCGCCTCCGGCGGCACCGGCGGGACGCTGCAGATCCGCACCGGTTCGCCGACCGGCACGATCATCGGCTCGGCAGCCGTGGCGCCGACCGGGTCGTGGGAGACGTTCGCCACCGTCACCGGCACCATCAGCGGCGCGCCGACCGGCACCACCTCGCTGTACCTCACGTTCGCCGGCACCGGCACCGCCGCACTGTTCGACCTGGACAGCTTCACGTTCGTCACCGGCACCACACAGCCGACGACGAACCTGGCGCTGAACAAGCCGGCGACCGCCTCCAGCGTGGAGAACGCCGGAACGCCCGCCTCGAACGCGGTGGACGCGTCGGCGACGACCCGGTGGTCCAGCGCCTTCTCCGATCCCCAGTGGATCCAGGTCGACCTGGGCGCCACCTACACCGTCAACCGCGTCCGCCTGCAGTGGGAGGCGGCGTACGGCTCGGCGTACCAGATCCAGACGTCGCCCAACGGCACGACCTGGACGACCGTGCGCTCGGTCACCGGCGGCAACGGCGGCGAGGACAACAACACCGCCCTGAACGCGTCGGGACGGTACGTGCGCATCTACGGCACGGCCCGCGGCACCGCGTACGGCTACTCACTGTTCAGCTTCGAGGTCTACAGCTAGAAAGGAGACAACCCGACCATGCTACGCAAAATTGCTTTCTGCACCGCCATCGTCGTCGCCGCGCTCGGCCTCACCGCCGCGCCGGCCCAGGCGGCGCCGGACTTCTCGGTGCTCGTGTTCAGCAAGACGGCGGGGTTCCGCCACGACTCCATCGCCGTCGGTACCCAGGCGATCCGCGACCTGGGCACGGCGAACAACTTCGCCGTGGAGGCCACCGAGGACGCCACCCAGTTCAACGCCACCAACCTGGCCCGGTTCAAGGCGGTCATCTGGCTGTCCACCACCGGTGACGTGCTCAACGCGACCCAGCAGACCGCGTTCGAGAACTACATCCGCGCCGGCGGCGGCTACCTCGGCGTGCACGCGGCGGCCGACACGGAGTACGACTGGGCCTGGTACGGCGGCCTCGTCGGCGCCTACTTCGCCAGCCACCCGGCGATCCAGACCGCGACGGTCCGCGTCGCCGACGCCACCCACCCGGCCACCGCCGGGCTGCCGGCCGCCTGGTCGCGCAGCGACGAGTGGTACAACTACCGCACCAACCCCCGCTCGCAGGTGCACGTGCTGACCACGCTGGACGAGTCCACGTACAGCGGCGGCACGATGGGCTCCGACCACCCCAACACCTGGTGCCGGGCCTACGACGGCGGCCGGTCCTTCTACACCGGCATGGGCCACACCCAGTCCAGCTACGCCGAGGCGGGCTTCCGCTCGCTGCTGCTCGGTGGCATCCGCTACGCCGCGCAGGGCACCGGCAACTGCTCCGTCACCACCCAGCCCCCGTCGAGCGACCTCGCGCTGAACCACCCCGTGACGGCGTCCAGCGTCGAGAACGCCGGCACGCCCGCCGCGAACGCGGTTGACGCCTCCACCACCACCCGCTGGTCCAGCGCCTTCTCCGACCCGCAGTGGATCCGGGTCGACCTCGGCGCCACGCACACGGTCAACCGGGTCCGGCTCGTCTGGGAGACCGCGTACGGCTCCGCGTACCAGATCCAGACGTCCCCGGACGGCAACACCTGGACCACGGTGCGCTCCGTCACCGGCGGCAACGGCGGTGAGGACGACAACACCGGCCTCACCGCGTCGGGTCGCTACGTGCGCATCTACGGCACGGCCCGCGGAACCCAGTGGGGCTACTCGCTGTTCACGTTCCAGGTATACGGCACGTGATCACCGGCCGGCCCGGGAGCGACTCGCTCCCGGGCCCGCCCCCCGGGTGTAGGGTCTGGACCAACCGGGCGGGGGGCGCGAAGGCGGGCCGCGCCCG
>NZ_JBFAPO010000067.1:38611-62339 GCF_040676755.1 Dactylosporangium sp. NPDC049525 | reverse complement strand
GCGCTGGTCGCGGCGGCGGTGGTCGTGGCGGGGCTGCTGCCCGGCCCGGCGCCGGCCCCGGCACCGCCGGCCGGTCCGGGCTGGGCGAGCCTCGACGCGGCGCCGTTCTGCGCCGCGGCGGCCGCGCCGCCGGGCTCCCCCACCACGGCGCCGACGAGCACCGTGAACGAGAAGAACGGTTACGTGACGGTTTGGCCGACGGAGCCCGCCGACCACGCGGCCGCCCGGCTGAGCTGCCACCTGCTGCGCGAGGTGCCCCGTGCGCTGCCCGGCGTGACGTTCTACCGTGACCTGCGCGATCCTGCGGGCACCGTGCCGCTGCAGGTGTATCAGCAGCGCCGCACCGTCGAGCCGTGGTTCACGTCGTCGGCGGTCGTCGCCGACGGCCGCGGTGTCGGCACGATCGGGTTCGGGATCTCGCCGGCCTATGAGTCTTCGGCGGACGCGGTGGCCGGTTGTACGCCGCCCGCCTGCACGGTCCGCACCGGCCCGCACGGTGAGGTGGTGACCGTCGTCGTCGCCGGCTCGACCCGGCGCGGGCAGGTGCAGCTGGTCAACGTCCGTGCCTACCTGGGGCAGACCATCACGTTCGCCAGTGCCGTGAACGCGAACACCGCCGCCGTCGCGCCGGCCGCGGCCGGCGAGGCGAGCAGCTTGAACGAGCTGCGGGCGGGCCGCCCCGACCTGCCGGTGAGCATCGACGCGCTCATCGACCTCATCGCCACGCCCGCCCTGACCCTGTTTCCTTGAGGCCGGGTCGAGGCCGGGTCACAGCCGGCCGGCGTCGGTGATGCGTTGCAGGAACTGCCGGGTGCGGGGTTCGCGGGGAGCGCCGAACACCTGCTCCGGCGGGCCCTGCTCGACGATGAGGCCGCCGTCGAGGAAGCAGACCCGGTCGGCGACCTGCCGGGCGAAGCTCATCTCGTGCGTCGCGAGGATCATCGTGACGCCGTCGCCCTTCAGGTCGCGGATCAGGGCGAGGACCTCCCCGACCAGCTCCGGGTCCAGGGCGGAGGTGACCTCGTCGAGCAGCAGCAGCCGCGGGTCGTTGACGAGGGCCCGCACGATCGCGACCCGCTGCTGCTGGCCGCCGGAGAGCCGGTCCGGGTAGGCGGCCGCCTTGTCCGCAAGGCCGACGCGCTCCAGCAGGTCCAGGGCCCTGGCCTTGGCCTTCGCGGCCGGCAGCTTGTGCACGTACCGCGGTGCGAGGGTCACGTTGTCCAGCACGCTCAGGTGCGGGAACAGGTTGAACGCCTGGAACACGATGCCGATGCGGCGGCGGACCTTGTCGGGGTCGGCGCGCGGGTCGGTGATGTCCTGCCCGTCGAGGTGGATGGTGCCGTCGTCGACCTGTTCGAGGAGGTTCACGCAGCGCAGCAGCGTCGACTTGCCGGAGCCGGACGCGCCGATGAGCGCGATGACCTCGTGCTCGTCCACGTCGAGGGACACCCCGCGCAGCACGGGATTGCCGTTGAACAGCTTGTGCACGCCGGCAATCTGCAAAAGCGTCACAGCCGGTTGTCTCCTGACTGGCGGCGGGCGGCGCGCAGCGTGACCCAGTCGGTGACGGCGACGACGGGGATCGCCAGCAGCACGAACAGGACCCCGGCCACGACGTACGGGGTGTAGTTGTAGGACCCGGCGGTCTCGATCTGCGCGGCCCGGATCGCGTCGATCGGCCCGGCGAGGGAGATGAGCCCGACGTCCTTCTGCATCGCGACGAGGTCGTTGAGCAGCGGCGGCGCGACCCGCCGCACGGCCTGCGGCAGCACCACGTGCCGCATCGTCTGGCGGTAGTTGAGGCCGAGGGACCGGGCCGCCGCGCGCTGCGACGGGTGCACGGACTCGATCCCGGCGCGGAACACCTCGGCGATGTAGCCGCCGTAGGTGAGCGTGATCGCGATCCCGCCGAGGACCAGCACCGACGGGGTCCCGCTGAGCCGCAGTCCCGGCACGCCGAACGCGAACAGGTACAGCGTCACGATCAGCGGCAGCCCGCGGAAGGTGTACGTGTACCCGGCCGCCAGTGCCCGCAGCGGGAAGAACACGGCGGGCCGGATGGTGCGCAGCGTGGCGATGCCGAGGCCGAGCAGGACCGCGGCGACGGCGCAGACGACCAGGAGCCGGACGTTGAGCCACAGCCCGCGCAGCACGGCGGGCAGCGACTCGCGGGCCACGTCGAGGTCGAGGAAGCTGGCGCGGAACCGGTCCCAGCCGGGCGCGCCGGTGACCGCCGCGTACAGCAGGATCCCGACGACGAGCGTGGAGGCGGCCGCGACCGCCACCGACAGGGTTGTCTGCCGGCGGCGGTACGCGTCGCGTTCCAGCTGTAACGGGCTGGGTTTGAACGTCATCAGGTGAGCGTCGGCGCGCCCTGGACGGACGACAACCACTTGTCCGTGAGGGTCTTGAGGGTGCCGTCACCGCGCAGCCCGTCGACGGCCTGGCTGACGCACGTGGTCAGCGGGGATCCCTTGTCCAGCACCAGACCGAACTGCTCCGGGGTGCCGGACGGCTGCGGGAGCTGCCCGACGATCTGCGCGTCGGTGATCTCGGCGCCGGTGATGTAGAACGCCGTCGGCAGGTCCACGACGAGACCGTCGATCTGCCCGTTCTGCAGGGCCTTCTTGGCGTCGTCGTTGTTGTTGTACACCTGCGGCTGCGCCGTCGGCTTGACCACCTCGGTGATCGAGCGGTAGCTGGTCGTGCCGACTTGCGCGCCGAGCTTGGCGCCCTTGAGGTCCGCGACGCTCTTCGCGCCGGCGATCTTCGAGGACTTCAACGCGATGACCGTCTGGGTCACGTCGTAGTACGGGGCGGAGAAGTCGACGGCCTGCTTGCGCTCGTCGGTGATGGAGAACTCGTTGACGTCGAAGTCGAACGTCTTCTTCCCCGGGGCGATCGCGTTGTTGAACGTGACCCGGGTCCAGACGACCTGGTCCTTGCTGTAGCCGAGCTTGGTGGCCACGGCGTAGGCGACGGCGGCCTCGAAGCCCTCGCCGGACTCCGGTTTGTTGTCCTTGAACCACGGCTCGTAGACGGGTTCGTCGGTGGCGACGGTGAGCTTGCCCGCCGCGACGGTCTTGAGGGACGCCGGCGCGCACGTCGCGGCGCCCGAGCTGGAGCCGCCGGAGGCGGCGGGGGTCGTGGTGTCGTCATCGGCCGGTGCGCAGCCGGCAGCGGCGGCGAGGGCCGCCGTCAGCCCGGCGGCGACGAGGAGGGTCCTGGTGCGCATGGCGGCGATCGTACCCACCACAGTGGTAGGAAATGGATCAACCGTGGGTCGGATCACGGTCAGGGCAGCGGCGTGGTCCTGCGAGGCATGAGCAGCAGCGCACCGACACCGAGGACGGCGACGACGGCGAGGCCGACGAACACGTGGTGGGTCGCGGCGTACAGGCTGCCCCGCGCGTAGTCGAGCACGGCCGGTGGAGTGTCCGTGGCCTTCAGAACCACGTCGGTCGCGTCGACGCCGTCGCCGAGCCGCTCCCGCACGTCCTCGGGCGCCGCCGCGAACCGCTGCTCCAGGGTGGCGTTGGCGATCGCCCCGAACACGGCGGCACCGACCGCGCTGCCGATCGACCGGAAGAACATGTTGGTGCCGGTGACCACGCCGCGGCGGTCCCAGCCGACCACCGACTGCACGGCCACGAGGTTCGGGCTCGACGTCAGCCCGAGCCCGACCCCGACGACGAAACAGGCGACCGCGAGGACGGGGATCCCGGTGTACCGGCCGAGCAGCGCGCACATCACGGTGCCGGCGATGAGGGCGGCACCACCGGTCAGCGCCGTGTCCCGGAACCCGATGCGCAGGTAGATCCGCCCGGACAGGGTCGCGGCGATCGGCCAGCCCAGCGTCATCGCGGCCACGGCGAACCCGGCCACGACGGCGCTGGCGCCTAGGACCCCCTGAGCGAAGTTCGGCACGTAGGACGTGAGCCCGATGAGCAGCGCACCGACGACGAGGGCGGTGAGGTTGCCACTGATGAGCGTGCGGTGCCGGAACACCCACAGCGGCAGTACCGGCTCGGCGGCGCGGCGCTCCACGAACCAGAACGCGACCATGAGCACCGTGCCGACCGTGAAGATGGTCACGCTCGGCGCCGACGTCCACGCCCAGGTGGTGCCGCCCTCGAGCGTGCCGAGGATGAGCAGGGTGCAGCCGGTGACGAGCAGCGACGCGCCGAGGTAGTCGATGCGGTGCTCGCGCCGCTCGACGCGCTCCTTGAGGTTGCGGGCGAGCATCCACGCCGCGACCAGCCCGAGCGGGATGTTGACGAAGAAGATCCACCGCCACGACAGGTAGTCGGCGAAGACCCCGCCGAGGGTCGGGCCGATGACCGACGACACGCCCCACACCCCGGCGACGTACCCCTGGACCCGGGCGCGTTCCTCCACCGTGTACAGGTCACCGATGATCGTCATGCTCATCGGGGAGATCGCGCCGGCGCCGATGCCCTGCACGGCCCGGAACACGATGAGCGTCAGCATGCTCCACGCGAACCCGCACAGCACCGACCCGAGCAGGAACGCGGCGATCCCGGCGAACATCACCGGCCGCCGGCCGAGCACGTCGGACAGCTTGCCATACAGCGGCGTCGTCACCGCCTGGGTCAGCAGGTACACCGAGAACAGCCACGGGAAGTGCGAGAACCCGCCGAGGTCACGCACCACCGACGGCACCGCGGTCGCGATGATGGTGCTGTCGAGGGCGACCAGCCCGGTGCTCAGCATCACCGCGGCCAGGACCGGTCCCCGCTCGGATCGCAGGCCCACCGCCCGCCGCTCGGTGAAAGTGGCGTCACTCATGCCGACACCTTACGACGAAGGCCGCCCGCATTCCTGCGGGCGGCCTCCTGTTTCGGGCGCGGACTCAGGCGTGGACCGGCACCGGGTCGGCGGCGGCGATCCTGGTCCGGGCGATGACCCGCAGCCCGGCGACCGCCATCACCGCGAGCATCGGCACGGTGCCCAGCGCCGGCAGGATCGGCGTGTCGTACGGCATGAACAGCAGCCCGGCGTAGCCGAGCACGATCCCGCCGATGGCCCACCAGCCGAGGACCCCGGCGCGGGCCAGGCCGGCGAACGTCAGCAGCAGCGCGAGCGACACCAGCGGGCCGGGGCTGAACGCCAGCTGCTGCGCGGGGTGCGCGAGGACCTTGTCCGACAGCGCGACCGCCTGCTCCACCGGCAGGTTCCGGCCGATCTCCATGTGGAACCAGTCCGACAGCAGCGCCCCGGACATCTCCAGCAGCGTCAGCGCGCCGAGCAGCGCACCGACCAGGGTCAGGATGCTGCCGCGGCGGCCGCGCACCAGCAGCGGCAGCGCGAGGAGCCCGACGCCCATGAGCAGGTTGCCGTAGTGCAGCAGCAGCGCCGACAGCTGCGTCTGGAACGGGTCGGCGGCCAGGGACTGCAGGTAGGCGCCCTTGTCGTCGCCGCTGCTCGGCGGTGACGTGGCCAGACCGGCGAAGAACAGGGCAGCGCCGGCGATCAGCGAGGTACCGGCGGCGAAGGGAAGGACCCGCTTGGCGGGGTTGGTTGCGTTATCCATGGCCAGAACGCTATGAAAATGGTGCCGTGGCGGTCTGCTGTCCTGCGTCTCGACCGGCGTCCCCCGCCCGGCGGACACGGCACCGTCACGCTGTCCCCCGCACGGCCGACCCGGCGCGCTGAGCAGCGACAATAGGATCACCGCATGCACCGCACGCTCGTGCCCCTGGCCGCCGCCGGCACCCTCGCCGTCATCGGCGCCGCCGAGATCATGCTGGACAGCGCGTTCTCCGCCGCGCCGGCCGTCCCCGCCGCCGCGCTGCTCGCCGTCGTGGCCGGCACCGCGCTCGCCGCCCGGTTCCCGGTCACCGGCGCCGCCGTGGTCGCGCTCGCCTTCCCGATCGCCGTCGCCGGTGGCCTCAACGGCCCGACCGGCGCGGCCGTCCTCGGCTTCTTCCTCGCCCCCGGCTGGGCCGGTTACCTGCGGGCCACGGCGTCGTGGCCGGCGCCCCTCGCGGCGCAGCTCATGGCGAGCCTCGGCACCTGGATCGCGGCCCGCGCCGCCGGCTCGACCGTCAGCGGCGTCGCCGCGATGGCCTGGGAGAACCTGTTCTTCGGCCTGCTGTGCTGGGGTGCCTGGGGCGTCGGCCTGCTCGCCCGGCGGCTACGGGACCGCGCGGAACTGCTCGCCCGGCTCGCCACCGCCCTGGACGCCGAACGCGACGCCCGCGAGCACGCCGTCGTCGCCGAGGAGCGCCAGCGCATCGCCCGGGACATGCACGACGCGGTCGCGCACTCGATCAGCGTCATGGTCCTGCAGCTCGGCGCGGTCCGCGCGACCCTGCCGCCGGGCACCCCGCAGGCGGAGATGCTGCAGGGCGTCGAACGCCTCGGCCGCGAGTCGGTGCGGGAGCTGCACACCCTCGTCGGGATGCTGCGTGACACCACCGCGGCGACCACCGCGCCGCAGCCGACCCTCGCCCGCGCCGAGGATCTCGTCGCCGAGGTCCGCGCCGCCGGCCTGCCGGTCGAGCTCACCGTCGACGGCGACCTGACCGGCGTGCCCCGCGCCCAGGACATCTCCGCCTACCGGGTCCTGCAGGAGGCCCTGACCAACGTGCTGCGCCACGCCGGCACGGCGCCGACGAGTGTGCACGTACACCGGACCGCGGAGTGCGTCACGCTCACCGTCGACAACGAATCCGGCCCCGGACACCCTTCCGACGGCGGCGGGCACGGGCTCATCGGGATGCGCGAACGGGTCGCCGTGTTCTCCGGCACCCTCGCGGCCGCACCGCGTCCCGGCGGCTTCACCGTGCGTGCCGTTTTCCCCCTCGGTACCCCCGCCGCACCGGCCATCGCGAAGGCCCGCTCGTGATCCGGGTCGTGATCGTCGACGACGAGGCGATGATCCGCGCCGGGCTGCGCATGCTGCTGGACCACCAGCCGGACATCGAGGTCGTCGGGGAGGCCGCGGACGGGGTGCGGGCGCTCGACGAGGTCCGCCGCACCGCCCCTGACGTGGTCCTGCTGGACGTGCGGATGCCGCACGGCGACGGCATCGAGGCGGCCAGGCACATCCTCGCCCTCGGTGACGCCCGCGTGATCATTCTGACGACGTTCGACGAGGACGAGGCGGTCCGCCGGGCGCTGCGCATCGGCGTGAGCGGGTTCCTGCTCAAGGTCGCCCCGCCCGAGCAGCTCGTCCACGCGGTGCGCACCGTCGCCGCCGGCCAGGCCCTGCTCGACCCGGCCGTGACGCTGCGCGTCATCGAGTCCTACGCCGCCGCCCCCACCGCCGACCCGCGGGCCGCCGAGCAGCTCGCCACGCTCACCGAGCGCGAGGTCGACGTGCTGCGCCTGGTCGCCCGCGGCCGGTCCAACGCCGAGATCGCCGCGGCGCTGTTCCTCGGCGAGGCGACCGTGAAGACGTACATCTCGCGCATGCTCACGAAGCTCGACCTGCGCGACCGGGTCCAGGCGGCCGCGTTCGCCTACGAGAGCGGCCTGATCCGCCCTGGGCGTTCCTGACGTTCAACGGTCCTTGCGGCGGCCCAGCCCGATCATCGCCGCCTGCACCTGCGACTTGGTCAGCGGCGGCACCGGCAGTGGGTGCGCGGCCGGTGCCCGCAGGCCGTCCAGGGCGAGCGCGAGGCCGCGCCGCCACGCGTCCGGGGCGATGCCCGCGGTGGCCCGCACGGTCATCGACGTCGACCAGAACAGGTGGACCAGGTCCTCGGAGGTGAAGTCGGCCCGCAGCACCCCGGCCTGCTGGGCTTTGCCGATCACGCCCCGCGCCCGGTCCAGCTGGGCGTCGCAGATCGCGGTGAGCTGCTCCGCGTCCGGGAACCGGCGGCTCACCGCGTCGTTGAGCGCCGGGTCCGTGGCCTGCAGCTCGCACAGCAGCGTCACGTAGAGCACGAACCCGTCCCACGGGTCCTGCGCCGCCTCCGCCCGCGCCAGCGCCTCGTGCACGCGCGCCTCCAGCATCGCCGGCATCACCGCGTCGATCAGGGCGTCGCGGCCACTGAACCGGTTGTACAGCGTCCCGGGACTGACCCCGGCCCGCTGCGCGATCTCCTCGAGCGGGACATGCAGGCCGCGCTCCCGGAACAGTTCGGCCGCGGCCTGCAGCAGCCGCTCCACGTTGCGTCGGGCGTCGCGGCGCAGCGGCGGCTTCGCGGTCTCGGTCACCGGCCAAGCGTAAGTCCCAGCAAGTTGACGCACACCTCAACTTGTCGGTACGGTCACCCACAGCAAGTTGAGGTTAGTGTCAACTTCTTTGAGGAGCCTCCATGAGCAGGACCATCGCCGTCTTCGGCGCCGGCACCGGCCTCGGCACGGCCGTCGCCCGCCGGTTCGGCCGCGAGGGCTACCGGGTCGCCCTCGTGGCCCGCAACCGCCCGCGCCTCGACGCCCTCGCCGACGCGCTCACCGGCGAGGGCATCGAGGCCGCCGGATTCGCCGCCGACCTGGCCGACCCAGCCGGTGTCCCCGTCCTCGTCACCCGCATCACCGCCAGGTTCGGCCGCATCGACGTCGTCGAGTACGCCCCGATCACCACCGAGGGCTTCACCCCCGCCACCGCGCTCGACGCCGCGACGATGCGCCGCCACACCGACCTGTTCCTCCTCACGCCGATCGAGATCGTCCGCGCCGTCCTGCCGCAGCTGCTCGACCGCGGCGACGGCGGCATCCTCATCGGCCAGGGCAGCACCGCCGTCCACCCGAGGCCGCACCTGAGCGGCGCCGGCCCCGCGATGGCCGCCACCCGCAACTACATCCACTCCCTGCACGGCGAACTCGCCGACCGGGGCGTCTACGCCGGTGTCCTGCACGTGGGCGCGATGATCCTCGGCAGCGCCGGCCACACCGCGATGCTGTCCGGGCAGATGGCCACCCGCCTCGACGTCAGCCAGATCCCGACCGTCGACCCCGCCGACCTCGCCGAGACGGTGTGGTCGATGTACACCAAGCGCGACGCCGTCGAACAGCACGTGTCCTGACGTCGTGTTCTGACGTCAGGGTCGGGTCCGGGATGACGCCGGATGCGTCTCGGACCCGCCCCGGGCGAGGCTGAGCCGATGCAGCGCTTCGCCAGGTCCGGCAGTTCCCGGACCGACCTGTGGGTCCTGGCCGGGTCGGGGATCGTCACCGTGTTGCTGACCCGCTGGTTCCTGGCCTCGGCCGGCTACCCGAAGCTCGGCGGTGGCGGCCTGCACATCGCCCACGTCCTGTGGGGCGGGCTGCTGCTCGCCGCCGCGCTCGGCGTCGCGCTCACCTACCCGGGCCGGCCGGGGCGGGTAACCGCGGCGGCGGTGGGCGGCACCGGGTTCGGGCTGTTCATCGACGAGGTCGGCAAGTTCGTCACCGAACGCACCGACTACTTCTACCGGCCGGCAGCGGGCATCATCTACCTCGTCTTCGCGGCGCTGGTCGTCCTCGTCGTCCGGCTCCGCGACCCCGGCCACCGCACGCCGGACGAACGCACCGCCGAGGCGCTGCGCCTGGCCCTCGACGGCCTCCCCGCCGGCCTCACCACCGCCCAACGCACCGAGGCGCTACGACTGCTCGCCCCACCGGCCGCCACTCCTCCTTCGACCGACGGCGAGGCCACGGTGGACGGCCGGGCCACCGCAGACGGCGGGGCCACGATGGGCGAGCGGGATGAGGTCGACGCCTCCGCGGACGGGTCGGGTGGGTTCGGCGGCGCTGCGGACGGGCGGGGCGAGGTCGGCGGCGCTGCGGACGGGCGGGGCGAGGTCGGCGGCGTCGCGGACGGGCGGGGCGAGGTCGGCGGCGCTGCGAACGGCCGGGGTGAGGTCGACGGCGCTGCGAACGGCCGGGGTGAGGTCGACGGCGCTGCGAACCGGCGGGATGAGGTCGGCGCCGCGGTGGCGGCGCTGGTCGCCGCGCTGCCGCACCGGGACAGCCCCTGGGCCGCCCGCCGGCACGCCCTCGCCGCCTTCGCCCGTCGGCTGGTGACCCGTCGGGTCGTCGCCGCGGCCATCGTCGGCGTCTACGTCCTGCAGGTGCCGCCCCTGGTCGGCGGCGCTTTCGAGGCCGTCACCGGCGAGCTGCGGCAGACCCGCGAGCTCGGCGCGAGCCTCGCCATGGTCGCCGCCGCGGCCGTCGCCGCCGTCCTTGCCGTCCGCGCCGGGTTCCTCCTGCGCGCCGACCGTCCCCGGGCGCTGCGACTGCTCCGGGCCTCAGTGCTGGTCGACCTGCTCGCCGGGCAGATCTTCAAGTTCACGGCGCTGCAGTTCGACGCCACCGTCGGCCTCGGGCTGTCCCTGCTCCTGCTCGCCGTCCTGACCGTCGAGCTGCACCGCTCAACCGTCCCCCACCGATGACAGCCAACCGCGCCGCACCGCCCGCCTCACCCGCCCGGCCGGCCGCCGCACCCGCCCCGCCCACCGCACCGCTCTGCCGCGACCGCCCGGCGCACCGTCCGGTGCCGGTGCTCGGGGTGTTCAGGGTTCGCCGCGGCGGACGATGCCGGCCTCGTATGCGAAGACCACGACCTGGACCCGGTCCCGCAGCCCGAGCTTCATCAGCAGTCGCCCCACGTGTGTCTTCACCGTCGCCTCCGACAGGGACAGCGCCGCGGCGACCTCCAGGTTGGACCGGCCGCGGGCCACCTCGACGAGCACCTCCCGCTCCCGGCCCGTCAACCGGTCCAGCAGCACGTCCGCCTCCGACGGGCCGGCCGACGGGTCCGGCAGGTGTCCGGCGAACGCGTCGATCAGCCGCCGGGTCACCCTCGGCGCGACCACTGCGTCCCCCTCCGCCACCGACCGGATCGCGCCGACCAGCTCGGCCGGCTGAACGTCCTTGAGCAGGAACCCACTGGCGCCGGCCCGCAGCGCCGACCAGACGTACTCGTCCAGGTCGAACGTGGTCAGCACCAGGATGCGCGCGGCCGAACCCGACCCGACGATCCGCCTCGTCGCCTCGATCCCGTCGGCGACTGGCATCCGCACGTCCATGAGCACCACGTCCGGCCCGAGCGCCGCCGCCATCGCGACCGCCTGCGCACCGTCGCCGGCCTCTCCGACCACCTCCAGGTCCGGAGAGGTCGACAGGATCATCCGGAACCCGAGCCGCAGCAGCGGCTGATCGTCCACCAGCAGCACCCTGATGCTCACGGCCCGGCCTCTCCCCCGCCGTCTTCCCCGCCGCCGTGCAGCGTCGCCCGGACCGACCAGCCGGGGCTGTCGGCTCTGGGCCCGGCGACGAACCGCCCACCGTACGCCGCGGCCCGCGCCGCCATGCCCGTCATGCCCCGCCCGTCCCCGGGAACGCCGGCGGGCCCTGGCGCACCCGACCCGTCGTCGACGACCTCGAGCTCGACGCGCCCTCCCGCGTACCGCAACCGCACCCCCGCCCGGCTCGCAACCCCGGCATGCTTGAGCACGTTGGTGAGCGCCTCCTGGACGATGCGGTACACCGCGAGCTCCGCGCCCGCACCGAGCTCACCGGGCACCCCCTCGACGGTGACCTCGACCCGCAGCCCGGCCGCCCGCACCCCGGCGACGAGCGCGTCGAGGTCGGCGAGGCCCGGCTGCGGCTGCGGGCCGGGTCGCGGGTCGGGGTCGGCGTGCAGCAGACCCAGGACGCGGCGCATCTCGCCGAGTGCCTGCCGCCCGGTGCCCGACACGTGCCGCATCGCGGCCACCGCGTCGTCCGGGGCCGTGCCGGCGGTCAGAGTGGCCGCGTCGGCGAGGGTGACCATCACCGACAGGTGGTGCGCGACGATGTCGTGCATGTCCCGGGCGATCCTGGCCCGCTCGGCGGCGACGGCGATCTCGGCCCGCTGGTCACGGTCGCGTTCCAACCGGCGGGCCCGGTCCTCCAGCCCCGCCAGGTAGGCCCGCCGGGTCCGCACCACCAGCCCCAGCAACACCGACGCCGCCAGCCCGAACGTCACGAACCCGATCGCCGTCCACTGCGGACCCGCGACGAGCGACGCGGTGAGCCCGAGCGCCTCGACCACGGCGATGATCGGCACGAGCTGCCGCAGCGGGCCGTGCCGGGCGACGGTATACACCGCGACGGCGATCACCGCCTCCGGATACAGCCCCTCGACCCTGATCCCGACGATGAGGAGCGTCAGCAGTGAGAGCCCGAACACGCTCCAGAACACCGCGACCGGCGCGGCCCGCCGCCACACCAGGATCAGGTGCACCATCGCGTAGCACCCGACGCCCGCCGCCCCCGATCCGTCCAGGGCCTGGTGCGCGTTGACCACCCCGACCGCGACGGCGAGCGCACCGTCGACCCACCGCGGGTGCCGCACCGCGAACGCCCGCACCTCCCCGAACCACCGGGCCCCCGCCGAACCCTCGACCGGACCCTCCACCGAGCCACCCGCAGCGCCGCCGACAGCCCCACGAACAGCGTCGCCACCCGCACGACGCGCCGCGCCGCCAACGGCCCCACGAACGGCGCCACCACCCGTGCCAAGAACGGCGCCACGAACGGCGCCGCCAGCTGCGCCACGAACGGCGGCGCCGGCAGCGTCGCGAGCGGGAGTGCCCGGGTGTGGCCGCGCAGCGGCGGGGCCGAACGCCCCGGCCGCGGCGGAGCCGTCGGACGGAACGCCGGAGGAACCGGCGGCGGGGTGATCGGCGGGGGTCACGGTGAGCAACGCTATGCGTCTCGGCGGCGCAGGACGAGCGTGCCGGCCAGCATCAGCAGCACGACCCACCCGGCGAGGACCACCGCCGACGTGGCCGGGGAGAACGTCCGGAACGGGTTGCCGGTGCCGTCGACGCTATACATGGCCTGGGCGGCAATAGTCGGCACGAACCGCATGATGTCGTCTGCACGGTCCGTGGGCAGAGCGGCGCCGAGCAGTGCCGGGCCGACGAACATCGCGGCCACGAGCGCGGTGATCGCGCCGGCGGAGTGCCGCAGGAGGGTGCCGACGCCGAGGCCGAGCAGCCCGGTGAGGACGAGGCCGGTGGCGGCGCCGGCGATCGCGCGGGGGACCTGCGGGTCGCCGAGGGACGCTCCGTCCGCGCCGAGGAACGCCTGGCAGAGCAGGAACGAGCCGACGCAGACGGCGGTCATCAGCGGCACCGTGACCCCGGCCTGGGCGACGGCCTTGGCCACGACGACCGGCCAGCGCCGCGGAACGGCGGTCAGGGTGGAGCGGATGGAGCCGGTGCCGTATTCGCCGGTCATCTGCAGGACGCCGAAGACACCGACGACGAGGACGACGAAGTCGACGGGGAGGAACCCGGCGCTGACGGCCTGGCCCACGCCGGGCGGGGCGGCGCCGCCGAGGACGGAACGATGCACGCCGTAGCCGACGGCGCCGGCGAGCCCGACGGTGACGACGGCGAGGATGCCGAGCGTCAGCCAGGTCGAGCGCAGGGACAGCAGCTTGGTCCACTCGGAGCGCAGGACGCGTGGGAACGTGAGTCTCATCGGTATTCGACCTCCGACTTGGTGAGCTCCATGTAGGCCTCCTCCAGCGATGCGCGGCGTGGGGTGAGCTCGTGCAGGGCGATGCCGGCGGCGCGGGCGACGTCGCCGATGCGCTCGGCGGTGGCGGCGCTCACGTGCAGCAGGCCGGGCTCGACGCCGGTGACAACGGCGCCGGTGGCCACCAGGGCGTCACGCAGCGCGGCGGCGGCAGGCGAGCGGACCACGACCGTGCCGACCCCGACCCGCGCGATCAGCTCGGCGACGGTGGTGTCGGCGAGCAGTCGGCCGCGGCCGACGATGACGAGGTGCTCGGCGGTGACGGCCATCTCGCTCATCAGGTGGCTCGACACGAGCACGGTGCGGCCCTCGGCGGCGAGGTCCTTGAGCAGGTTGCGGATCCACAGGACACCGTCGGGATCGAGGCCGTTGACCGGCTCGTCGAGGATGACGACGGCCGGGTCGCCGAGGAGCGCGGCGGCGATGCCCAGCCGCTGCCCCATGCCGAGGGAGAACCCGCCGGCCCGGCGGTGCGCGACGGATTCGAGACCGACCAGGCCGAGGACCTCCTCGACGCGGGCGGCCGGGATGCCATGGGTGTGCGCGAGCGCGAGCAGGTGCGCGCGGGCGGTGCGTCCCTTGTGGACGGAGCGGGCGTCGAGCAGCGCGCCCGCCTGCCGCAGCGGGTCGGGATGCGCGCGGTATGGCTTGCCGTTGACGGTCGCGGTGCCCGCCGTCGGATGGTCCAGCCCGACGATCATCCGCATGGTGGTGGACTTGCCGGCGCCGTTGGGCCCGAGGAATCCGGTGACCTGCCCGGGCTTCACGGCGAACGACAGTGCATCGACGGCAACGGTGCCGCCGTAGCGTTTGCTCAGTGCCTGCGCCTCGATCATGCGTCCGACGCTAGGGCTCGCACGAATCCGCAACGACCGTCTCAGGTCGCGACCCGAAACCCAAGATGTCGTCCTCAGGGAGGACCCCCGTCCTACCCGGAGACGACGGGCAGCGCGGCGAGCCGCCACGTGCCCGGGTCCGGCACCCGCCGGGCGGCGACCCCGGCCAGTGCGCCCGCGGCGCTGAGCGCCAGGTCCGGGAACCGGGTCAGCAGCGCGCCGAGCGCCACCTCCGTCTGTACCCGCGCGAGAGGCGCACCCAGGCAGAAATGCGGGCCGTGCGCGTAGCCGAGGTGCGCCCCGGCGGACGTCGAGCGCAGGTCGAGCCGGTCCGGGTCGGGAAACACCCGCGGATCCCGGTTCACGGCGACGATCGTGACCGTGACCGGCTCGTCGGGGCGGATCGTCACACCGGCAAGGTCGGTGGGGCTCTGGACGTACCGTGGAATCGTGAGCAGCTGAGGACCGCACCACCTCGTCAGCTCTTCGACGGCGCCGGGCAGCAGGTGCGGTTCGGCGCGCAGGAGCGCGGCGCGGGAGGGGTCCTCGAGCAGGGTCGCGACGGCGTTCGCGATGAGGTTCGTCGGGGTCTGCCCGGCGAGGACCAGGTGCCAGACCAGGGTGATCAGCTCCTGTTCGGTGAGGCCGTCGCCGAACATGGCCGCGACGTGCGGGGCCGCGGCCCGAGCCCCGTCGACGATCGCCGGGATGGCCGTGGCGAAGGCGGGCCCGTTCCCGGCGGCGACGGCCCGGCCGTGCGCCAGCCACGCCGGCCGGTCGGTCTCGGGGACGCCGACGAGCGCGCAGATGACCTCCATCGGCAGCGGCCCGGCGAAGTGTTCCAGCAGGTCGACCGGGCCGTCTTGGAGCCGGTCGGCGACGTCGTCGAGCAGCCGGTCGACGATCCGCACGACCACGGGCCGGACGTCGGCGGCGCGCCGGGCGGTGAATGCGGGCGCGCTCAGCCTGCGCAGCCGCTGGTGTTCGGGTCCGTCCATTTCCTGCATGGTTCGCAGGTACGGCCGGCAGTGCTCCGGCACGTCGGGCCGCTGGTAGCTGGCGGCGCTGTTGCCGAACCGGGGGTCGGCGAGCATCGCCCGCGCCTCGGCGTGCCTGGTGACGGCCCACATGGTGCCGAACCCGGGAGCGATGAGCCTGGCGACCGGCGCCTGCTCGCGGGCCCGCCCGTAAACGCTCGCGGGGTCGTGCAGCAGCTCAGGGTCGGTGAGGTCGATCTCGGGCACGGTGGTCACAGTTCCTCCAAATGATCGCATCATCTGAATGGTGACAGTATCTTAAACGCCATGGCACGTCTGACCCGCGCCGAGACGCAGGAGCGCAACCGCGCGGCCGTCCTGTCCGCCGCCCGCGCGGAGTTCACCGAACGCGGCTTCCGGGACGCCAAGATCGACGCGATCGCCGAACGGGCCGAGCTGACCCGCGGCGCGGTCTACTCGAACTTCCCCGGCAAGCGCGCCCTGTATTTCGCGGTCCTCGCCGACGATGTCCCCGTCGTCCCCGCGACCGCCACCACGACGACCGCCCGGGGCGCGCTCGGCGCCCTCGCCAGGGCCTGGGTCGCCCGGCTGCCCCTGGCCACCGACGACACCGGCCCGGCCGCCCGGCTCGCCGCCGACCTGATGGCGGAGGTCGTCGCCGACCCGGCCGCGCGGACGGCGTTCGCGCAACTCAAGCAGCTCGACGCGATCGTCCTCGGGCTCAGCCTGGAACGCCTCCAGCACGACGGCCGGCCCGGTGACCGGCCGGTTGGCGGCCGGCAGGTCCGGCTCGCCGAGCTCGCACTGACCGTGCTGCACGGCGCCGGCCAGCTCGCTGCGGCCGCGCCTGGCTTCGGCGAGCCGTTCCACGTCGTGCGAGCCGTCGAGGAACTCCCCTCCGTGGACGACGCCTGGCTGCCGCCGCAGCCCGCGACCGCCGTCCACGGCGTCGACGAGCCGTGGACGCAGCCGTCGACACTGGACCTGCTGCGTGGCGTACCCGTCGAACCCCGGCCGGACGGGATCGTCGCGATCGTCGGCCTGCACCGTCTCGCCGCCGTCGAGCATGCCGCCCGCAGCGGCCATCCCGTGACCGCGATCCTCGTCACCGGCGCGCCGGACGAGCTGTTGCCACTGGTCCGGCTGTCCCTGGCCGAGCTGCGGCACCACCTCGCGCACGCCGCGCCGCCCGCCGCCTGGCCCGACCTGCAGGTCACCTGCGACCCGCAGCCCGGCTCGGACACCACGGAGACCGCACTGCGGATCACCGGCGGCCGGGTCGTCGCCCGCGCCGACGGGTGGGGCGCCTGCCACGCGATGGCGTCCACCTAGTCTTGCCGTTTCAGCAACAACCATTGCCGCAAGCGCCAGACGGAGCGACGCTCTGAGCATGCGGAACGAATACGACGTAGTGATCATCGGCGGCGGCGCGGCCGGCCTGAGCGCGGCCCTGACATTGTCCCGGGCCCGCCGCCACGTGCTGGTCGTCGACGCGGGCAACCCCCGCAACGCACCCGCGAGCCACGTCCACAACTACCTTGGCCGGGAGAGCACCCCGCCGGCAGAGCTGCTGGCGATCGGCCGCGCCGAGGTGACGCAGTACGGCGGCGAAATCCTCAACGGCGTCGTCACCGCCGTCCACCCCCGGCCCGGCGACCCTGCGCGGCCCCGGTTCGCGGTCGAGCTGACCGACGGCACCACCATCGAGGCGCGCCGGATCCTGGTTACCACCGGGCTCACCGACGAGTTGCCGGACATCCCCGGCGTGGCCGAGCACTGGGGCAGCCACGTGCTGCACTGCCCCTACTGCCACGGGTGGGAGGTCCGCGACCGGCCCGTCGCGATCCTCGCGACCTCCCCCATGGCCGCGCACCAGGCGCTGCTGTGGCGGCAGTGGACCCCGGACGTCACGCTGCTGCTGCACACCGGCCCTGCCCCGTCCGCCGACGAGCTGGCCAGGCTTGACCGGCGCGGGATCCGCGTGGTCGAGGGCGAGGTCATCGGGTACGGACCTGACGGTGCCCGGCTCGCCGACGGCACCCTGGTGCCGGTCGACGCCCTGGTATTGATGGGCCGGATCGAGGCGCGTGCCGACGCGCTCGCGCCACTGGGCCTGAAGCCGGTCGACTTCGAGGCCAACGGTCACCGCTTCGGCACGCACCTCCCCGCAGGCCCCGGCGGCGCCACCACGGTCCCGGGTGTCTACGTGGCCGGCAACGTCACCGACCCGATGGCCACGGTCATCGCCGCGGCCGCCGCCGGCGTCTCCACCGCCGGAATGCTCAACATGGACCTCGTCATGGAGGACGCCGCCTGATCCCCCGCCGCGCGGCGGCACCGGCTGTTTGAACCGGTGCCGCCGTAGGCCGAGGAATCGAGTCCGGCGCCGCATGGCGTAATGCTTCCTAGGATGCTAGGATTCAAGGCATGAATGCGACCGCGCCGATAGCGTCGGTGGCTGTGCACACCACCGCGCAATGGCTCGCAGACGAGATTGCGGAGATCGTTCAGGGCGACCTCCGCGCCGTGATCGTGCACGGATCAGTCGCCACCGGCGACTTCCTGCCCGGTCGCAGCGACATCGACCTGCTCACCGTCATCGACGCGGCCCTCCCCCAGGACCGGGCCGGCGCGCTGGAGCGGCTCGTCCGAGGCGCCGACCTCGGCGACGCGGCAGGCATCGACCTGCACGTGGTCACCGCGGCCGTGGCCGCCGCACCGCAGCGGACCCCGCCGGTCGAGCTGCACGTCGGCCGGTATCCGTCCGGCGTCGAGGTCACGCACCGCGTCGCCGCCGACGCCGACCTCCCGGTCGAGCTGGCCATGGCCCGCGACGGCGGACGCGCACTGCACGGACCCCCACCGCACGACGTGATCGGCGAGATCCCGGCGGCGTGGGTGCGCGACCGCGGCCGGCACTGGCTGACGACCTGGCAGGGGCTGACGGACGACGACGAGCACGCCGCACACATGGTGCTGACCGCCTGCCGGATCTGGCGGTTCGCCGCCGAGGGACGCCACTGCGGCAAGGTGGACGCCGCGATCTGGGCCGCCGCCTGCGACCCGAGTCTGGTGGCGATCGGGGTGGCGCTCTACCGGTACACCACCGGCGAACGCGAACACATCGAGCCTTCGGCGATCGGTCAGGTGCTCGACAAGGCGCTCCACGCGACGGCAGATACGGTGTGACGGTGACCGCATCCGGTGAGGAGCGCGACGGGGTCGCGTTGACGAACCTCGACCAGCCGCTGTTCGACGAGGCCGGGGCGACCAAGCGTGACCTGGTCGACTACCTCGACGCCGTCCGCGACCGCATCATCCCCGTGCTGCGGGACCGGCCGCTGTCGGTGATGCGGCTGCTGCGCGGGCAGCAGCCGTTCATGCAGAAGAATTTGCCGAAATACACGCCGGACTGGGTGCCCAGGATGACGGTGTGGGCGGAGTCGTCGAAGCGCAACGTCACCTATGGGCTGTGCGAGGACCGCCGGACGCTGCTGTGGTTCGCCAACCAGCGGGCGATCGAGTTCCACCCGTTGCTGGCGAAGGCGCCGGACTTCGCGCACACCACCCACATGATCCTCGACCTGGACCCGCCGTCGCCGGACGCGTTCGGGCTCGCGGTCGGCGCGGCCAGGCTGATCCGGACCGTCCTGGGCGAGCTCGGCATGGACAGCGCGGTGAAGACCAGCGGCGCCAAGGGGCTGCACGTGTTCGTGCCGATCGACGCGCACGCGCCGATGGAGGACATCGCCGCCGCGACCCGGGCCGTGGCCTCCAGGGCCGCCCGGCTCGACCCGGCGCTCGCCACGACCGCGTTCATCCGGGAGGACCGGGAAGGCAAGGTGTTCCTCGATCCGACGAGGGTCGGCGGGGCGACCGTCGCCGCCGCGTACAGTCCCCGTCTGCGGCCGGGCACAACCGTGTCGTTCCCGCTGTCGTGGGACGACCTCGACGACGTGGCACCGGCCGACTTCACGATCCACACCGTGCCCGCGCTCCTCGGCGACGCCGATCCGTGGGCAGAGCGGATGCCGGCGCCGCAGCGGCTCGACGCCGACCTGATCGCGGAGGGGCACACGATCCCCGTGCCGCGCGTGCAGGCGATGCATGAGGGAAAGCGCCGGGCCAAGGCGAAACGGGACGCGGAGGCGGACGGCTGATGCCGATCGTCGTCGACCCGCCACGGGAGGAGTGGGCGGGCCGCGGCCTGACGCTCGCCGCCCGGATCCGGCACGACCTCGGACCCTTGGCACTGCGGGTCGAGCACATCGGCAGCACCTCGATCCCAGGGATGCCCGCGAAGCCGGTCATCGACCTCCAGCTCAGCGTCGCGGACCTGGACGCGCCCGTGGCCGGCCCGCTGGAGGCGCTGGGGCTGTCGTTGCAGCCGTGGCGGCACGACCACGTGCCGGCCGGACGGCCCGACGACCCCGCCCGGTGGGTGAAACGGATGTGGAGCGGCCCGGGCGTCAACCTGCACGTGCGGCTCGCCGGCTCACCGAACGAGCGGCTGGCGCTGCTGTTCCGCGACTGGTTCCGGGCGCACCCGGCGGCGGTGCCGGCCTACGGCGCGTTCAAGGCCGCCCTGGCCGGGGCCCTCGACGACATCGGCGAATACAGCGACGTCAAGGACCCCGTCGTCGACCTGGTGATCGTCGTGGCGGAGGAGTGGGCCGCGGCGACCGGCTGGTCGGTCAGCCCTCAGGCGTGAAGGCGCGCGGCTCCACGAGGACCAGCCAGTTGCCGGTGTTGTCGCGCATCACCGCCTCCACCCCATAAGGCCGGTCCGAGGGCTCCTGCAGGAACGTGACGCCCTTTGCGGACAGCTCCGCGAAGGTCTTGTGGCAGTCGTCGACCCGCAGCCCGAGCGCGCCCATCTGGCCCTTCTCCAGCTGCCGGCGCACGAACGCGGCGGCCTCCTCGTCCAGCGGCGGGCCGGGGAGCATGAGCGTCACCTCCAGCTCCGGCTGGTTCGGGTGGCCGATCGTCAACCATCGGTAGCCCTCACCCATCGTCACGTCCGTGCGGGTTTCGAAGCCGAGCAGGTCGACATAGAAGTCGCGGGCTTTGTCCTGGTCAAGGCAGTAGACGGTGACCAGCGAGACGTTGGTAATCATGCTGGCGACGTTACGGACCGTCAGCGGCCGGGCGCTTCTCCAGAATTGCGCCCTTGGTGGTCTTCTGCAGGACCCCGTTCATGAACAGGAAGCAGCCGGGGACGTGCGGCACGCCGCGGGCCGCCCAGCGGTCCCGGTAGGCGGTCGGGCTCTCCCCCACGATCGCGGTGAACCGGGCCGAGAACGAGCCGAGGCTGCTGAAGCCGACCATCATGCAGATCTCGGTGACGGTCAGGTTGGCCGAACGCAGCAAATCCTGGGCGCGCTCGATCCGGCGGCGGGTCAGGTAGCGCATCGGCGTCTCCCCGTAGGCCGACTCGAAGCAGCGCACGAAGTGATACTTGGAGACCCGCGCGACGGCGGCGACCGCGTCCAGGTCGAGCGGCTCACGGTAGTGCCGGTCGATGTGGTCGCGGGCCCGGCGCAGGTGCGCCAGCAGCTGCACGGGCACCGCCGTCCTGGTCTTCACCGTCGCACTGTAGCGCCGACACTCAGGGACATCACCCAAAGCATTCACACGTATGCGGAGTGCCACGGGGGATGTGAAACCTGCCCGGGTTCGGTTACGTTGGCCGGACGTGCCGTCCAGGTGAGGAGTGCTCAGGGTGTCCCTCAGGGAGTCCCGACGCAGGACCGCTGTCGTGTTGCTGGTGACGTCGCTGCTTGCCATGACGGCGTGCGGGTCGGACAAGAAACCGAACCACTCGGCCGCCCTGCCCGCCACGGGCGCACCGAGCGCGTCGGCGTCCGCAGATCCGTCGCCGACGGCCGCCACGCCACCCTCGGCCAGCCCGTCCGCGTCGAAGTCACCGGGCGGGAAGCCGTCGCCGAAGCCGAGCGCCTCGACGGTCAAGGGCCCCGAGGGCACGTTCGTGATCCGCCCGCCGGGCACCGGTCACGGCGCCGCCGGCTCGCAGAGCCGCACCGGGTCCACCGCGGTCGCGCTGACGTTCGACGACGGACCCGACCCGGTCAACACCCCGAAGATCCTCGACCTGCTGCGCGCCAACGGTGTGAAGGCCACCTTCTGCCTGGTCGGCTTCCGCGCCCGGGACAACCCGGATCTGGTCCGGCGGATCGCCGCCGAGGGGCACACCCTGTGCAACCACTCGTGGCAGCACCTGACGGACCTGGCGAAGAAGGAGCCGGGATACATCGACTGGGACCTCAAGCACACCAATGAGGCGATCCGCGCCGCCGCCGGAGCCGGCGTGCCGATCCGGTATTTCCGCGCTCCCGGCGGCAACTTCACCCCCGGCCTGATCGCGAAGGCGAAGGAGATGGGGATGGCGTCGATCTACTGGGACGCCGACCCGGCGGACTGGAACCATTCGAAGGACGCCGACGACGCCGCCCACATCAAGCGGGTCATCGCCGAGGTGAAGAAGCAGGTCCGCCAGGGCTCGATCATCCTGTCGCACGACAACAAGCAGCCCGACACGATCGTCGCCTACCAGACGCTGATCCCGTTCCTGAAGCGGTACTTCACCCTCGAGGCTCTCTGAGCCGCCGGCTGCGCGCTCACCGCTCGATCCGGTGCAGCAGGATTCCGGTGAGCGCGCCACGCACCACGTCCGCGGTCATGTAGGTGGCGTAGGGCTGGCGCCTGCGATCCGTCGGCGACCCCGGGTTCAGCAGCCGCAGTCCGCCGGGTGTCACGGTGGCCCAGGGGATGTGGGAATGGCCGAAGACCAGGAGGTCCCGGCCCGGGAAGCGGGCCTCGCAGCGCTGCTCGCGGCCGGTCGCCGGGCCCGTCTCGTGCACGACGGCGACCCGCAGCCCGTCGAGTTCGACGTCGGCGATCTCGGGCAGCCGCGCTTGCAGTGCCGGGCCGTCGTTGTTGCCGTACACGCCGACCAGGCGCTGACACCGCGCCTCAAGGCGATCCAGGAACGACGCATCGACCCAGTCGCCCGCGTGGATGACGACGTCGGCGGCCTCGACGGCGGCCCAGACCGGCGCGGGCAGATCCCGGGCGCGCTTGGGAACGTGGGTGTCGGCGATGAGCACGAGCCTCATCGGTCAACGCTAGCGCCGGACACGATCCCGCCCGTGGCAGACCCGCAACGGCGGGCCCACCACGGGCGGCGGGGCACTACGGCTTGGTGACCAGGGTGCCGAGGATCTTGTCGCTCAGGGTCTGCCGCTTGGCGTCCCAGAGCGGGAACAGGTAGCCGATGCAGCAGATGCCGTCGACGATGTGCACGATGTCGCGCACGAACGCCATGCCGGCGCCGATCGGCTGGCCGGTCTCTTCCTTGATCAGGTGCAGGCCGAGGAGCTTCTTGCCCCAGCTCTGGCCCTGGCCGCCGAGGATCCACCGGTTGTAGACGATCCAGCCGAAGCCGATCAGCAGGCACACGTAGTAGATCACGCCGAGGCCGTCGCTGCCGCTGCCGAGCGCGGCACCGATACCGACCACCACGATGTACGGGAGGTAGTCGACGATGGCGGCACCGACGCGCACCGGCCAGGTTGCGAGGTTCATGGAACTCCTTGGAGAGAACATTGGGGGTGGGGGGTACAAAAAACGTGCGGCTCAGGCGAACCCGAACCGGTGTAACTGGAAAACCCAGCTCATGGCAGCAGCCACGAGCATCACCCGACCCATGCGTGACCGGGCACGGTCCGACCACGGCACGGGAGCGCTGATTACGCCGAGCTGCCGCAGGACGATCAGCGGCAGGGCCACAACGGTCACCGCTGCGAGGCCGAAGATCCCCGGGTTGGCGGCCGCGGCGTCGGCGAGGTGTCCACGCATCAGCGCCACCGCGGCGGTGGTCAAACCACAGCCCGGGCACGGAACGCCGGTGAAGGCGAACAGCAGGCACGGCGCACCGAGACCGGTGGACGCCGTGAACGTCGGCCACAGCGTCGCGGCCACCGCAGCGGTGACGCCGAAGCCGCCGAGTCGTTCCGGGACGGAGAACTGCCTGCGCACGTGACCTGCTCGATCGACGGGTATGGGACCGCGATCGTATGGCACGGAATCCGCTGCTCACCAGCCCGTCAGATCATCCGAACGACCGACATCTCTGCCGTACCCGGCTACAGAAACGTCCGCATACGGTCGGATACCGGGGCGAAGGCGGCACCGGCGCAATGATAACGATACGAAGTATTCGCTGAACGTACGTTCGGGTCAGCGTCTCCGGCGGCGGTTACCGGCATTGTCGCGGTGCTTTTCGGTCGGCGCCCGGGTGCCGATGCGGTGCGTTCGCCGGCGTTTGTTCGCGGGTGTTCGTCTCGCAGGCGTGCGTTCGCGGGTGTGCGTTCGCGGCCGTGCAGTCGA
>NZ_JBFAPO010000067.1:0-38514 GCF_040676755.1 Dactylosporangium sp. NPDC049525 | reverse complement strand
GTCGGCCTTCCGGGCGCGGCCTTCCGGGCGCGGCCTTCCGGGCGCGGCCTTCCGGGCGCGGCCTTCCGGGCGCGGCCTTCCGGGCGCGGCCTTCCGGGCGCGGCCTTCCGGTTCGGGCATGACATCCGTCATGGGGTCGCGGGTGACGCCACACAGATCCGCTGCGGTGGATACCCGGCGATGCTCTTCCCATGACGAACGCAGCTGTCCAGTTGACCGGCCTGACGAAACGGTTCGGAGCGCTCACCGCCGTGGACGGGCTGGACCTCACGATCCGCCGGGGCGAGGTCGTCGCGCTGCTCGGTCCGAACGGCGCCGGCAAGTCCACGACGATCGACATGCTCCTCGGGCTTCAGCGCCCAGACGCGGGCACGGTCCTGCTCGACGGGCAGTCCCCGGCGAAGGCGATCGCCAAGGGCACCGTCGGCGCCCTGCTGCAGAGCGGTGGCCTGCTGCCGGACCTGACCGCCGGTGAGACGGTGCGCCTCACCGCCGCCCTGCAGCAGCGGTCGCGGCCGGTGCGGGAGGTCCTCGACCGGGCGGGCGTCACCGAGTTCGCCAACCAGCGCGTCGGCGGCCTCTCCGGCGGGCAGCAGCAACGGATCCGCTTCGCGATGGCCCTCGTCGCCGACCCCGAGCTGCTGGTCCTCGACGAGCCGACGACCGGCATGGACGTCGAGACCCGGCGCGGGTTCTGGACCACGATGCGCCAGGAGACCGCACAGGGCCGCACGGTGCTGTTCGCGACGCACTACCTCGACGAGGCCGACGCCTACGCCGACCGCATCGTCCTGCTGCGCGCCGGGCAGGTCATCGCCGACGGCACCGCCGCACAGATCAAGGCCGCCGTCACCGGCCGGACGATCCGCGCCACCCTGCCCGGCGCCGACCTCGTCGGCCTCGCCGCGCTGCCCGGCGTCGACCGGGTCGAGACCCGCGGCGACGTGGTCATGCTGCACTGCGACGACTCCGACACGGCCCTGCGGTCCCTGCTCAGCACCACCGACGCGCACGACGTCGAAGTCACCGCACGCAACCTCGAAGACGCCTTCATCGCCCTCACCGCAGCCGGGAGCAGCAAGTGAACACCACCTACCTCCGCATGGAGATCGTCCGCCTGGTCCGCAACAAGCGGGTCGTCATCTTCTCGATGCTCATGCCGGCCCTCCTGCTGCTCATCATCGGCGGCGTCTCCGTCGGAGACGACTCGGACGCCAAGCAATACGTCATGGTCAGCATGGCCCTGTTCGGCGCCATGACCGCCGCCCTCACCAGCGGCAGCACCATCGCCGTCGAACGCGGGCTGGGCTGGAACCGCACCCTGCGCCTCACGCCCCTGTCCCCCGGCGGGTACGTCGTCAACAAGGTCATCGTCGCCCTGCTCGTCGCGATCCCCCCGGTCATCTTCACCTTCATCGTCGGCGCTGTGGGGCTGCACGTCCGGCTCACCGCGACCGAGTGGCTGCTCTGCTTCATCGGCGCCTGGCTGTCGGCGCTGCCCTTCGCCGCGCTCGGCGTCGTCATCGGATACCTCGCCAAGCCCGACGGCGTGCAGCAGGTCACGGCGCTGCTGAACCTGACCCTCGCGGCGTTCGGCGGGCTCTGGGTCCCGGTCGAGGTCATGCCGCACTTCATGCAGCAGATCGCGAGACTGACCCCGTCGTTCTGGACCGGCGAGGTCGCCCGCAGCCCCCTCGACCACGGCCACGTCGACGGCCAGGCGATCCTCGTCCTCGGCGGTTGGACCGTCGCGCTCGCGCTCGTCGCGCTGCGCCGGTTCCGCGTCGACACCGCCCGGGCCTGAGCGTCGGTACCGTGTCCGACATGAGCGAGACGCCCGGCCGCCGGCCCACACCCAGGTTCTTCTGGCTGTGGGCGGCGGTCTGGCTGTTCTACATGGCCGGCCCGATCGGCGACGCGTGGCGGCAGCCTGAGGTCTGGGAACGGGCCGTCGGCCTCGCCGCGGCCGCCGGGTTCTGCGTGCTCTACCTGCTGTCCTTCATGGCCGCCCGCACGGCGATGAGGCGCTCCGGCACCCCCATGCGGCTGCCGGAGGCCCTGCTCCGGCTCGGACTGATGGTCGCGCTGGCCACCGTCCTGACCCTCATCGTCGGCGAGTCCGGACTGACCTCGCTCGTCTACGTCGCCGTCATGGCCGTGTTCACCCTCGAGCCACGCCTCGCGTGGACCGTCGTCCTCACCGCCGCCGCCTCCGCCACCGCCCTGCCGAAACTCGTGCCCGGCTGGGACGGCGGCATCGACCTCACCTTCGCCGTCCTGGTCGCCGCGCTCGCCGTCTGGGGCGTGACCAGGGTCGTCCAGCGCAACGCCCAGCTCGCCGAGGCCCGGGAGGAGATCACCCAGCTGGCCGTCGCCGCCGAACGCAACCGCTTCGCCCGCGACCTGCACGACCTGCTCGGCCACTCCCTCACCGTCGTGTCGGTGAAGAGCGAACTCGCCGCGCGCCTGGTCCGCATCGCCCCGGAACGCGCCGAGACCGAGCTCGCCGACATCCAGCGCCTGGTCCGCGAGGCCCTCGTCGACGTCCGGGCCGCCGTCTCCGGCTACCGCGAGATGTCCCTCGCGACAGAGCTCGCCTCGGCCCGCAGCGCCCTGGACGCCGCCGGCATCGAGGCCGACGTGCCCCTCACGGCCGAGGCCGCCGACCCCGACCGGCAACGGCTCTTCGCCTGGGTCGTCCGGGAAGGCGTCACCAACGTGATCCGCCACAGCGAGGCGAAACACTGCTGGATCCGCCTCGAACACGCCGCCGTCGAGATCAGCGACGACGGCCGCGGCCCGAGCCCCCGACCGGGAAGCTCCCCCGCGACCGGATCGGGTCACTCCCACCCGGATGACCCTCGTCCTGGCGGCTCGGGTCTCTCCGGGTCCGCCCTCGAGGGCGCCGCCGGCCACGGCCTCGCCGGTCTGCGCGAACGCGTCGACTCCGCCGGCGGCACCCTGACCATCGGCAACCGCGAGGGCGGCGGCTTCGTCCTGCGCGCCGCCGCCTGAACCGCGCCGCGATCCGTGGGCCGGCCGGCCCCGATGGTGGCTTATGCGGTTGCCGGGTTGCTGAGCGGCGGGCAAGCTGCGGCCGGTGGACATCCTGCCGCCCTCAGACGGACCCCTGGACGTGACGGCCCCGAAGCGGCCACGGCCGACGACAGTCCCGGACGGGCGACGGCGGGCGACGATCGCGGAGGCGCTGCCGGCGACGGTCCGGGCGAAGGCCGAGGCCGCCGGGGCGCACGACTGGCTGCGACGGTTGCCGGACATCGTCGCCGGGATCGAGGAGGAGTGGGCCGTCACGGTCGGGCGCGTGTACGGCGACGCAACCGAAGCCCTGGTCGCCGACGTGACCACGGCCGACGGGTCGTCGGCCGTCCTGAAGCTGATCGTGCCCCGTCCCGGCGACGCGGCCGCCAACGAGATCACCGTGCTTCGGCTGGCCGGCGGCGACGGCTGTGCCCGGCTGCTGCGGCACGACGTCGCCAGGGACGCGCTGCTGCTGGAGAAGCTCGGCCCGAGCCTCTTCGAACTGGGGCTGCCGGTCGGCCGGCGCCACGAAATCCTCTGCGACGCGGCGAGCCGGGTGTGGCGACCTGCCCCGGACGCCGGACTGCCGACCGGGGCAACGAAGGGCGTCCGGCTCGGCACCTTCATCATGGGCGTCTGGGAGCGGCTCGGCCGTCCCTGCGCCGAACGCACCATCGCCCACGCACTCGCCTGCGCGGAACGCAGGGTCGCCGCCCACGACGATGAACGGGCCGTCCTCGTGCACGGCGACGTCCACCAGTGGAACACCTTGCGCGGCGCGGACGGCTTCCGGCTCGTCGACCCCGACGGACTGCTCGCGGAGGCCGAATACGACCTCGGGGTCCTGATACGCGAAGACCCGGTCGAACTGATGGCGACCGACCCCCGCACCCGGTCCCGCTGGCTCGCCGCCCGCACCGGCCTCGACGAGACCGCGATCTGGGAGTGGGGTGTCGTCGAACGCGTCTCGACCGGTCTCGTCCTCACCCAGGTCGGGCTCCAGCCCGTGGCCACCCAGATGCTCGCCGCCGCGGACACCATCGCCGCCATGCCCATCTGACATCTCCTTCCGCGACGGCGAGCATCTGATCCATTCGCCCCGCCCATCCGTCCCCGGGATCGCCGCCGACCGTTCCCGGGTCGGCGGCGGTCAGCCGTGGGCGAGCAGCACGCGGGCGGCGACGTTGCGGGTGGCGATGCCGAGCCTCGTCTTCGGGATCAGCATCGCCGTGGCGAGACCGGCGTTGCGCTGCTTGGCGTCGGTGTGGACGCGGTGTGCTGCCTCATACGCCGCGAACGCCGACGAATGGTCAGCCGGGGTCGCGGCCAGTGCCGCCGCGAGGGTGTGCGCGCCGGCCATGGCGAGGCTGGAGCCGTCGCCGAACAACGACACGCAGGACGCCGCGTCGCCGAGCAGCGCCACCCGCCCGTGTGACCAGGACGGAAGGCGGACCTGGCTGACCGAGTCGAAATAGAGCTCCGAGGTGGCCCGCAACTGCTCCAGCAGCTCGGGCACACGCCAGCCGGCGCCCGCATAGGCGTCCGAGACGATGCGCTTGTGCTGGGCGGTGTCGCGGTGGTCGAAGCCGTCGACCATCGGGCCGCGGAAGATGAACGCGGCCATCGCCCGGCCCGTCGACGGGTGGATCGACACGAGTCTGCCCGGCGTGTTGTGCATCAGCACGTCGTGCGGATATTCGGCCGGACCCTCCAGCGGCATGGTCGCCACCCAGACACCCATGTGCCGCACGAAGTCCCGCTCTGGACCGAACGCGATCCTGCGCACGGCGGAGTGCAGCCCGTCGGCGCCGATAATGAGGTCGAAGCGGCGTGGGGCGGCCCGCTCGAACGTGACGTCGACGCCCCGGCCGTCCTGGCGCATCGACGTGACGGTGTCGTCCCACAGCAGCTCGGCGTCATCACGTGCGGCCTCCTGCAGGATCGCGGCCAGGTCACCGCGCGGCAGCTCGACCTCACGGTTGCCGGCCGCGCTCTTCGAGGACGGCATCGGCATGCGACCGGCCGGGCGGCCCTTCGCGTCGATGACGAGCATCGTGGTGGCGTGAGTGGCCGCGGCACGCAGCTGCGGCATGATGCCCAGCTCCTCGGCCACGGGCAGCGCCGGGCCGCGCACGTCGACCGGGTTGCCACTGGAACGCAGGCCACCGGCGCGCTCCACGATCGTGGGGCGGAACCCGTGGCGAGCCAGGAAGTAGGCGAGTGTCGGGCCGGCCACGCCGGCACCGGAGACGAGGACCGTGGGAGGAGTCATGCCGACAGACTATCTGCACCGAGTGCAGAAATACAATGAGTGCAATCCGACACTTGATGCGGTACCATGTCTGCATGACCTTGCGTGACCGCAAGCGCGCCCGCACCCGGCAGTCGCTCGTCGACGCCGCGACAGAGCTGTTCGAGCGGGACGGCTATGAGCGCACGACGGTGGCCGACATCGCCGCCGCGGCGGACATCGGCACGCGCACGTTCTTCAGCTACTTCGCCAGCAAGGAGGAGCTGCTGTTCCCCGAGAGCGACTCCCGGGTCCAGGCGACCGTCGACGCGATCGCGGCCCGCAGACCACAGGACACCCCCGTCGAGGTGCTGGTCCGCGCCCTGCACCTGACCGGCGCCGACAACGACGACCTGACCGACCGGCTGGCGGCGCTGCGGCTGCGGCTGATCCGTGAGGTGCCGGCGGTGCGGGGACGGGCGCTGCAGATCCAGCTGGACGCACAGCAACAGATCGCGTCCCACCTGGCCGAGGCATTCCCCGAGCAGCTGGACAGGGTGAGGGCGGCAGCACTGGTGGGGGCATTCGTCGGCGCCGTCACCGGGGCGGTGCAGGTGGTGATCGAGGATCTGCCGGTGCATCACGATCCGAAGAAGTTGCGGACCGCGGTCGAGGAGGCAACGAGCATCGCGTTACAACCGTGGATGACGGCCAGTTAGGACGGCCCAGGCGACGGATCGGCCGATGCGCGCGGCGACGCGGGACCGGGGCGCCGCGCCGGCTGGCGCGAGGGCGACGCCAGGCAGGCGCGAGGGCGACGCCGACGGGCTCGAGGGCGCACGCCGACGGGCTCGAGGGCGCACGCCGACGGGCTCGAGGACGAGGCCAGCAGGCGCGAGGGCGCACGCCGGAAGGCGCGGGGACGTCGCAGCAGGCGCGAGGGCGCCGCGGCGGCGCACGCCGGCGGGTGGGCTCGAGGGCGAGGCCAGCAGGCGCGACGGCGCACGCCAGCAGGCGGGAGTGCGGCGCGCCGGCAGGCGCAAGGGCGGCGCCGACCACGCCATGCGGCCCACCCGCTCGCTCACCGAGCCGCCGCGGGTCGTCCGCCAGCGTGTCGCGGAATGAAACCATCAGGCGCCGCACCGGTCCGAGTTGCCGCCGGCCGAGATGTTACCGGTTTGCGGCTTTTGTGAATCGGCGATGCGCGACCCCGCCCGGGAGGCCAACCCAGACGGCACAGATTGCAGTTCGTCCGATTTGTCGAAGTCGGCGACGCGATCGTGACTCGCCCCGTCCGAGTGACCCAGCAGGAACGGTCGGGCATGATCGTGGCAAGGTGGCAGGGGCTCCGCCCAGCGCGACAGCGCCAGTCAACGCGGAGCAGAACAGACAAAGGGGACGAACAATGAACAGCTTCTTCGACCGGGTCAAGGATCTCGCAGACCAGCACGACGACAAGGTCGACGCGGCCCTGGAGAAGGTCGGCGACATCGTCGACGACAAGACCGGCGGCAAGCACTCCGAGCACATCGACAAGGCCGTCGACGCCGCCCAGCAGCACACCGGCGACGGCGACACCACCAAGAACTAAGTCACCACACGAGCTGAGTCACCACAAGCGCTGAGTCACCACAAGAACTGAGTTACAACAAAACTCAGCCCGCGGCCTTCTTCGCCGCGGCGTAGGCAAGGTGCAGGAAGTCGGCGCCGGCGATCGCGCTCGCCACGCCCATCCCGAAGCGGGTCAGCCGCGGGGCGAAGACGAGGCCGGCGCCGAGGCCGGACGCGACCCACACCGCGGTGCAGAACGGGCAGGTCAGCAGCTCGCCGAGGGCGTGCTGAACGCCGTGGCCGCGGGGGCTCT
The DNA here is from genome assembly GCF_040676755.1 of Dactylosporangium sp. NPDC049525. NCBI lineage: Bacteria > Bacillati > Actinomycetota > Actinomycetes > Micromonosporales > Micromonosporaceae > Dactylosporangium > Dactylosporangium sp. NPDC049525. The sequence goes on along the minus strand of NZ_JBFAPO010000067.1, from coordinate 31,381 downwards.
CGTTGAGCTCCGCGGACCCGGCCGCGCTCTCGAACTGGGTGACGGGGGCGCGCAGCGGGCTGGTGATCGTGTCCTTGGTGATGAGCCGCGACAGCTTGTGTGTCGAGACTGCCAGTAGCGCCAGATCAGCGCCCGTGGGGCGCTCCGGGAGCCGCTTTCCCGTGAGTTTGGCAACACCCGCGGCCGTCGCCACGGCGGCGGTGAAGACTGCCATGACCGTCGCGTATCCTCGCAGCGGACGCTCATCGGGCGCCTTCCGCGCATACGGGGAGGCCGGCCGGGCATCGATGTCTGCCATAGGGCCCCGGCTACCCGAACCGTCCGAGCGGCAAACAAGGTGATCGTCTCGGGTAGGATGTGTCTGCAACGTCGACCCCCGCGCCGCGACCACCACCGTCAGCGCCGGGCAGGACGACCCCTCAGACGTTCGGAGACTACATGGCGGTCCGCCGCCTCATCCCTTCCTCCTCGGCGACATTCGCTGACCTGGGCGTGCCCGCACCGCTGGTCGCGGTGCTCGCTGCCAACGGCGTGACCGAGCCATTCCCGATCCAGACGGCCACGCTGCCCGATGCGATCGCCGGCCGTGACGTGCTCGGTCGGGGCCGCACCGGCTCCGGCAAGACGTATGCGTTCGTGCTGCCCGTGCTGATCCGGCTCGCCGCCAGCCGCGCCCGCAACCCGCGCCGTCCAGGCCGGCCGCGGGCGCTCGTGCTCGTGCCGACCCGTGAGCTCGCGACGCAGGTCGAGGCCGCGATGGCCCCGCTCGCACAGGCGCTGCAGCTGCGCACGCAGGTCGTGTTCGGCGGCGTCGGCGCCAACCCGCAGATCTCCGCGCTGCGCGCCGGCATCGACGTGCTCGTCGCCTGCCCCGGCCGGCTCGACGATCACGTGCGGTCCGGCCACGCGCGCCTCGACGACATCGAGGTCACCGTCCTGGACGAGGCCGATCACATGGCCGACCTGGGCTTCCTGCCGGTGGTCCGCCGGCTGCTGGACGCGACGCCGTCCAACGCCCAGCGGCTGCTGTTCTCGGCGACCCTCGACGCGGGCGTCGATGTGCTCGTCCGCCGGTATCTGACCGACCCGGTGACGCACAGTGTCGACCCGGTCGCCGCGCCGCCGGTCGACATGACCCACCACGTGCTGCACCTGCGCGACGAGGACCGGTTCCCGGTGCTGGTCGAGCTGACCGCAGCGCCGGGCCGCACCGTGGTGTTCACGCGGACGAAGCGCGGCGCCAAGACGCTGGCGAAGAAGCTGGTCGCTGCCGGGGTGCCGGCCGTGGAGCTGCACGGGAACCTCGCGCAGAACGCCCGCGACCGCAACCTCACCGCGTTCTCCGACGGCAGCGCCCGCACGCTCGTGGCGACGGACATCGCCGCGCGTGGCATTCACGTCGACGACGTCGCGCTGGTCATCCACGCGGACCCGCCGGCGGAGCACAAGGCGTATCTGCACCGCTCGGGCCGCACGGCCAGGGCCGGCGCCAGCGGCACCGTGATCACGCTGATGACCGACAAGCAGACCGGTGACGTGCGGCAGCTGGCCCGTGAGGCCGGCATCAAGCCGACGATCACCAAGCTGCGGCCCGGTGACCAGCTGCTGACCGAGCTCGCCCCGGGCAAGCGCACGTTCCAGGAGCCGCCCGCCGAGCCGGTGGCCGTGCCGCGGCAGGGTCGTGGCCGGGCCAGGGACGCGTTCGACGACGGTGACAGCCAGCGCACCGCGGGCCGCCGCTCCGGTCGCCGCAGAGGCGCCGGGACGAGCCCGGAAAGTGCCACAAGCACCAGCGGCCGTGGTACCTCCGGCGCCACCGACGCCCGGCGCAGCACGACGGGTGGCGAGGCGCGCGGCACCGGACGCTCCGACGGCGGCGCCCGCCGCGGCCAGCAGGGCGACGGCGCCGCGAGGCGCACCGCGGACCAGACCGGCACCACCCGCCGGGCAGCGGACCAGGCAGGCACGGGCCGCCGGGTCGCCGACGAAGGCGACGCCGGTGGGCGTTCACGCGCCCGCCGCCCGTCCAACCAGCGGGAAGGTCAGCGCCAGCCGTCCACGGCGACCGGCGCCGGGGCCACCGGCGGGGGCGCGGCGAAGACCGGCGGCGCGGCAGCGACCGGCAGGCCGGCCAGCGCCGCGACGTTCTCCTCGCAGGCCAGGGTCGGCCGTCGCAGCGGCCGCTGAACGGCGGCCGAAACCATGAACGACCCGGCAGGTCCGCCGGGTCGTTCTCGTAACAGCGTCAGACGGGCAGGCCCCAGCGGACCAGCACCCGCTCCGCGCGGTAGGGGTCGACCTTCACCGACACGCGCTGACCGATCCCGGCCTGCGCCGACGCGTGCAGCGGCAGCATCGTCTCGACGGTGACCGGGTAGGGCGGCCTGCCGCCGTGCTCCACCAGCAGGTTCAGGCGCACCAGCGGCACCATGTTGATCCGCGTGCCGGTGTCCACGAGGCCGAGGATCGTCGCCGCGCCCGGTGTACCGGTGTGCTCCAGCTCCAGGTCGGCGGTCTGTGCCTGCATGCTGTGCTGGGCCTGCTGCATCTGAGCCATCCCCGCCCGCATCTGCGCGGCCGGGTCGTAGGTGGCGTCGATCGCCCGCGCCTGTTGGTTCAGCTTGCGCAGGTCACCGAAGAGGCCCATGGGTGTCAGACCTGACCGAAGAGGTTGCCGTAGTGCACGGCGAGCTGGGTGTCGCCACGCATGCGGGTCGGCCAGCCGGTGGCGGCCTCGTTCCACGCCTCGGCGGGCACGCCGAACGACTGCGCCTTGAGGATCAGGCCGTCGACGTTGAGGCCCTCCTGGGAGGCGGCCTTGGAGATGCGGGCGTACATGGTCAGGTCGACGCCGGCGATCGGGGCGAGCCGCGGGTCATCGGCGGCGATGCCGGTCGCGACCGGGGCACCGTAGGCGTTGGCGGCGCCGTACCCCTGCATGCCGTACGCGGCCTGCTGCGCGGCGTAGGCCTGCGCGGCCGCGCTGGTCTGCTGCGCCTGGGCGACCATGCCCGGGGCGGCGGCGACGACGTTCTTCATGTCCTTGAACTGCTTGAAAAGTCCCATGTCTCCCTCATCTGCTGCGTTGTCCTGCCAGACAGTAGGGATCCGGTTCAGCACGCAGCGTCAGGAAAGCGATCAAGACACTGTCACCAAGCCGCGCCGTGTGCTGCACCACAAAACGCTCAGGAACCGGCCGGCGACGCCGAGGTTGGTTGGCATGGCACGAGCCCGCACGGAGTCCGCCCAGCAGGTCGCGGAGCTGCTCAAGACCGCTCGCGAGGCACTCGGGCTGAGTCTGGCGTTCATGAGCCGGATGGACGAGACGACCCAGCACCTGGAGGTGGTGGAGTCGGCGCTGCCGCTGCTGTTCCCCGACGGGACGCAGCGCCCGCGGGACACCACGTTCTGCCAGCACATCATGGACGGCAAGCTGCCCGCGGTGATGCCGGACGTCACCAAGTTCCCGGTGGCGATGCGGCTGCCGGCCGCGAAGATGCCCCGCATCCGCAGCTACGTGTCGGTGCCGGTGGTGCTCAGCGACGGCACCGTCTACGGCACGTTCTGCGCCGCCGGGTTCGGCAAGGACAAGGAGCTGTCCAAGCGGGACAAGGCGCTGATGGAGGTGCTGTCGCACGCCGCCTCGCTGATCATCGAGCCCGACGTCCGCAACCGGGAGCGGCGCGCCGAACTCGAGCACCGGCTGGCACCGGTCGTCGACGCCGGCGGCCCGCTCGTCGTGCTGCAGCCGATCGTGGATGTGGCGACCGGGCGGCGGATCGGGGCGGAGGCGCTGAGCCGGTTCCCGCAGGACTGGAACCAGGCCCCGGACGTGTGTTTCGCCGAGGCGCACGAGCTCGGGATCGGTGACCACCTGGAGATCCTGGCCCTGCGGAAGGCGGCCGAGCACCTGGCCCACGTCGACGGGTACGTCGCCATGAACATCTCCCCCACCACGCTGCTCACCGACGAGTGCCTCGACCTGCTGGGCCGCCTGCCGCTGGACCGGATCGTGCTGGAACTCTCCGAACATCAGCAGGTCGAGGACTACGACCTGCTCAAAGGGGTGCTGGCGCCGCTGCGCGGCGGCGGGATGCGGCTGGCGATCGACGACGTCGGTGCCGGGTTCTCCTCGCTGCGGCACATCGTGCTCACCCAGCCCGACGTCATCAAGCTCGACCGCAGCATCGTCACCGGCGTCGGCGCCGACCCGGTGCTGCGGGTCCTCACCAGGTCGCTGGTCGACCTGGCGGTCGGGTGCGGCGCCACGGTCGTCGCCGAGGGGGTGGAGACCGAGGCCGACTCGCTCGCGCTGGCCGGCCTCGGTGTGCACCACGGTCAGGGCTGGTTCTACGGGCGCCCCGGTGCCCCGTCTGCGCTGCGGCCCAGTTACGAGCTGAGGCAGCCGATCCTGGACGCGCCGACGGCCACGTCGTCGAACCACAGGGTGTCGTCGCCGACGCCGTAGCTCTCCCAGCCGAGCCGCAGGTCCGTGACCCGCGGCTGCCACGCCTTCGACGACCACTGCTGGTCGATCTCGGCGGTCGGCACCCCGTCGACCTGCAGGCCCGGCACGGCGGTGCCGTTCAGCCACGTCGACAGCAGCCCGCGGCCGTCCACCATGAACTCCACGCAGTTCCACTGCCCGGTCGGCAGCGGGCGGCTCTGCGCGACGCCGGCCGGGCTCTGCGCCGGCAGGGTCGCGTCGTCGGACTCACGGTTCCACTGCAGGGCGCTGTTCTGCCCGCCGAGGCGCAGGTCCTTGCCGTCCACGTTGTCCTTCAACGCGGCGAACGCCACATGCGCCGTGGGCAGCGCCGTCGAATGGCGTACGTACAGCCGCCCGTACCACACGGAACCCAGACCGCTGAGATCCTTGGTGGGCTTCACGTAGACGTGGTTGCAGTAGCCCGCCTTGCCGTCGACCCGGACGGACTTCGTGCCGCCGTGCGTGACCGCACTGTCCACAGTGGCCGTTCCGGTGCCGGAGCAGTTGGCGTTGCTGACCGTCCACGCGCCGGACACGGGACCGCTGGTCTGGCTCTCGAAGCCGTCGCAGAACGCCGCGCCGGTGCAGCCGGCGGGCGGCGGACCCGACGACGTGCTGGCCGACGGGGACGGCGATGACGGCGCCGATGAGGTCGGCGGCGGTGCCTGCCCGTTGGCGGCGCAGCTGAGCTGCGGCACCGAGCTGGTCCCGTTGGCCAGGAAGCCGAAGGTGGTGCTGCCGCCGGCCGGCACGGTGCCGTTCCAGGTCGCGTTGGCCGCGCTGACGGCGGCGCCGGACTGGGTCACCTGGGCGTTCCAGCCCTGGCTGACCTGTTGCCCGCCGGCCCAGTTCCACCCGACGCGCCAGGCATTGATCGCGGTGGTGCCGGGGTTGGCGACCGTGACCTGCGCCTGGAAGCCGCCCTGCCAGCTGCCGGTCACCTGATACGTGGCGGTGCAACCGGCGTTGCCCGCCGGGGGTGGCGGACTGGACGACGATGGCGGACGCGGTGAGGCGGACGCCGACGCGGACGTCGACGGGCCCGGGTCGGTGGTGCCGACGCCGGTCACCTCGCCGTGGCCGCCGTCGAACATGACGTCGGAGCAGCCGTAGAACGTCTCGGTGCTGTCCGAGCGCGACCACACGGAGTAGATGATGTGCCGGCCGGACTTCGCCGACGGCAGCCGGCCGGTCCAGTAGTAGTGCCCGTCGGCGGTGCCGGGCGAGCCGACCATCGCCGGGTTCGTCGCCTGCAGGAACGGTGTGGACTCCAGGTCCGACCAGGCGAACGCCCGGGTCGGGTCGAAGCCGTCCTTGGTGACGTACAACGAGAACGTGCCCGGGTGCGCAGCCCAGTTACTGTAGTCGAACTCCATTGTGGAGCCGGACGTGAGGTGGGTTACCGGCCAGTCAGAGCGGTTCAGGTCGAAGCCGGAGAAGTCGTACACGGTCGCGCCGCCGCTGCACAGCTTGCCGTCGGGGATGAACCCGGCGGTGCGCCCGGCCCCGTCGGAGCGCAGCATCGCGAACCAGTTGTACAACGAGTTCGGCCCGCTCTGCGCGACCGCCGCGGCGCACGCCGGGTTCTTCGGCTGGATCGCCCCGGTGGCGCTCAGGCCGTCCTTCCAGCACAGATAGGTCCGGCTGCCCGGCACCATCATCGCGCCGTGCGCGGCCGCCGGGTCCGCCGCGAGGACTACCGTGCCCGCCCCGACGGTCGCCGCCGCGAGCCAGAGCGCGAGTCTTCGTCGTCGATTCATGGAACCTCTCAATCCAGGGACATTCACTTCCCTGGATTGCACGGGGTGTGACCGGCGCGTGGCAACGAACCGGCGACCGGAGGATGTATTGACGCTGGAGGGCCGTGAAACATTCACCGGATGGTCGGATATTTCGATACTTCAGGTGAACCGCTCGCGCGGGACACGTGCGACCCTCGATGCTTACCGCCATGTCGAGCACTGGACCGGCAGCGGTCCTTGAAGCGGCGGAGCTCTGCTCTGCCGCCGGCGACCACGCCGATGCCGCCCAATTGCTGGCGCAGGCCCTGATCACGGGCCAGTCCGACCCTGCCCTGCTGCACGCGCTCGCCGAGGCGCAGTTCGCGATCGGCTGGGCCGGCTGTGCGCTCGCCCTGCTCGCCGAGGCCCAGCGCGTCGCCCACGACGACGTTGCCGTCGCCACGGACCGTAACCAGCGCCTGCGAGAACACGGCCGGTTCGCCGAGGCGCTCGCCGTCCTGCCGGCGAACCTGGCCGCGGCGCGCGCCGACACCTACGCCGACATGGGACTGCCGGTGCTGGCGGTGGAGACGGACCCGGCCGGGCGGCGCGGGCTGTGGTGGCGCACCGGCGGGCCGCTGCGGTTCCTGCGGACCGCCCGGCGCGACGCGGAGCGGCAGGTGCTGGCCGGGCTGCTCGACCCGGCCGGCCACGCGACGCCTACGCCCGTCGACCTGACCGCGTTGCTCGTCCGGATCGTCAACGGCACCGCGCAGGACCGCGACGCCCTCGCCGCCACCCGCGCCGCGGCCGCGCACCTCGACGGTGAGCGGCGGGCGGAGGCCGCGGCGGTGCTCGCCGGGGCGCTGTGCCGGGATGCCACGCACCCGCTGCTGCTGCGGCACGCGGCGCGGCTCGCCGACTCGCTCGACCGGCACGGGCCGGCGCTCGCGCTGTACCGCAGGCTCGCGGCGGACCCGAGCCCGATCGAGGTGCTCGTCCGGCAGGGCGAACTGCTGATCCGGATGCACAGGCCGCCGGAGGCGGTCCGGTTCGTCGAGGGCCTACCCGCCGAGACCGCCCACGCGGTCGCGCTGCGCGAGGTCGTCTCGCAGGCGTACACCGAAGCCGGGCTGCCCGCCGCGGCCGCCGGCGCCCACGACGCGTCCGGCGTGGTGGCGGACTGGCACCGGTCGTTGTGGTGGCGCATCGGCGGGCCGCTGCCGTTCCTCCGGCGACGGATGCGCGACCGCGACGATGCGATCATCGCGGACTGGACCCCGCTGCCCGTCGAAGCGGTGCTCGGAGCGTCTGGCGCCACCCCACCCGCGGACCTCATGGACGCCGTCGCCCGCGGCGCGGCGGTCCAGGAGCGCGCCGCACGGGCCGAGGAGCGGGACGGCCCGTCGGCCGCGATCGACGTCCTCGCGGCGGCGACCGCCGCCGGTGCGCCGGATCCGTACGTCATGCGGGACCTCGCCGAGCGGCTGTTCCTCGACGACCGTGAGGAGGCGGCGCTCGCCTGGTTCGACCGGGTCGTGGCGGCCGACCCGTCCGACCTCGACGCGGTCTACGGGCGGCTCGGCGCGCTCACCTGGCTGGACCGCACGAGGGACGCCCTGGAGGTCCTGGACGCCCTGCCGCCGGAGGTCCGGGGCGCGGCCGCCATCCGCAGCCGGGAGTCCTGGCTGTATGAACGGCAGCGCTTCTGGACCCCGGCGCTGGACGCGATCGGACCGGGCGCGACCGCACCGCACTGGCTGCGCAGCGCCCAGCGGCGGCTCTGGTGGCGCACCGGCGGTCCGCTCTGGACGATCAGGCGCCGGATGCGCGACTCCGATCAACGGGCGCTGGACGCGTGGCGGTCCGAGACGCTGCCGCTGCTGTCCACCCTGGATCGTGTGGTCCCGGGCGTCACGCCGGGCATGCGGACCGTGGTCGACTCGCACGCGCTCGACCATGCGATGCTCACGCTGTTGTGGGAACGGGCCAACGTCGTGGCCCGGCTTACCGCCGGGTTCCTGGCGGCCGTGGCGGCGTTCGCTGTCCTCGCCCGGATCGCCGCGACCACGCTCGGCCTGCCGACCGGCTGGGCGGTGCTCGCCGGGGCCGCCGCGGCGGGTCTGGACTACCTGGCGCTGCGGCGGTGGCTGTTCCCCTACACCCGCGCCGACGACCGCCGGCTGGTCGTCACCCGGGCCGCACCGCTCATCGTCACGCTCGCCGTCGCCGGCGCCGTCAGCTACCGGTTCCGCCACGAGTTCGACGGCTGGCCGGCGCTGCTCGGCGGGGCCCTCGCCGCGCTCGCCGTGATGGCCACCGCGCGGCTCACCGCCGCCGCCGTGTGGCGGGCCGTCGGGGCCTGGGTGCTGCGCCGCTTCCGGCGCGGTGAGCCGCGCGCCGCGGCACTCGTGGAAACCCTCGCGCTGCTCATGGAGCTGCGGGAACCCGCCAAACGCAACGACCTGCGCTGGCGCCGGTTCTGGCTGCAGCGCCTGGAGCGGATCGCGTACGCCGTCGAACACCACCTGCCCGCCGCGTTCGGGTTCGTCGACGCCGACACGCACCGGCAGCTCACCGAGGGCGGTCGCGGTGCGGCCCGCGCGGTGCGGCAACTGAAGTTTCTCGTCGCCGCCCCGGCCTCCCCGGACGCGTGGCGCCGCGTCGAGGACGTGCTGCGGCACAACACCGCTGCGTTCGCCACCGGCGAGCTGGGCCGGCTGCGGCGGGCCGAGCCGGTCGCCGCCCCGGCGCCGGTGCGGCGCAGCCGCCGCGCGATCGCCGTCGAGACCCTGCGGGTGGCCCTGTTCGCCGGGCTCCCCCTCGCCGCGGTCTACGCGGCGCAGCCGTGGCTCGCGTTCTCCGAGACGGTGCACGACTGGGCGAAGGTGGTCGGGCTCGGCTGGGCGCTGCTGTACGTCCTGTTGACCCTCGACCCGACGCTGCGGGACAAGCTCGGCGCCGCCCTGTCCGTGGTCACCCTCGGCCAGAGCGGCGGCATCCCACCCGCCGGCGACCCCGAGGCGCTGGCACGTTTCCGTGATTCGACCAGGTCAGCGGCTCCGTAAAGTTCTGTGCATCGCAAGGAACACATCGCGAACCACAGACATACAAGGGGAACCGACATGAGCGAGTACGGCGAGATCGAGACCGGCGAGCAGCACGAGTCGCTGGACCAGCTGCACCAGGTCGACGCCAGCGAGCAGGACTACCAGTCCCAGTTCGGCGTCTACGAGCAGGACCACGCGTCGGCCGAGTCGACGTCCTTCGACCAGGGCCACCACGTCGAGTACACCGACCCCAACGGCGGGCACTACGAGGAGTCGGACTTCACCTCCTACGACCACTCGGCCGCCGAGACCGACCACGTGTTCGCCGCCGAGGGCTCCGAGTCCGCGTCGTCGAGCGAGTTCCACCAGCTCGACACCCTGCGCGCCCAGCTCGACACCGCGTTCGCCCAGGCGACCGTGGTCCAGGACGGCCCGGCGGAACTGGCCGCCTCCTGAACAACCGCGTGCTCGACAACTCCAGAGCTTCATCCCTGCAGCGGTGCCGGTCAGCCTGAAAAATGGCGGGCCGGCACTGACTCGTTCTCCGCCTCCCTGGCGCCATGGCATTGCTGTGGCGCCATTTTGGTGTCATAGTGGCGCCATGGATTTGACGCCGTACGTGGACAACCTCCGGCAGGAGCTTGCCGTCGCCGCGCAGGCCGGTGGGGACGAGGCGCGGGCCCTCGCCGAGCGGCTGTCGGCGCCGCTGGATTCGGCGGTGCGGTTGACGCTGCTCGGCGCGCTGTCGGCGGCAATGGACGAGGTCACCCGCGAGCTGGCGCCCGGATCCGTCGACGTCAGGCTGCGCGGGGTCGACCCCGAGTTCGTCGTGACACTACCCCCGGCCGACCACGCCGACGAGCCGGCGCCATCGATGGCACCACCGGCGCCACCCATGGCGCCACAGGGCGGGGACGACGACGGCAACGCGGCGCGGATCAACTTCCGGCTGCCGGCGCACCTCAAGGCCAGGGTCGAGGACGCCGCCGGGCGGGAAGGGCTGTCGGTCAACGCCTGGCTCGTCCGGGCCGTCGCGACCGCCCTCGAGCCCGTGCCGCAGGCCGGCGCCCGGCCGCCGGGCCGGAGCCGGGGCCGCGGCGAGCAGGGCTTCACCGGCTGGGTCAGCTGACCATCCCGAGGCAGAAAAGAGACCACGATGCCGAGCTTCGACACTCCCGAACCGATCGCCGTGACCCTCGAGTTCGACATCGGGTTCGCCCGGGTCGTCGGCGGGGCACGCACCGAGACCCTCGTCGAGGTGCTGCCGACCAACGGCGCCGACGACGCCGACGTGCGCGCGGCGCAGGAGACCCGGGTGACCTACAACGGCGGGGCGCTGCTGGTGAAAGGGGCGCGGAAGCGTTCCCTGTTCGGCCGGCCCGGCTCCGTCGACATCATCGTCGAGGTGCCGGCCGGCTCCGACGTGCGTGGCACGACCGCGGTCGGCGACATCAGCTGCGAGGGGCGGCTCGGCGAGTGCCGCATCCGCGCGGCGGCCGGCGTGATCCAGGTCGAGGAGGCCGCCACGGTGCACCTGCGCTCCAGCCACGGTGACATCCGGGTGCAGCGCGTCGGGCACGACGCCGACGTCACCGGGTCCGGGCGGATCGAGGTCGGCGCGGTCGGCGGCGCCGCCGCGGTGAAGAACGCCAACGGTGACACGACGATCGGTGAGGTCGGCGGCGAGCTGCGGGTCAGCTCGTCCAACGGCCGGATCACCGTCGGGGTCGCGCACGCCGGCGTCGAGGCGAAGTCCGCCTACGGCAACATCCGCGTCGGCGACCTGGCCCGCGGGCGGGCGCTGCTGCAGACGTCCGCCGGTGACGTCGAGGTCGGCATCCGGGACACGACGGCCGCGTGGCTGGACGTGCACACCGCCCTCGGCAGCATCCGCAACTCGCTCACGCCGTCCGACGGGCCCGGCGAGGGCAAGGAGACCGTCGAGATCCGGGCCCGCACCAGCCTCGGCGACATCATCGTGCGCCGTCCCGACACCCACGTCACCGGCGCCACCGCTACCGGGAAGGGACAGCCATGACCATCACCGCCACGGGACTCGTGAAGTCCTACGGCAAGCAGCCCGTCCTGCGCGGGGTCGACCTGGACGTCGCGGAGGGCACCGTCTTCGCCCTGCTCGGCCCGAACGGGGCGGGCAAGACCACCACGGTGCAGATCCTGTCGACGCTCATCGCCGCCGACGCCGGTGAGGTGCGGGTGGCCGGGCACGACGTGCGGCGCGACGGCGACGCGGTGCGCGCCGCGATCGGGGTCACCGGGCAGTTCGCCGCGTTGGACAACCTGCTGACCGCGAGCGAGAACCTGATGCTGATGGCGGACCTGCACCACCTGGACCGGCCGGTCGGCGGCGCCGCACCGCCGAGCTGTTGGAGCGCTTCGACCTCACCGAGGCCGCCGGCCAGCCGGTCGTCACGTTCTCCGGCGGGATGCGGCGCAAGCTGGACCTGGCGATGACGCTCGTCGGCAGCCCCAGGGTGATCTTCCTGGACGAGCCGACGACCGGGCTCGACCCGCGCAGCCGGCGCACGATGTGGGACATCATCCAGGGCCTCGTCGCCGACGAGCGGGTCACCATCTTCCTGACCACGCAGTATCTGGACGAGGTGGACCGGCTCGCCGGCCGGGTCGCGGTCCTCGACGGCGGCCGCATCGTCGCCGAGGGCACCCCGGCGGAGCTCAAGCGGCGCATGCCCGGCGGGCACATCCGGATGCGCTTCGCCGGCGTGCCCGACCTCGACGCCGCGGCGGGACGGTTCACGACCGGGACCCCCGACCGGGAGGCGCTGACGCTGCGGATCCCGGGTGACGGGCGGCCCGCGACGCTGCGCTCGGTGCTCGCCGTCCTCGACGGTGTCCCGGTGGAGGAGCTCACCGTGCACACACCCGACCTCGACGACGTGTTCCTCAGCCTGACCGGAGGCCCCCGATGACCACGACGTCCTACGCGGCCCGCGACGCGATGACGATGCTGCGCCGCAACCTCAAGCACGCCCAGCGGTATCCGTCGATGACCGTGTCCGTGGTCATGGTGCCCGTCTTCATCCTGGTGCTGTTCAACGCCGTGTTCGGCAAGGCGCTCGGTGCGGGGATCGGCGGCGTGCGGTACATCGACTACATCGCGCCCGGCGTGATCCTGATGGCGGCCGCGTCGGGTGCCCTCGCGACCGCCGTCGCGGTGTGCGTCGACAAGACCGACGGCATCGTCAACCGCTTCCGCACCATGGCGATCTCGCGGGCGTCGTTCCTGACCGGGCACGTCGTGGGCGGCACGCTGCAGACCCTGCTGAGCATCGCCGTCGTCGTCGGGCTGGCACTGCTCATGGGGTTCCGGCCCTCGGCGACCCCGCTCGAGTGGCTCGCCGCGACCGGGCTGCTCGGCCTGCTCGCGTTCGCGATGACCTGGGTGTCGGCCGCGATCGGCCTGGTGGCGTCCAATGTGGAGAGTGCCAGCAACCTGCCGATCCCGTTGCAGTTCCTGCCGTTCCTGGGCAGTGCGATCGTGCCGACGGACGCGATGCCGGGCTGGCTGCGGTGGTTCGCGCAGTACCAGCCGTTCACGCCGGTCATCGAGACCTTGCGGGGGTTGCTGACCGGCAGCGGGATCGGCGCCAGCGGGCCCATCGCGCTGGCCTGGTGCACGGGGTTCGGGCTGCTCGGCTACCTGTGGGCGAAGCGGGTGTTCACCGGCGGGGTGGCGGGGCGTCCGGCCGCCTGAGTCACACCACGACGGGCGGGCCTCCGTGAGGAGACCCGCCCGCTGCGGCGTTTTTTCTAGACGGTGTAAGGGTTTTCTAGACGGTGTAAGGGATCGTCAGGGTCGACTGCCGGCCGTTGGCGGCGGAGGCGTCGATCCGGACCGTGGTGGCGGCGTTGCCGATGGCGTTCCAGACCTCCAGGCGGACGCAGCCGTTGCTCATCGCGGCGAGGCTGCCGGTCGACGAGGACAGGCCGACCGCCTGGGTGTACTGCTCGGTCCCGACCACCGGGTCGGTGGCGAAGTACCGGTAGGTCTCCGTCCGCCCGTAGGTGCCGCCGGTGAAGGCGTAGGACACCCGGACCTGGATGCCCTGGCCGACCGCGGTCCCGGCGTCGACGTGCAGCGAGAACGCCGTCGCGCCGCCGTTCGGTGCGCCGGTGATGCCGCACCGGGTGTAGGTGACGGGGTTGTGCGGCGTGCCGTCGTAGTTGCCGTTGGCGGCGGACACCGTCTGCGTGCCGGCGGTCCCACCGGCGGTCGTGTTCAGCGCCGGCCCGCTGCGCAGGTAGAACAGGTTCGATCCGACCGGCGGCTGGGACGACGGGGGCTGCGATGACGGCGGCTGGGAGGACGGCGGGTTCGACGTCGGGGGCTGTGACGTCGGCGGGTTGCTGGTCCCGCCGCCGCCGACCCAGGTGAACGCGCCGGTCGTCGCGGTCTTACCGGCGGGCACGGTCAGCGTCCGGCCGTCGGAGAACGTGACGGTCAGCGGCGAGCCGGTCAGGTTCGACGCCACGTAGGTCTTCGCGCCGTTCTTGGTGAACACCGAGTACAGCGGGGTGTTCGCGGTGACGGACGTGTCGACCGTGCCGAGCGCGGCGAGGTTGCGCAGCCAGTGGAACGTGTGCGCCTTGCTCTCGCCCTCCTCCGGCGTGTATCCGGTGTTGGCCCGGAAGTTCGCCAGGGCGGCGTCGCCGTTGCCGAGCGCCTGGAAGGACCACAGGACGTCCTGCCACACGGTCGGCGGGCCACCGTTGTTGGTGACCAGCTCGTTCCAGTTGGTGGTGTTGTAGGCCGGCTTGTAGCCCATGTACAGCGAACCGCCGGTGATCGGCAGCATGTTGATGCCCTGGATCATCTCCGGCTCGCCGGAGAACCAGGTGGCGTACGCGCCGCCGTCGCCCCAGACCATGCCGACGGTGTTGTGCCCGAAGGTGCTCGGGAAGTTCTGGTTGGACGAGTCGAACCAGTACTCCTGGATCGCCTGCGCCTGGGTGGTGTAGATGAACAGGCCGGCGTCGCGCACCGCGGTGTTGCCGGTCGCCTGCCCCCACTGGATGAGGGCGTTGGCGAAGTTCATGCCCTCCGAGGAGGACTCCTGGTTGTTGCCGGCGCCGAACGCCCCGTGCCCGGAGGCCCAGTCGTGGCCCGCGTAGATGTCGAAGTCCCGCAGGAACGGGAACATCGTGTCGTTGCGGTCGGGGTTGTTGGCGTCGCGGATGAGCAGGTTGACCATGCTGCCGTAGGCGCCGTTGGCGGCCCACGCCGGGTCGAACTTCGCCAGGGTCGCGGCCGCGGCGATGTAGTACCCGTAGTGGAAGTGGTGGTCGTTGAGCTCGCTGTCGGAGCCGTAGGAGGCGGGGTAGCCGATCAGGGTGCCCCAGTTGGCGTCGTACACGAACAGCCGGGTCGCCTCGCCGGCGCTGGCGGTGAACCAGTTGGTGAGGCGGGTGCGGATCGCGTTGAGCAGCAGGTCGCGCTGGGCGGTGCGGCCGAGCTGGTCGGCGATCTCCGCGGCCCGGGCGGCGCGGCCGAGGCCCTTGCCGGTCCAGTAGGTGTCGTCGCCGAAGCCCGCGAGGGGGTCACCGGTCGCGACCTGGTCGAGGTAGCCGCCGAGGGTGGTGAGGTCGGCGCCGCTGCTGTCGGCGACCGCGGGGATCTCCGGCAGCACGCCCTGATACTTCGTGCCGGTGGTGAACGACGAGACGCCGGTGAGGGTCTTCATCGCCCCGCGCGGCGAGACGTAGGTCTGCGCGATCGGCGTGGCGCCGGTGAGGGCCTTCCACTGGTGCGGGTAGAGCGACACGACGGTGCCGGAGCCGCTGCCCTCGCGGGCGGTGGTGGTGAACGCGTAGGTCGCGTTGACCGTGCTGGTGCCCTGGTTGTACGCCCAGCTGACCCTGGTGCCGGTCACGTGGTTGTGCGCGTACGTGCCGTAGGTGTTGGCCAGCGCCGTGCGGTCCGCCGCGGGCGTGGACGGGGTCGTCGGCAGCACCGCCACCGAGTAGTAGTCCTTGCCGGCGAGCGTCGAGGAGATGGTGCTGCCGCTGACGGTCCAGGTGGCACCGGTCGGCGCGTAGGCGACGTAGTCGTGGCCGCGGACGGTGAAGCCGACCCGGGCGCCGCTGTTGCTCCAGATGGTCGGCGCGCCGCCGAAGGTCAGCTGCGCGTTGCCGCCGCTGGTGCGGGCGTAGACGAAGGGCAGGCCGTGGCCGATGGTGGCGCGCAGCGTGCGGGCGCCGTCGGACCAGGAGGGGGTCACGGTCCAGTCGGTCCAGCCGTCGACCTTGGTGTCGGGCGAGTTGAGGCCGGCGACGCCGAGGGTGAACTCCGTGGTGTACGGGAAGTGGTACTCCCCCACGCCGTTGGCGGTGCCGGAGATCGCGGCCTCGGTGGTGTAGCTGACGCCGAGCCCGTTGTTGGCCGGCTTGAAGTTCAACGGGTGCGCGACCAGCGGTTCGGAGTAGGCACAGTTGAACTTCTTGAACAGCAGTGACGACCACCAGTCGTTGGTCGGCACGGCGCCGGCGGGGGCGTTGGCGGTGACCCATTGGCGGGGGTTGGTGCCGATCGATCCGCAGCCGGCCGGCGGGGCCTGACCGGCGGGGCGGGTGGTGGCGTAGCTGCCGGAGCCGAGGCCGGCGGCCTCGGCGCTCTGCAGGGCGAGGAAGGTGACCGCGGTGCTGACGAGCGCGAGCGCGGCGGCACCGGCGAACCAGGGTCGGCCTCGGGTAAGGCGCATCGGGTGGGACTCCGATCAGAAGTGGCGGGCTTCTAGGGGTCCCTGGTGATTTTGGGCAACCACCGTGACAATTGTCAATGGTCAACTTGTGAGAGCGCTCTCAAACACCGCCCTGAGCTGCTGTTTCATGCTGAGAGCGCTTCCCGCCAGCGGGTCAGGAGGAGGTGCATCGCGGCCACCGCGCGGCGCCAGGACGCCTCGACGTCGCGCGGGTCGTTGAAGCCGCCGCGGCTCTCCAGGTCGACGAAACCGTGGAAGGTGGCGCGCAGCAGCCGCACCGCGTCGGTGAGGTCGGGCTCGTCCAAGCCGTAGCCGCGCAGCATCCCGTAGGTCAGCTCGATCCCGCGGACCGACCCGGCGGTGTCCAGGTCCGCCGGGTCGAGCGGTTGCTGCATCGCCGCATACCGGCCGGGGTGCGCGCGGGCGTAGTCGCGGTAGGTGTCGGCGAACGCCACCAGGGCGTCCCGGCCGGACCGCCCGGCGACGGCCGGGCCGAGCAGGTCGGCGAACTCCGCGGCGGCCAGCAGCGCCACCCGGGCGCGCAGGTCGGGCAGGCCGCGCACGTGCGAGTAGAGGCTGGCATCCTTGACCCCGAAGTGCCGCGCGACCGCGGAGACGGTCACGGCGGCCAGGCCGACCTGGTCGGCGAGGTCCGCGGCGGCGCGCGTCACCAGGTCGGCGGTCAGTCCCGCACGTCTCATCCTAGGCACAATAGTCAGTTGCCTAGGGTCATTAGGCATCGGTACCGTCGGCGCCGTGAGACCACTGACCGAGCCCGACATCCGCGCGTCCTTCGTCAACTGCTCCAAGGGCGAGGCGAAGCGCCTTTCACTGCCCCGCGACCTGGCCGACCGGCCCTGGCCCGACCTGGACTTCCTCGGCTGGCGCGACCAGGGTGCCCCGGACCGCGCCTACCTGGTGACGCCGTGGGAGGACGGCGTCGTCGGCGTCGCCCTGCGGCTGGCGGCCCAGCAGCGCGGGTTCCTGCACCGCAACATGTGCTCGCTGTGCCTGACGACCCACTCCGGCAACGGCGTGTCCCTGATGACCGGCCGCCGGGCCGGTGAGGCGGGCCGCCGGGGTGACTCCGTCGGCTCGTACATCTGCAGCGACCTGGCCTGCTCGCTCTACGTGCGGGGGTTGAAGACACCCGAGACCGGCACCCGCCTCAAGGAGACGTTGACGGTGGACGAGCAGGTGGAGCGGACCCGCGGCAAGCTCGGCGCGTTCCTGGCCCGGCTGCTCTAGACACGCGCCGGCTCACCACCAGCCCTGGCGCTTCGCCCAGGTGAGCAGGGTGCCGGACATGACGCCCATGACGACGAGGGTGGCGATCAGGTGCAGGCCCTGGGTGTGGTCGTTGACGATGAGGTTCATGCCGAGCACCGACGACAGCGCGGTGATCGGCAGGGTGACCGCGGCGATCACGGCCAGGCGCTCCGCGGCGATGGTCATCTTCGTCTCGGTCCGCGCCTGGTAGAACTCGATGACGCCCTGCAGGTACTCCCGCTCGCCGTCGGCGACCGACCGGACCCGGTTGAACTGGTCGACGACGTCGGCGATGTAGTGCCCGTCCTGCGGGTGCCGCGACAGGGTCGCCATCCGGCCGTAGATCTCGCCGCCCAGGGCCGCCATCGTGCGCACCGCAAGCAGGCCGTGCCGGGCCTGGAACAGCTCCTCCAGGAACTGCTCCGGGTCGCCGAGGTGCCCGGCGGTGACCCGTTGCTCGAGCCGCCACACGTCGGCGGTCATGTCCTCGACGAGGGTCTCCTGCAGCCGGCTGATGCCGGACACGATCGCGTAGGACAGCTCGAACGGCGTGGCCGGCGCGAGCTTCCCGGCCTCGATGCGGCGCAGCACGTCGCGGGTCTGCCGCAGCGGGATGTCCGGCGGGACCGCCGGGTTCGTCGGCCCGTGCACGGTCACCAGGAACCGCTGCCCGATGAACTGGTCCAGCTCCACGTAGTGCACGTGCCCGCGGGCGCCGAGGTGCGGCGCGTGCAGCACCACGAAGACGTGATCCTGGTAGGGGTGGATCTTCGGCACCCGGTTGCGCTGGGCGGCGTCGCGCAGCGCGAGCGGATGGAAGCCGAACACCTCGCCCAGCACCTGGCTCGCCGCCGCGTCGCAGACCGGCACGTCGACCCAGAGCAGACCGTCGCCGTCGAGGAGAGCCGGGAGCTCCTCGACGGCGTGCGTGCTCACCGTTCCTGACCGGATGACCCGGACGTCCATGCGGTCACGATCGCACACCCCCGTGGCCGCGTCACCGGTCCCCCGTGACGGCCAGGACCGTGCCGTCGGCCGCCGTCGCGAAGCCGGTGACCTTGTGTGCGGACTGCTGCGGTACCCCGCTGATCCAGCCGATGTGCAGCTGCGGGTGGGCGCTCCAGCGGACCGAGCCGTGCCCGGTCGACACCGGGGCGGCCAGGGTCACCTTGTCGCCCGGGCCGACGTAGACGAGCAGCACGACCTTGGTGCCGCCGGGCTGGTCGAACTCGTCGCGCCCCAGGTAGAAGCCGATGTCGAACGGCGGCCGTTTGTAGATGCCGAGGTCGCGCACCTCGGTGAGCTGGCCGTTGCCGTTGTCGCTGCCGGCGTGCAGGTGCGCGCCGGCGGCGTCGCCGGCGAACCAGAGCACGAGCTTGCCGCCGTCGGCGAGGACCACGCCGGTCGGCATGGGGTCGCCGATCGGCACCGCGTCGTCGGCGATGACGATCGCCCCGTCGCTGCGCTGGACCTCGTCGCCGCCGGTGGCCACGACGGTGCCGGCGGCGTCGCGGGCGGTGAACACGAGCTTCGGCGCGGCCTCGTTGACCATCCCGGTGGGCCCTGCCGCGATGCCGGTCCGCCGGACCCAGAACAGCGTCGTCCCGGGCATGTCCGGGACGCCGGTGGTGGCGGCCTCGGCGTGCTGCCCGTCCCAGGTGACGTCGACGCGGAGGTCGGCGCCCTTGACCATGCCGTAGTCGACGATGCCGCCGTTGCGGTCCTCGATCTCCATGATCGTGGAGAACCCGCCGGCCGCCGAGACGTTGATGCCGAAGTCGAACCGCCGGAACTGGGTGGTCTTCTCGGTGTACAGCCCGGCGAACACCCCGTTCATCTCGTCGGCGTAGCGGAAGACCAGCTCCTCCTGCGCGCCGTACGCGATGCCGGTGCGGATGAGCGGGCCGACACCGGGCAGTTCGGTGCCGGAGACGAAGTTGGTCACCGCGGGTGCCGGGCGGCTGTGTCCCAGCGTCGGTGACGGCGCCGGTCCGGCCGGCCCGCCCGCCAGGGCCGTCATGGTGGCGCCGACGGGCACCAGTACCGCGGCGGCGAACGCGACCAGACCGGTGAACCGGCGGCGCCGGGCCCGCTGCCGGATCTGCCCGAACGTCGCCTGCGGTTCGAGGTCGCGGGTCTCGTCACGCATCGCCTGACGGAGCTCTTCGATGCTGCGCATCACCACACCCCCTTGGTCTCGCTGTCTGCGGTGGTCACGGTGGACAGCGCCGGGTCGATGCGCAGCTTGCGCAGGGCCCGCGCGCTGGTGCTCTTGACGGTGCCGAGGGCGACGCCGAGCTCGTCGGCGGTCTGCTGCTCGGTGAGATCCAGGTAGTACCGGCAGACGACGACGGACCGTTCGCGCCGGGAAAGCCCTTGCAGCGCCCGCGCGACGCTCTGCCGGGCGACGACGGCGTCGGCCGGGTCCCGCTCCGCGCGGCGGGGTTCGGGCACCTCCCCCACCGGCCGTTCCCGCAGGAACCGCCGCCGCCACCAGTCGTTGTGCAGGTTCACCAGGATCCGCCGGGAATAGCCGTAGGCGTCGCCGGCCTCGATGCGGGCCCAGGCCGTGTAGGTGCGCACCAGGGTCTGCTGGGTCAGTTCCTCGGCGTGCGCCGCGTCCCCGGCGAGCAGGTACGCCACCCGGTACAGCCGGGGCGCGGCGGCGCGCATGAAGCTTGCGAACTCATCGTCGTCGTCCCTCGGACGCTGCATGCACTCCATACTCCGCAGCGCCCCGAAAGGTTCTGCGGCCCGGTCAGGAGTCGGGAAGGGTGAAGGAGAAGGTGGCGCCGCACCCCGGTTCGCTCTGCGCCCAGACGCGGCCGCCGTGACGGTCCACGATGCGCTGCACCGTGGTGAGCCCGATGCCGGTGCCCGGGAAGTCGCTGCTGTCGTGCAGCCGGCCGAAGGGGCGGAAGAGCTGGTCGGCGCGTTCGGCGGGGAACCCGGCGCCGTTGTCGCGGATGTAGAACGCCTGCGGCGAGCGGCCGATCTCGATCCGCGGCGACGGGGTGCGGCCGGTGAACTTCCACGCGTTGCCGACCAGGTTGACCAGGACCGCGCGGACCAGCTCACCGTCGCACGAGGCGCGCATGCCGGTCTCCACGGTGATCTCCACGGCGCGGCCCGGGTCCCGCTGGCGCAGCTCCTCGACGACGTCGGCGGCGAGCGCCGACAGGTCGACCTCGGCGCGCTGGATCTGGCCCCGGTTGGCGCCGGCGAGCTCCAGCAGCGCGTCGATGAGCGCGTTCATCCGCCTGGCCGCCTTGTGGATGCGCAGGACCAGGTCCGCGGGTTCCTTCCCGGACTGCTCCTCCAGCAGCAGCTCGCTGAAGCTGAGGATCGTCTGCAGCGGCGAGCGCAGGTCGTGGGAGACGGAACCGCTGAACGCCTCCAGCTCCCGGTTGCGCCATTCGAGCTCCTCGACCAGCTCGGCGCGGGTCTCGGCGACCTGCCGGGCGGCCCGTTCCTGCGCCGCCTCCAGCTCCCGGCGCACCAGCTCGTCGCGGATGCGCCGGTTCTGCTCGTGCAGCTGCTGCCGGCGGATGTGGGCGCGGATGTGGGCGCGCAGCGTGTTCGCGCCGTCGGTGCGGCGCACGTAGTCGTCGGCGCCGGCGGCGAGGCAGTCCAGCAGCGCGTCACCGGCGCCGAGGCCGATGACCGGCATGTCGCGCAGGCCCGGCACCGAGCGGATCCGGGAACACAGCGCAAGGCCGTCCACGCCGGGCACGTCCACGGCGAGCACGACACACCCGGCGGGCTGCACGGCGAGCATGGCGAGGGCGTCGTCGGCGTCGGGCGCGGCGACCGGCTCGTACCCCTCCTCCCGCAGCAGCTCCGCCGCCTGGTCCAGGAACACCCGGTCGGCGTCGACGAGGAGCACCTTCACCTGGCCGTGGAACGGGCCGGCCGCGGGCAGCGGGGTGTCGGTGCTCTTGCGCAGCACGGCGGCCAGCTTCGCCAGCACCACGGTCAGGTTCTCCTGCTTGCGCACGAAGGCGTCCGCGCCGGCGTCGAGGATCTGCAGCTCGGTCGCGTAGTCGTCGGCGGCGGTCAGCAGCAGGCACGGCACGTTGCGCAGGGTCGCGTCGAGCCGGATCCGGCGGATCACGGTGGCGCCGTCGATGCCGGGCAGGATCCCGTCGACGATGATCGCGCTCGGCGGGCGGGCGGCGGCGGCCCGCAGCCCCTCCTCGCCGCTGACGGCGGTCTGCACCTCGTAGCCGGCGGAGGTGAGCAGCTGCCGCAGCTCCTCGCGGAACGTGAGGCTGTCGTCGATGACCAGCACGGACCGTTCGGCGGGCGGGTCGGCGCCCCGCTGGAGCAGTTCCCGGCTGCGGGCCACGACCGCGTGCGCGTCGTAGGGCTTGCCGACGTAGTCGTCGGCGCCGTGCCGCAGCCCGCGCAGCCGGTCGCTGACCTCGGCCTCGCTGGACAGCAGCAGCGCCACCACCCCGGCGTGGCGCGGGTGGGCGCGCAGCTCGCGCAGCAGGTCGACGCCGTCGGCGTCGGGCAGCAGCACGTCGAAGAGCGCGACGTCGAACTGTTCGGCGTCGAACGCGTTGCGCGCGTCGGCCCCGGACCCGCACAGCACGGTGCGGAACCCGCCGTCCTCGAACGCCTCGTGGAGGTCCATCCGGACGGTCAGGCTGTCGTCGACGATCAGGACAGTGCTCGCCATCCGACCTTCTCCGTCAGGCTCGCCGCGATCTGGTCCGGTGGCAGGATCTCCACGGCCGCGTTCAGTGCCACGGCCTCCTTCGGCATGCCGTACACCACGCAGCTGCCCTGGTCCTGCGCGTAGGTGTGGGCACCGGCGCGGCGCATCGCGAGCAGGCCCTCGGCGCCGTCGCGGCCCATCCCGGTCAGCAGCACGCCGGTGGCGCCCGCGC
This sequence comes from Dactylosporangium sp. NPDC049525, assembly GCF_040676755.1. NCBI lineage: Bacteria > Bacillati > Actinomycetota > Actinomycetes > Micromonosporales > Micromonosporaceae > Dactylosporangium > Dactylosporangium sp. NPDC049525. Next base: position 9,220 of record NZ_JBFAPO010000067.1, on the reverse strand, counting down.
CGAGTTCCGCGGCGACCGACTCGAACAGCACGTCGACCGACGGCCGGCACGAGTGCCGCGGCGGGCCCGAGGTCAGGTGCAGGTGCCCGCCACGCACCGTCAGGTGCCGGTCCGGCGGCGCCATCACGACCTTCCCGGCGATCGCCTGCAGGCTCTCCCCGCCGCGGGCGTAGCGCACGTCGTGCCCGGTCTGCTCGGCGAGCCAGCCGGTGAACGCCTGGGCGAAGGACTCGTTGGCGGCGAGGTGCTGCACGTACAGCAGCGGGACCGTGAAGCCCACCGGCACCCCTCGCAGCATCGTGACGATGGCACCCGGGCCGCCCGTGGAGGCGCCGACCGCGACGAGTCGTTTCGGGATCTGGTGGGTACGGGCCACCGGCGCGGGTGGCGCGGCACCGTTCGCGGCCGGGCGGTGCCGGGTCACCACCCGGATGCGGGACACGACCTTCACCGCGGTGCGCAGCCGCGCGCCCCACGTGTCGTCGGAGGCGTCGCCGCGCGGCTTCTCCAGCACGTCGACGGCGCCGGCGGCGAGCGCGTCGTAGGTGGTGAACAGCTCCTGCCGGGACGCGGAGCACACCACCAGGATCGGTGTCGGCTGGCTCGCCATGATCCGTTCGGTGGCGACGAGCCCGCTCATCACCGGCAGCACCACGTCCATGGTGATGACGTCGGGCCGCAGCCGCCGGCACAGGTCCACGGCCTGCGCCCCGTCGACGGCCTCGCCGACGATGTCGAAGCCGTGCCGTTCGGTGAGCGCCTCCCGCAGGAAGTGCCGCACCGTCGAGGAGTCCTCGACCACCAGGACCTTGATCACGGCTCCCCCACGAGGTCGCGGATGTGACCGAGAAGCTCCTCCTGGTTGAACTCCGACTTCACCATGTACGCGCTGGCGCCGGCCTCGACGCCGCGCTGCCGGTCCTCGGCGGACGCCCGGGAGCTGACCAGGATCGCGGGCGTGTCGCGCAGCACCTGGTCCTCGCGGGTCAGGGCGACGAACGTGAACCCGTCGATGCCGGGCATGTCGATGTCGACGAGGAACAGGGCGTACCGGCGCAGCTTGACGCGCTCCAGGGCCTCCTCGGCGGAGGCGGCCAGCTCGACCTGGTAGCCCGCCGACTCCAGGATGCTGCGCTCCAGCATCCTGGTGGTGAGCGAGTCGTCCACGACGAGGATCGGGTCCCGTTCGGGGCCGGCGCCGGCCTCGCCGGCGACCGGATCGGCGGTGGGTGCCTTGCCGGTGGCCGCGGCGGCCAGGCCGTGCGGGTCGAGCACGATCCGCGGGTTGCCCTCCGCGTCGATGGACAGGCCGTTGACGACCGCGCTGGCCGGGGCGAGCTCCGGCAGCGGCCGCACGACCAGCGCCGACGTGCCCAGCAGCCGGTCGACGCCGACGGCGACGGTGCGCTCGCCGGCGGCAAGGATGACCGCGACCGCGCCGCCGGCCGTGGCCTGCGGCGGCGTCTTCGCCAGGACCTTGGCCAGCGGCAGGAACGCGATGACGTGCCCGTCGTGGGCCATCGCGCCCGCGGCGCCGGCGGCGGCGACCTCCACGGCGTCGAGCAGCACGCAGGTGCGCACCGCGTCCAGCGGCAGCGACACGAGGGTCCCGGCGGACTCGACGACGAGGCCGGACAGCGACACCAGCGACAGCGGCACGACCAGCTCGACAGTGGTGCCGCGGCCCGGTTCGGTGCTGACGTTGACCTCACCGCCGAGCTGCTCGGCGACGTCACGGACCGCGTCGAGGCCGATCCCACGGCCCGAGATGCCGGTCACCTCGCCGGCGGTACTGATCCCGCCGTGCATCAGCAGCCGCATCAGCTCCCGCACGTCGGCCTCGGCGCCGGACGTCACGAACCCCCGGGCCTCCGCCTGCCGGCGCACGGCGCCGAGGTCGAACCCGCGGCCGTCGTCGCGGCACCGGAACGCGGCGTTCGTGCCGCGGCGGTGCACCTCCACGGCGACGTACCCGGCGCCGGGCTTGCCGGCGGCGAGCCGTTCGGCCTCGGTCTCCACCCCGTGGGAGACGGCGTTGCGGACCACGTGCAGCAGCGCGCCGGACGCGAGGCTCAGCACGTGCGGGTCCAGTCGCAGGTCGCCGCCGCGGCTGTCGAAGACGACCTTCTTGCCCTCGGCGTCGGCGGCGTCGTACGCGGCCCGGTGCAGCATCGTCAGCACCGTCGCGACCGGCACCAGCCGGAGCCGTTCGGCGCGGCCACGGATGTCGTCGAGCTCCCGTTCGACCTGCTCGACGGTCTCGGTGAGCTGGCGGCCGAGTGCGGTGAGGTCGGCGGCGAGCCGGGTCGCCATGCCGCCGGTCCGCCCGTCGGCGCCGTCCTGCTGCGCGCCGCGGATCCGCAGCTGCTCGGTGATCGCCTCGGCGGCCCGGCGGGCCCGTTCGACGGTCGCGACCTGCCGCCGCAGCGGCGCGAACCGGGCGTGCGCCTCGCCGACGGCGTCGAGCAGCTCGTCGATGTCGGCGCTGTCGCTGCGCACCGGCGCGGCGGCGGGCTGCGGCTCGGTGCTGGCCTTCTCCGCGGCGGGCGGCGGTAGTGGTGGTGTCTCCGGTGCCTGGAGCGCGCCGGCGAGGGCCGACATCCGGTCGGTCAGGGTGAGCAGCGTGGCGACCGTCTGCGGGTCGACCGGTGCGGCGCCGTCGCGGTGCGGGACGAGCAGCTCCTCCAGGGCGTGCGCGGCGTCGGCGATCTCGCCCTGCCGCACGACCCGGGCGGCGCCCTTGAGCGTGTGCGCGTGCCGCAGCAGCCGCGCCACCGGCTCGCGGTCCGTGCCGTCGCGGGTCAGGTCGAGCACGCCCTGGCTGAGCTGGTCGACCAGCTCCCGGGCCTCGATCCGGAAATAGCGCAGCGGATCCTTGGCCACCGCGGGGGTCGGGGCGCTCAATGGCGTTCGGCGCCCGCGGCGACCAGCCTCAGCAGCTCGTTGGAGAGCCCGGCGAGATGGGTCGCGGTCTGCCTGGTCTGTACGGCGCTGGACTCGCTCTCCTGCGTGACCCTGGCGGTGTCCGTCACCGCGACGTTGACCTGCTCGACCGCGGTCGTCTGCTGCTTGGTGGACAGCTCGATCTCACGTGCCGACTCGGTCGTCGTCGCGACCAGGTCGGCGATCTGCTGGAAGGACGCGGTGACCGCGCCGAACTGCCGGGTGCCGGCGTCGACCGCCTTCGCGCCGGTCTCGGTCGCCATGACCGTCGTGTTCACCGCGCCGCGGACGTCGTCGATGAGGGCCCGGATCTCCTTCGCGGAGCCCGCGGTCCGGTCGGCGAGCTTGCGGATCTCGTCGGCGACGACGGCGAAGCGGCGGCCCCACTCCCCCGCGCCGGACGCCTCGATCGTGGCGTTGATGGCCAGGATGTTGGTCTGCTCGGCCAGCTCCGACACCAGGTCGACGACGCCGCCGATCTGCTGCGAGCGCTGGCCGAGCTCCAGCATGTGCTGCACGATCAGGTCGACCTGCCGGCGGATCGCGGTGATCGACTCGCGGGCCTGCTCGATGGTCGCGTCGCCGGAGTGCGCGGCCACGGCCGTCTCCTCGGCGATCTTCGCCACCCGTTGCGAGCCCTCGGAGATCTGCCGCGACGTGATCAGCAGCTCCTCGATCGTCGTGTTGATCTCGCTCATCGCGGTCGCCTGCTCGCGGGCGCCCGTCGCCTGCTGGCTGGCGGCGGCCTCCAGCTGCGCCGAGGAGCTCTGGATGTGCCCGACCGCGCCGGCGACCTGCCGGCCCAGCGCGCGGGTCAGCAGGATCGCGATGCCGATGCCGAGCGCCAGCGCGACGACCGCGATGACGATCACCACGACGGTCGCCACCTGCGCCGTGTTGGAGGCGGCGTCGCGCTGGTCCATGAGGTCCTGCCGCAGCAGCGCGGCGAGCGCGTCGATGTGCTGGTTGAGCGCCTCGCGCTGCGGCACGACGTCGTCCTCGAACGCGTCGGCGATCCGCTGCGCCGTGACCGTGCTGTCCTGCCGCAGCGTCAGGACCTCCTCCAGCGCGTTCTGGTGCCCCTGCTCGGCCTGGACGGCGAGGTTGAGCAGGTCACGTTCCCGCTGGGAGTCCGCGACGTCGCGCAGCTGCTGGACCGCCCGGCTGAACTCGGCCCGGGCGGCGACGATCTCGGCCCGGAACTTGTCGTCGCCGGTCAGCAGGAACCCGCGGGAGGCGCTGCTCTTCTCCTCGACCGCGACCCGCAGCTGCTGCGCCTCGACCAGGCCCTGCACACCGATGTCGATCACGTGGTCCTTGCCGGAGACCACGGTGTCCAGCGCACCGACCGTGACGCCGCCCGTGACCAGGGTCAGCAGCACGACGACCGCGAAGCCCGCGGCGAGCTTGCGGCCGAAGGTCCATTGTCGCTTCATCGTTCCCCGTCTCTTGCTCCGCTGTTCCCGGTCAGTGCCTGGATCGCGGCGCTGTTCCCGGTCGGTGCCTGGATCGCGGCGTTGTTCCCGGTGAGTGCCTGGATCGCGGCGCGGACGGCCGGTACGTCGACGATCGGGCGGGCGCCGCCGTCGAGGGGGACGATGCCGCGCAGGCAGCCCCGCGGGCCGTGGCCCGTCGACTCCTCGACGATCAGGTCGCGGGGGACGCGCAGGTGCCCGTCCAGCTCCTCGAAGGCGAGCGCGACCGGTGGCTCGCCCGCGGCCAGGACCAGCCAGCGGGCGCCGGCGCCGGGCGGGTGGCCGAAGACGGCACCGAGGTCGTAGACGGGCACGATCGAGCCGCGGAAGCTCGCCACGCCGAGCAGCGCGGGCAGCGGGCCGGGCAGCCGCGTCACCGGCCGGTCCGGGAACAGCCCGGCCGCCTGGGTGAGGCGCAGCGCGTACCGGTGCCCGCCGACCTTGATCGCGAGCAGGTCGTCGAAGCCGGCGACCTCCTCGCGGTGCGGGTCGGCGAAGGACCGGTCGAACGACTCGCGCAGCTCCGCCAGCCGCCGCTGCATGTCCCCGCTCTGCGTGGCGTGGGTGGTGGTCATCGGGCCGCGGCCAGTTCGGCGTGGCACAACGCGATCAGGGCGCCGCGGCCGAAGCCGCCGCCGAACAGCAGGATGCGCTCGTCGCTCTCGTGCCGCAGCAGGGTCACGGCGCGGTCCAGCTCGCGTTCGGCGGTCCGCAGGTCGCCGCGGCGGCGCGCGATCAGCCCCAGCCGCAGCCGCGGCATCGCGAAGGCGGCGTCCAGGTGCGCGGCCATCCGCCGGTGCTCCAGCGCCGCGGCCGGGTCCCCGTCGCCCTCGAGGCACTCGGCGAGCAGGTGGTGCGCGTCCGGGTTGAGCGCGTCGCGCTCCAGCAGCCGCCGGCACAGCGCCGCTGCCCGGCCGGTGTGACCGAGGTGGGCGAGGACCGCGCCGCGCACGAGCATGACGTCGGGCCGGTCCGCCTCGGCCGTGGCGATGCCGTCGAGGACGGCGAGGGCGGCGCCGAAGCGCTCCTCCTGCACGAGGTGCAGCACCTGGTCCCGCTGCCGCGTCTGGGGCTGCGCGAGCATCTGGGGTTTGGCCTTGACCGCGGGGACGGTACGGGTGGGTCCGTGCGTCAGTGTTGCCGGCGGTACCACATCCGCTTTCTGGTAGTAGAACGTGCCGTGGGTGTGCTGGACGGTCAGGGCGGTCGGCCGGCTGCCGAGCGTGTCGGTGTGGCCGAGGAACAGGTAGCCGCCCGGCGCGAGGGCGCGGGTGATCCGGGCGACGGCGGCGGCGACCGTGGCCGGGGTCAGGTACATCAGCAGGTTCCGGCAGAACACGACGTCGTAGGTGTCGGGCGCGAACAGCAGCGGGTCGTCGTTGGCGGCGTTGTACTCCAGGAACCGCACCCGCCCGCGGAGCCGCTCGTCGATCTCGACGCCGTCGGCGTCTGCCTGGAACCAGCGGTGCTGGGCGGCGGCCGGGGTCTCCCGCAGCGACCAGCGGGAGTACCGGCCGGCGGCGGCGACCCGCAGCGCGGCCCGGTTGACGTCGAGCCCGACGATCGAGGTGTCCCAGGACGGATCGACGCGTTCGGCGGCGACCATGGCCAGGGTGTACGCCTCCTCGCCGGTGGAGCAGCCGACCGACAGCAGCCGCAGCCGCCGTTCACCGGACCGGGCCCGGACCCGCTCCGGCAGGACCACCTCGGCCAGCACGTTGAACTGTTCGATGTTGCGGAAGAAGTACGTCTCGTTGATGGTGACCGCCTCGGCGAGAGCGGCGAGCTCGTTGTTCCAGGCGGTGCCGAGGCGGTCCAGGTAGCCGCGGCCGGACAGGCCGTGCTGGGTGGCGCGGGCGCGCAGGACCTCGGCGAGCTGCGGGTCGCGCTTGTCGTCGAACGTCATGCCGAGCCGCGCCGACAGCAGCTGGCGCATCCGGGTGATGTCCTCGTCACGCTCCATCGGACGCCACCTCGATGTCTGCTCCCGGTCCGGCGCCGGTGTCTGCCCTCAGCCTGGCGCCGGTGTCTGCTCTCGGGCCGGAGCCGATGTCGGTCGTCAGGCCGGCGCTGACGTCTGTCCTCAGGCCGGCGCCGATGTCGGTCATCAGGCCGGCGCTGATGTCGGTCATCAGGCCGGTGCCGCGGAGGAACAGCAGCGGGCGGGAGTCCAGCACGCCGACGGCGACCACGAGCCGGGTCGCGGCGGCGGCGAGCATCGGCGGCGGGGGGCGGCTCCCGTCGGGCTCGACCGGCAGGACCCCGATGACCGGTCCGGTGGCGTACGCGAGCGGGCCCTGCTCGGTGCGCGTCGCGACGTACCGGCTCGGCCGCTGCGCCCCGGCGCCGAGCAGCCTGGCCGTGTCGACGACTGGCACCGCGACGCCGCGGATCACGCTGACCCCGAGCAGGATGTCGGCGGTGCCCGCGAGCGGCTGCACCGGCAGCGGCCTGATGGTCTCCACCACGTCGCGCAGCGCGAGGGCACACAACAGGTCGCCGACGCCGAAGACCAGTGACAGTCCCGGCGGCGCCTCCGTGACAGCAGTGATCGCCACGTGATCATGATATGTGTCGAAGGTCGGTTTTTTACCACTATCGGGTGAGACGGGTGATCAGCCGCTCCTTCGCCGCCGGCCAGTCGTCGTCGACCATCGCGTACAGCACGGTGTCCCGCCACGAGCCGTCCGCCCGCTGCCGGTGCTTGCGCAGCACACCCTCCTTGGTCGCGCCGAGCCCTTCGATCGCCGCCTGCGAGCGGGTGTTGCGGATGTCGGTGTACCAGACGACACGCACAGCGCCGAGCTCCTCGAACGCGAACGTCATCATGAGCAGCTTCGACTCCATGTTCATGCCGGTGCGCCACCACCGCTGCCCGAGCCAGGTGTAGCCGATCCACAGCGTGCGCTGCACGGGGTCGGGCTCGGCGAACGACGTCGTCCCGGCGAACTGCCCCGTTGCGGCGTCGAGCTGGGCGTACGGCAGCCGCCGCCCGCGCGCCCGAGCCGCCAGCGCGGCCGAGATGTGCCGCTCGGCATCGGCCACCGTGGCGGGCGCCTGGAGACCCCCACCCGGCGGGCTCTGCCAGCGGAACACCTCCTGCCGCTGCTCGGCATCACCGGCGGCGGCGAGGTAGCCAGGGGCGTGCTCCAGAGTCAGGGGGACCAGGCGGACCTTCTCCCCGGCGAGAGCGGGCATCGCGAACCATCTGTCGTCATCGGTCGTCACGCCCGCCAGTCCAGCATCGCGGAGGCGTTCTTGCGGAGCGGTTTTTTGTCGTACCTCGGCGGTAGGTTCCCGGCATGGACGTGACCGCACCTGTAGCCCGGCTCGCCACCGCCGCCGCCCTCATGCTCCGGCTGCTGACGGCCCGGTCCCTGCAACCGTCGCACGTGGCGGCCCTGCTGCGCGCCGACGACGCCGGCCTGCACCTCATCGGCACCGACGGCGAGGTCACCGTCCACCTGCGCGTCCCGGCGACGGTCCACACCCCGGGCGAGGTCACCGTCCCCCGCCGCGCCGTCGCGGAGACCCTGACCACGCTGGACGCGGCCGACGCCCGCCTCACCGTCCAGGGCGGTCGCCTGGCGATCCGGGTGCCGGGCGCACGGTTCGCCCTGCCCAGCCTCCCGGACGCCGCCCCGCTAACCGTGCGGCTGCCACCCGCCCACGGCACAGTCACCGGCGACGACCTGCGGGCGGCAGCGGTCCCCGTCGCCGGCGCCGCCTCCCGCGAGCACGCCCTGCCGATGTTCACCGGCGTCCGCCTGCGCACCCACGACTCGGCACTGACCCTGCTCGCCACCGACCGCTTCCGCCTGGCCGCCGCCTCAATCCCCTGGCACGCCACCCTCCCACCGTCAGCCACGCCCCCGCCGTCAGCAACCCTCCCGCCGTCCGCCACCCTCCCACCGTCGGCCACGGTCCCGGCCCATGGCGACAGCGCCGCAGCGGGCATGGACACTCCGGCCCACGGCGCCACGGCGGACAGTGCCGTCCAGGCGGATAGTGCCGTCCAGGCGCGCAATGCCGTCCGGGCGGGCAATGACAATCCGGCGGGCAGTGCCGTCCTGGCGGGCAGCGAGGCTCCGGCGGCGACTGGCGCTCCGGCAGGCGCTGGCGACGCGGGGGGCGCTGGCGCCCGGGTCGAGGCACTCGTCCCCGCCGCCATGCTGGCCCGCGCCGCCCAGCAACTGGGACGCGTCCCGGCCGTCCACGTCCACGCGGGCGACGACGTGTTCGCCCTGTCGTGGGACGACGGCAGCATCACGACCGCCACCATCGGCGGCGGCTATCCCGACGCCCAGCTCTCCCGCCTGCTCGACATCGCCCCCGCGTGCACCGTGGAGGTCGACGCCGACGCTCTCGCCCACGCGGTCGACCGCGCCACCGCCTATGGCGGCCCGCACGGCCGAGTCACCCTCCAGGCAATCGACGGCGCCCTCCTCGTGCGCGCCGACGACCCCCTCACCGGCGAATCGGAGCAGACCGTCAAGGCCACCGTCGACAGCGGCCACACGATCCGCGCATTCCAGGGCCGCCTGCTCCTCGACGCCCTGCGCGCCTTCTCCCACCACACCGTCCAGCTCCGCATCCAGGAGGGCATGCGCGCGACCGCCTTCACCGCCCACCTGCCCGCCGCCACCCTCGACTACCTCGTCGTCCCGCTACGCACCCCACCCCCCACCGACACCTGACCCACCGAAGTCCGCACCACCATGGGCCGGTTCACCCCCGCCCAGGCGACCGCGGCGATCGTCGTGTCCTACTACTGGCACTTCGTCGACGTGGTGTGGATCGCA
>NZ_JBFAPO010000066.1:0-63349 GCF_040676755.1 Dactylosporangium sp. NPDC049525 | reverse complement strand
GGGGGCCCCCCCACCCCCCCGCTCGCCGGCCGACCCGGTCGAGCCGGCCGACCCGGCCGAGCCGGCCGACCCGGCCGAGCCGATCGCCGCCGCGACCGCAGGGCTGACGTCCATGGCAGCGACCTTGAGCTGCCGGGCGGTCGGCTCCGGGTTGCGGTGCAGCAGCTGCCGGCGCCGGTCGGCCGGGTCTGGCTCGGCGATGACCGAGCCGACCTCGCGGAGCCGGGCCACGGCGCCGGAGACCGCGCTCTGCGGCAGCCCGGTCCGCGCGGCGACCTCGCCGACCGTCGTGCCCTCGTGCTCGTAGACGTCGCTCATGACGATGACGACCGTCCGCTCGCCGCCGCCCGTCGACGGCAGTGCCTGCTCGCCGATCTTCATCAGCGTCCGGCCGAGCAGGATCAGTTCCACGGGACCCATGTGAGCCACAGTACATCATTCTTGATGCATCAAAAATGATGCATTACGTTCGGGGCATGCACACCTCAATGAAGGTCGACGGCGCCCGCATCCACTACGACGTCACCGGCCGTGGGCCGGTCCTGTTCATCGCGCAGAGCGGTGAGGGGACGCCGGCCGGAGCGTGGACCTCGCCGGTCACCTCGCCGACCGGTTCACCGTCGTGACCTATGACCGGCGTGGCCTGTCCCGCAGCCGGCCCGACGACCCGGCCGCCCCGGTCTCGATCCGGCGGCACGCCGACGACGCGGCCGCCGTCCTGCGCCAGGTCACCGACGCCCCCGCGCTGATGCTCGGGCTCAGCCTCGGCGCCGCCATCGGGCTGCACTTGCTGGACGCGCACCCCGGAGCCGTCGGCACGCTGATCGCGCACGAGCCGATCGCGCTGCGGTTCCTCACCCCGCCTGCCGAGGCGGCGGCGCGGGCGCAGCTGGACTCCGTGCGCGTGGCGCACCGGCAGGACGGCTGGCGCGCCGCGGCGGCGCGGGTCGCGGCGGTGCTCGGCATCAACCCGCACGAGCAGGACACCGAGCCGGGCATCACCGCGTTCCCGTTCACCGACCAGCGCGCCGCCAACTTCGAGTACTTCCTCGGCAACGACCTCGCCGCCGTCCTCGCCGACACGCTCACCCTCGGTGACGTCCCGGCCGGCGCGCAGATCCTCCCGGCCGTCGGGCGGACCAGCCCACCGGACGGCTTCGACTACCTGGCCGCGCAGGCGCTCGCCGCGCACCGCTCCGTGGCCGCCCACCAGTTCCCGGGCGGGCACAACGGCAACCTCACCCATCCCCGTGCGTTCGCCCAGCGGGTCCGCGAGCTGCTGGCCGCCTGAGCGTCTCAGCGGGGGACGAGATGGCGGGCGGCCGCGTTGAGGAGCATGACGGCGCCGATCAGGACGGCGAGGATGGCCGCGGCGAGGATCAGGTAGACGATGTGGAAGCCGCCGTCGAAGGCGCCACGTGCGTAGCCGAGCGGGATCAGGAACAGCAGCGAGCTGCCCTTGACCGCGACGTTGGCGCCGCGGGCCTGCCCCCGCAGCATCAGCCGGACGCCGACGGCACCGACGACGCCGATCAGCAGCAGCGGGATCCCGATGATGATCGGCGCGGCCGAGTCGAGCGACGACCCGCCCGCCGCGCCGATCCCGGCGATCACGAACAGCGTGCCGGCGAGCGCCGCGTTGACGACTGCGATCAATGCGGCCACGGCGATGCCGAGGCGGACGGTGCGGTGCATGCGGGCCCCCGTGGCTCGAAGCGGTCGACCGAAACGATCGAACCCTATCAACAGGGCGGGGTTCGGAACCCGAACACCATCTCGGACCATCCGGTGTCTGGTGTACCGCCATCGAGCGCCACGCTGATCGCCCGTTCCTCGAACCCGAAGTGCGACTCGACGATCGCCGCCAGCCCGTCCAATTCGCCACTGATCGCGTCCAGTGCGCCGTCCGGGGAAGCGGCGAGGGTGGCGATGCGGGACAGGATCCACGCGATCATCTCGTGGTCCTCGACCAGCTTGTCGATGGTGGGCGCGAGGTCGGGCCGCAGCCGCAGCAGCTCGGCGAACATGCCCGCGTCCTCGCCCTGGTGGTGCGCCGTGATCGCGGTGCAGAACGCGAGGCAGTGCGTCACGAGCGCGTCGCTGGAGGGTTGCCGGCGGCCCAGGTCAGCCTTGAGCGTCCTGAGCCGGGTGCGGAGTTCTTGATGCGCCTGCGCGAGTTGCAGGCTGAGCGCGACAGCGCGGTCGCGGTCGGGGGAGGCCATGAACGGCGGCCCTTCGGTCCCGCACCTCCATGCCTGGCGCAGACCGCCACCGGCACGCGATGCTCCCGCCATCCGATCACGGACCGGCCGGAAACCACAACCTAGCGACCGGCGAGATGACCGGCCAGGTGCTCGACGATGTCGCGGGCGTCGTCGGAGATGCCGTGGATGAACGTGGACTTGCGGCGGCGCAGCACCGGCAGGCCCAGCGCATACAGGCCGGGGCTGGCGAGCACCCCGCCGTCGTGGTCCAGGCGGCCCTTCGGGTCGAGGACAGGCACGTCGAGCCAGTGGTAGTCCGGCCGGAACCCGGTGGCCCACACGATGCTGCGGATCTCGCCGGAGCGCAGATCGAGCTGCAGCCTGCTCGCGGCCGGCACAGTGGTCGGCGCGAACCGCTCCGGCGGGTTGTCATCAACCAGTCCCAGCGCGTCGAACGTGTCCAGGAGCCGCTGCTGCTTGAGGTCGGCGAGGGCGAACACGTTGCGCAGCCCGCCGGAGAACAGTGCCCGGCCGTCGCGGATCGCCGCCCAGCGGCCGACGAGCTGCACGCCGAGGCCGGTGAGCGCGTTGAGGTCGAGGGTGGTGCGCTCCGGGGTGCCGGCCAGCTGCGGCGAGGGCAGCCGGCGGGCACGGGTGAGGTCGTCGATCTCGTCGTAGCGCTGGTCCCACACGCCCGAGGCGTCCATCCACCACAGGATGTCGCGGCCGCGATACGTGCGGGGCAGCCGCGTGTGCTCGCCGACCGACAGCGTCACCTGGCGGCCGGAGCGCTGCAGCTCGGCGGCGAGCTGCACGCCGGTCGCCGAGGCCCCGACGACGAGGACGCCGCCGTCGGGGAGCTTCTCGGGGCCGCGGTAGTCGAACGGCGTGAACTGCTCGACGCCGGCGGGCACCGCCTCGCTGAACGCCGGGACCACGGGGCGGTTGCAGGCACCGCTGGCGATGACCACGGTCCGGGCCCGGAACGCGCCGTCAGAGGTGACCACGTGATACCGGTCGCCGGTGTACGAGACCGACGTGACGGTGGTCGAGGTCCGCACGGGCGCGGCGGTGGCGACGGCGAAGCGCTCGACGAAGTCGACCACTTCGCCCATCGTCATGTACCCGTCGGGATCGGGGCCGTCGTAGTGGTGCCCTGGCAGGCGGGACTGCCAGTTCGGGGTGAGCAGCCGCAGGGAGTCCCACCGCTCACGGCGCCACGAGTTGGCGACCTCGCCGCGCTCCAGCACGACGTGGTCGATCGACCGCTCGCGCAGGAAGGAGCTGGCGGCGAGGCCGGCGTGCCCGGCACCGATGACGACGGTGGTGACGTCCACGGTCAGGCGACCTCGACCGTGACGTCGGTCGGGTTGGTGAGCGCGTCGAACACGGCGGAGCGCTTCTGGGACTGGGCGACGAGCGCCTCGATGTCCTCCTTGGAGGCGTCGGCGTCGATGTTGAACGTCACCTTGATGTCGTTGAAGCCGTTGCGCACGTCGCTGTCGGCACCGAGGATGCCGCGGATGTCGTGCTTGCCCTCCACGACCGCGTCGACCGAGCGCAGCTGGATGCCGCGGTTCTGCGCGACGGACGCGACGCCCGCCGTCAGGCAGCCGGCGAGGCCGACGAGCAGGTATTCGATCGGCGTGATGCCGTTGTCCTCGGCGGCGAAGACCGCCGGGTGGTCGGCGTCGAACACCGACTCGGCCTTGTGGCTCTGCTCCGCGCCCAGGCCGTAGAACTGCTGGACCCGGGTGGTGCTGTGCACGCCGTGCTCCCACTTGGAGGTGGCCCGCCAGGTGAACTGTGCGGCCTCCGGCGCGCCCTGCAGCGCGGTGCGCGCCTCGAGCAGTGCCTGCACATTGACGCCGTTCTCAACGGTTGTCATCAGGTGAAGCTCCCTTCGATCCACTACATTCCCTATCGGGATGGTTGACAGTACATCGGCCGCCGGGGCTCCGGCTATGATCGCGCTTATGACAGCAGCCTCGACCCGCGCGGCCGGCTCGGTCGGTGTGGTCGAGACCCAGTATGCCGACCTGCCGGGACCCCTCCGGCTCGACTCGGGTCGGGAACTGGCCACCGTTCGTGTCGCATATGAGACGTATGGCGCACTGTCCCCCGAACGGGACAACGTCATCCTGGTCTGCCACGCGCTCAGCGGCGACGCGCACGCCGCGGGCCGGTCGACCAGGCCGGGGGAGAGCACCCGCGACGGCTTCGGGGCCGAGGACCGCGACGGTTCGGCCGGCAAGGGCCTCGGCTGGTGGGACGGGATGATCGGCCCCGGCAAGGCGTTCGACACCGACCGGTTCTTCGTGGTGTCCACCAACCTGCTCGGCGGCTGTGGCGGCACGACCGGACCGTCGTCGATCGATCCTGCGACCGGCCGGCCGTATGGCTCCGACTTCCCTGTGATCACCGTCGCGGACATGGTACGGGCCGAGCGCGCGCTGCTGGACGTGCTCGGCATCGAGCGGCTCGCCGCGGTGGCCGGCGGTTCCCTCGGCGGGATGCAGGCGCTGCAGTGGGCGGTGTCGTATCCCGACCAGGTCGACGCGATCGTCGTGATCGCCAGCACACACGCGCTGCACCCGCAGGGCCTTTCGTGGAACGCGATCGCCCGCGACTCGATCATGCGCGACCCCGACTGGCAGGGCGGTCACTACTACGGCACCGGCCGTACGCCCGACGCCGGCATGGGCGTGGCGCGGATGGTCGGGCACGTCACCTACCTGTCGTCGGTGTCGATGGGCGACAAGTTCGGCCGGCGGCTGCAGCACGCCGACGACATCCGCTACACGATCACCGACGCCGAGTTCGAGGTGGAGAGCTACCTGCGGCACCAGGCGGAGACGTTCGTGCGCCGGTTCGACGCGAACACCTACCTGTACACCTCGCGCGCCCTGACCTACTTCGACCTGGCCCGCCAGCACGGCGACGGGTCCCTCGGCCGGGCGCTGCAGCCGATCCGGGCCCGGACGCTGCTGATCGCGTTCAGCTCCGACTGGCTGTACCCGCCGGTCGCGTCGCAGGAGATCCACGACGCGCTGCGGGAGCAGGGCAAGCCCGTCGAGCTGCACGTGATCGACGCGCCCTACGGGCACGACTGCTTCCTGCTGGAGGAAGCCCGCCAGACGCCGATCATCCAGGCGTTCCTGGGAAGCGACGAGAAAGAGGCACCGTGACCGACACACCCCTGCGCGCCGAGGAGGCGCGGGAGTTCGGGTTCGAGACCCGGCAGCTGCACGCCGGGCAGCGACCCGACCCGAACACCGGCGCACGGGCCGTGCCGATCTTCCAGACGACCAGCTACGTCTTCGAGGACCCCGAGTCGGCGGCGGCGTATTTCAACCTGCAGGAGTACGGCAACACGTACTCGCGCATCATGAACCCGACGGTCGCGGTGTTCGAGGAGCGGGTGGCGAACCTCGAGGGTGGCAGCGGCGCCGTGGCGTTCGCCAGCGGGATCGCCGCCCAGGCCGCGGCCCTCTTCACGCTGCTGCAACCGGGCGACCACATTGTGTCGTCCTCCGCGCTGTACGGCGGCACCGTGAACCAGTTCAAGCACCTGCTGCGCAAGATGAGCGTCGAGGTGACCTGGGTCGACCCCGACGACCCGGAGGCGTGGCGCAAGGCCCTGCGGGACACCACGAAGGCGTTCTTCGGCGAGACGATCGGCAACCCGTCCGGCAACGTGCTGGACATCGAGACCCTCGCCGGCATCGCACACGAGCACGCCCTGCCGCTGATCGTGGACAACACGTTCGCCACGCCGTACCTGTGCCGCCCGATCGAATGGGGCGCCGACATCGTCATCCATTCGGCGACGAAGTTCATCGGCGGCCACGGCACCAGCATCGGCGGCGTCGTCGTGGAGGCCGGCACCTTCAACTGGTCCAACGGCCGGTTCCCGGTCGTCGCCGACCCGTCGCCCGCCTACCACGGGCTGCAGTTCCACGAGACGTTCGGCACCTACGGGTACCTGATGAAGCTGCGCGCCGAGACGCTGCGCGACCTCGGGGCGGCGCTGTCGCCGTTCAACGCGTTCCTGTTCCTGCAGGGCCTGGAGACGCTGTCGCTGCGGATGGACCGGCACGTCGCCAACGCGCTGAAGGTCGCGCAGTTCCTGGAGACGCACGAGCTGGCCGCGAACGTCACGCATCCGGGGCTGCCCGGTAGCAAGTATCGTCCGCTGGTGGACAAGTACCTGCCGCTCGGCGCGGGGGCCGTGTTCTCCTTCGAGTGCGCGGGCGGCCGCGACGGCGGGCAGGACCTGATCCGCGGCGTGCAGCTGTGGT
The DNA here is from genome assembly GCF_040676755.1 of Dactylosporangium sp. NPDC049525. NCBI lineage: Bacteria > Bacillati > Actinomycetota > Actinomycetes > Micromonosporales > Micromonosporaceae > Dactylosporangium > Dactylosporangium sp. NPDC049525. The sequence continues at coordinate 56,844 of NZ_JBFAPO010000066.1, read as the reverse complement.
CGCACCTGGCCAACGTCGGCGACGCGAAGAGCCTCATCATCCACCCGGCGAGCACCACGCACCGCCAGCTCAGCGACGACGAGCTGCGCGCGGCCGGCGTCGCGCCCGGCACGGTGCGGCTGTCGGTCGGCACCGAGTCGGTCGACGACCTGATTTGGGACCTGGAGCAGGGCTTCGCGAACGTCAAGGCAGGCTGAGATGACCGACCTCGAGCGGTACCAGGACCCGCTGACGATCCAGCGGGTGCTGCACGGCGCCAAGACGATCGCGGTCGTCGGGCTGTCCGGCAACGAGCTGCGCGCGAGCCATTTCGTGGGCTATTACCTCAAGCGGCACGGGTACCAGGTGATCCCGGTCAACCCACGCGAGCCGCGGATCCTCGGCGAGACCAGCTACCCGAGCCTGCACGACGTGCCGGTGCCGGTCGACATCGTCAACGTGTTCCGCGCCCCGGACGCGCTGCCGGGCATCGCCCGGGACGCGGTCGCGATCGGGGCGAAGACCCTGTGGACCCAGTTCGGCGTCATCAACGCCGAGGGTGCGCAGATCGCCGAGGACGGCGGGCTCACCGTCATCGTGGACCGCTGCCTGAAGGTCGAGCACGCCCGGTACGTCGGACGGATGCACTGGCTCGGATTCAACACCCAGCGCATCACGTCCGTCCGCGGCGGCCTGCAATAGCGGTTACGAGGTCCAGCCGACGTCCACGTACTGCCGCTCGCTGCTCAGGCCGAACGCGCCGAAGTTCGCCAGCCCAGGGCGGACCGCGGAGATCTGCGGGGTCTGGAACAGCGGCACCGAGTGCCCGGCCTTCCACAGCAGCACGTCGGCCTGGTTGAGCAGGTCGACGGCCTTGGCCCGGTTCGTCTCCGCGCCGGCCTGGTCGAGCAACTTGTCGATCTCCGGCGCCCCGACCTTGCCGTAGTTCTGCTCGCCGTCGCTGCGGTACACGGGGAACAGCAGCGACGGGTAGATGTTGTCGACGTTGCGGAAATAGGTGAGGTCGAACGCGCCCACGTTGACGTATTTGGCGAAGAAGTCGTTGCTGGGCACCTTGCGCAGCTCGACGTCGATGCCGACCTGGGCGAGCATGTTCTGGATCAGCTGCGGCAGGTCGGTGCTGGCCCGGTTGCTGACGACGAAGACGAGCTTGAGCGCCGCGCCGTCCTTGGTACGGGCCTTGCCGTCCGAGCCCGCGGCCCAGCCGGCCGCGTCGAGCTGCTGTTTGGCCCGGGCGACGTCGAAGCGGCCGGTGTCGCCGCTGTTGTCGCGGTACCCGTCCTGGCTCGGCATGAAGAAGTGGTTGCCGATCGTGTTCACCTTGAACGGCAGCCCCGCCGACTGCGCCGCGGCCAGGGCGGTGCGGTCGATGGCGTTGGCGACGGCCTGACGCACCCGCTCGTCGCCGAGGGGACCGTTGTGGCCGACCGTCAGCTGCGTCTCGTCCCAACGGCCGCCGGTACGGATCGCGGTGTTCGCGGCGCCGGAGAGGCGCTTGTACGCGTCGGCCTCCCGGCCGGGAGCCTGGTCGATCTCGTTGTTGAGATACGCCTCGGTGATCGCGGTCGCGTCCAGGGCCCGGAACACCACCGAGTCCAGCAGCGGCTTCGCGCCCCAGTACTTTTCGTTCGGGACCACGGTGATCGTCTGGGCGGTCTTGTCGGTGGTACCGATCTTCCACGGCCCGCCCCACACCGGGATCTTCTCGATCCAGCCGGTGTTGAACTCCTCCGGCGTGTCGAGCGCGGCGCCGGGCATCAGCGGGTTGAACAGGGACTGCCAGTCCGCGTAGGGCGCCTTGAACGTCACCTTCGCGGTCCGGTCGTCGCCGCCGCGCTCGACCCCGGTGATGGTGTCGTAGCCGGTGGTGGAGGCGACCTGGAACCGGTCGTCGGTGCCGTTGAGCGTCTTCCACTGGGTGGCGAAGTCCTGCCACGTGACCGGGGTGCCGTCCGACCAGGTCGCCTTGGGGTTCAGCTGGTAGGTGACGACCTGCTTGCCCCCGTCGGTGCCGACCTCGGCGGAGGCGAGGACGTCGGGGTTCGCCGCCGGTACCCCGTTGGCGTCGAGGAACCACAGCGCGGGCTGGGTCAGCGCGAGGATCGACGCGCCGTCGCCCTGGGTGCCGTCGGTCTGGCCCACGTTGTACTGGGTGATCCACTGCTGGATCGACAGCCGCAGCGTGCCGCCCTTGCGCAGGGTGTCGCGCGGCTTCGGGTTGATGTCGGCGCTGCCGGTCTTCGGCTGCTCGCCCTGCTTCGCCGGGGCGCCGCCCCCGCCGCCGCAGCCCGTCACCAGTAGCAGCGCCGCAACCGCCAGCGCCATGGAGTTCCTCATCGAACCCGCCTTCCGTCGCTCCATACTTTGTCGATCAGCTATGTATACATCTTCTGATACGTTCATCGATACGATACGCATGAATGTGAGGTGTTGTGCTCGGCTTCCTCGCCCGAAGACTGGCGTACTACGTGGTGCTGCTGCTGTCCGCCGCCTTCCTGTCCTACGTGCTGGCGGCGACCGCGCTGTCGCCGCGCGCCTACTTCCAGGCCCGGGTGCCCCCGCCGCCGGCCGCACAGGTCGACCGGCAGCTGCGCGCCGTCGGTCTCGACGACCGGTCGCCGGTCACGTCGCGGTTCGCCGCATGGGCCGGCCGCGCCGCCCGCGGCGACCTGGGCGTCAGCATCACCGGCACCTCCGTCAACGACGAGTTCGGCCGCCGCATCGGGGTGAGCCTGCGCCTGCTGGTGCTCGGCACCACGCTCGGCATCGTGGCCGGGGTCGCCGCGGGCGCGTGGACGGCGGTCAAGCAGTACCGGCTGTCGGACCGCTCGTTCACGCTCGTGGCGTTCCTGTTGCTGTCCATGCCGACGTTCCTGGTCGCGCTGCTGCTGAAGATCGCCGCGCTCGCGTTGAACCAGGCCAGCGGCCGGCAGGTCGTCGCCTTCACGGGCGAGTCGACGCCCGGGCTGACCGGCCCGACGCTGAGCGTGCTCGCCGACCGGGCCGGGCACCTGCTGCTGCCGACGCTGTCGATCGGGCTCGTCGCGCTCGCCACCTACAGCCGCTACCAGCGCAGCGCCATGCTCGACGTCCTCGGCGCCGACTACCTGCGCACCGCCGAGGCCAAGGGCCTGTCCCGCCGCACGGCGCTGGTCAAGCACGGGCTGCGTACCGCGCTGATCCCGATGTCGACGTTCTTCTCGTTCGGGTTCCTCGGCGTCCTCACCGGCGCCACCTTCACCGAGAAGATCTTCGGCTGGCACGGGATGGGGGAGTGGTTCATCGACTCGGTGAACAACAACGACGTCAACGCGGTCGTCGCGGTGAACCTGTTCGCCGCCGTCACCGTCCTGCTGGCCGGGCTGCTCGCCGACGTGCTGCACGCCGTGCTCGATCCCCGCGTCCGCCTCGGCGGGCGCCGTGGCTGACACGCATGCCGGATCGCCGGCCGGGACAGGCGGTGGCCGCCGTGGCTGACGCCCTGACGGCCGAGCTCGGCGAGCTGGCCGACACCGATCGCGCACCGACGCGGCTGCGGGTGGTCGCCGGCCGGTTCCGCCGGGACCGCGGCGCGCTCACCGGCGCCGCGATCGTGCTGCTGCTGTTCGTGCTCGCCTTCGCCGGGCCGTACCTGACGCGCTGGTCCTACAGCGCGATCGACTACACCGCGCTGCGCGCCGCACCGTCGCCGGCGCACTGGTGGGGCACCAACGGCATCGGCCAGGACGTGTTCGCCCAGACCGTCCGCGGGCTGCAGAAGTCGCTGCTCATCGGCCTGGCCGTCGCCGTCGTCGCAACCGCCCTCGCGGCCGTGGTCGGCGCCGTCGCCGGCTACGTCGGCGGCTGGACCGAACGTCTCCTCGTGCTCGTCGTCGACCTGCTGCTGGTCTTCCCGTCGTTCCTCATCATCGCCATCGTCTCGCCCCGGCTGCGCAGCGGCGGCTGGGTCGCGTTCGTCGGGCTCCTCGCGGTCTTCGGCTGGATGGTGTCGGCCCGGGTCGTACGGTCGCTGACGATCTCGCTCAAGGACCTGCAGTTCGTGCGGGCGGCCCGGTTCATGGGCGTGTCCGCGCCCCGCATCATCGTGCGGCACGTGCTGCCCAGCACCGCGTCGTTCCTCATCATCGACGCGACCCTGGCCGTCGGCGCCGCCGTCATGACCGAGACGTCGCTGTCCTACTTCGGCTTCGGCGTCCAGCCGCCGGACGTGTCCCTCGGCACGCTCATCGCCGCCGGCACCCCGTCCGCGGTCACCTACCCGTGGATGTTCTTCTTCCCGGCCGGCCTGCTCGTGGTGTTCGTCCTCGCGGTGAACCTCGTCGGCGACGGGCTGCGCGACGCCGTCGACCCCCGCTCCCGCCCGGCCCGCGTCCCACGCACCGAGGTCGTCGCACCGTCCACGAAGGACACGACGGACGGTGCCGCGGTGCTGGAGATCCGGGGGCTGCGGGTCGCGTTCGGTGACGGGCCGCCCGCCGTGGACGGCATCGACCTCACCGTCCACCGTGGACAGGTGCTCGGCATCGTCGGCGAGTCCGGGTCGGGCAAGTCCGTCACCGTCCTCGCCGCGCTCGGCCTGCTGCCCGCCAACGCCGCCGTGTCCGGCAGTGTCGTCGTCGGCGGCACCCAGGTCCTGGGCGCCGCACCCCGCGACCTGCGGCGGCTGCGTGGCAACGTCGCCTCGGTCGTCTTCCAGGACTCGTTGTCGGCGTTGACTCCCGTGTACCGCGTCGGCGACCAGCTCGCCGAGGCCGTCACCGCGCACCGCGACGTCTCGCGCGCCGAGGCCCGGCGCCGCGCCGTGGAGCTGCTGCGGCTGGTCGGCATCCCGTCGCCGGAGCTGCGCGCCCGTTCGTTCCCGGACGAGCTGTCCGGCGGCATGCGGCAGCGCGTGATGATCGCGATGGCGATCGCGAACGACCCGGACCTCATCCTCGCCGACGAGCCGACCACCGCCCTCGACGTCACCGTGCAGGCGCAGATCCTGCGGGTCCTGCACGACGTGCGCGAGGCCACCGGCGCCGCCCTCGTCCTGGTCAGCCACGACCTGGGGGTGGTGGCCGGGATCGCGGACACCGTCGCCGTCATGCGCGCCGGGCACATCGTGGAACAGGCACCGGTGCGGGAGCTGTACGAGCGGCCGCGGGAGTCGTACACCCGCGAACTGCTGGACGCACAGCCCCGCCTCGACGCGGCGCTGGATGTGCGGAAACCTGTGGCCGGCGCGCCGGTGCTGCGGGTCGAAGGGCTGCGGCGCACGTTCGGCATCCACCGGGGACGGGTCTTCCGCCGGCGGGTCGGCAGCGTCCACGCCGTTGACGGCGTCGACCTCACCGTCCACCCTGGACAGACGCACGCGCTGGTCGGCGAGTCCGGCAGCGGCAAGTCGACCACGCTGCTGGAGATCCTCGGCCTGCGCCCGCCGGAGGGCGGCACGATCGAGCTGTTCGGCCGCGCCGTCGACCAGCGCCTCACCGCCGCGGACCGCTCGGCGCTGCGGGCCAGGATGCAGCTGGTGTTCCAGGACCCGTTCGCCAGCCTCGACCCGCGGCTGCCGGTCGGCGACGTGATCGCCGAGCCGCTCCTCGCGCAGGGTCACCCGCCGGTGCGGGCGCGGGCCCGGGTCGCGCAGGTGCTGCGCCTCGTCGGGCTCGACCCGGCGGTCGCCCGGCGCTTCCCGCACGAGTTCTCCGTCGGGCAGCGCCAGCGCATCGCGATCGCCCGGGCGATCAGCGTCGAGCCGGAGCTGCTGGTGCTCGACGAGCCGGTGTCCTCGCTCGACGTGACCGTCCAGGCCGCGGTGCTGGACCTGCTCGCCCGGCTGCAGGCCGAGCTCGGCCTGGCGTACCTGTTCGTCACCCACGACCTGGCCGTCGTCGCCAGGATCGCGGACGTGGTCAGCGTCATGTACCTCGGCCGGACCGTGGAGACCGGGCCGGTCGCCGACGTGCTCGGCCGGCCGCTGCACCCGTACACCCGGGCGCTGCTGTCCGCGGTGCCGGTCCCCGACCCGGTCGCCGAGCGGCAGCGCGAACGGATCCTGCTGCCCGGGGACCCGCCGGCGGCGGACGCGCGGCACACCGGCTGCCGGTTCCGCCCGCGCTGCCCTCTGTACGCCACCCTCGAGGCGTCCTTGCGCCCGGTCTGCGAGACGACCGAGCCCGCGGCCACGGCGTCACAGCCCGGCGGCAGCCACCTGGCCGCGTGTCATCACACCGGCGCCGTCATGCGCTGATCAGCCTTCGATCCCCCGAAGTGGAGGTCTCCGCAGGTGGAGCGCGTCACGGTGCGGCAGTGGGGGTTCGTCATCGAACTGGACCAGGACCACGATCCGGAAGCCGAGGTCTGTGTGGCTGGTGCCCATGCCCTCGGCGAGCAGGGCCGCGTTGATCCCCAGGTCGTTGGCGCTGACGTCGTCGAGAAACCCCCCGCCGCGGATCTCGAAGTCCCGATCGATGAAGCGGCGGTCACCGTCGAAGTCGCTGTCGTCGACCGCCATGATCGACATCTGTGGCCGTGGCGGGCGTTGCCGCCGCACCGGCACTCCGTAGCGGCTGTAGCACCACTCCCAGACGTTGCCGAGCAGATCGACGATGCCCCAGCGATTCGCCCGGTTCGCCGCGGGCGCGTCGGCTGGCGCGTTGGACTGGTCGTGAATGACCCGTTGGGCGCTGTCGGCGAAACGGGGCCGGCCGCGCCGTGCGAACGGGAGCAGCCCGCGCCATCCTGACCTCGACCCGGCCAGGTAGGCGCTGTCCCATTCGTCGGAGGTCGGCAGGTCGACGTCCACGATCCTGCCCCGGCGCCGCTCGCCGTCCGGCCCGGTCAGTTCCACCCCACGTGCGCCGCCGGCCAGCCAGCGACAGTACTGCCGGGCCCGCTCGGCATCGACACACACCACGGGACGTCCGTCAGCGTCGAAGCGCGCATCCGACCAGGGCTCGAACGGCCCGCGCCAGGCACCGTTCACGAACTCCTGGCCGGTCGGCGGATCCTCCTGGGTGTCGTCGACGAACTCCCGGAACTGCTGGTTGGTGACGGGATGGTCGGCGATCGCCACGAGCGCGTCCGGCCATCGATCCTCCTGCCGGGACGACTGCGCGGCGAGACCCGGCAGAAGGGTCGCGGTGCCGCCGCTGGGCAGCTGGACCTTCCAGACCGGCCATTCGGGCTCCCGGGTCAGGTGAAACGGCCCGCGCGACTGCCCCGCCAGGTACGGCACCGGCACGACCTCGCCGGTGGTGTTCTGCCGGCCGGCGACGATCGCGAGCCAGTTCGCCAGGTCCTGCACGGACAGCCGGCCGTCCCCGTCCCCGTCTGCCTCGTCGGGGCGCTGCTCCAGACCGGCGCAGAGCGACGCGGTCATGAAGCTGCCGCCGAGACTGTCCAGCTCGCGGGCCTGTTCGAGCCGGTCGCTGGCCAGCAGCACGAGATAGTTCGCCGAGGTCAGCCCCAGGTCGAGCTCCTTGAACGGCACGGCCGCGGCCGACTTGAGGCCGAGCAGCGCCGCGGCCGCGCCGGCGTGGCAGCAGTCCAGCACCAGCAGCCGGTTGCGGGCCTTGCAGAACGCCAGGGCGGTCATCACCCGTGCGACCGGAATCGCCGTTCCCAGGGGTGCGCGGTCAAGGTCGGTGTGGTGCCACAGCAGGACCAGCGTGCCGTTGAGCAGGACGCCGTGCCCGGAGAAGTAACACACGAACTCGTCGGTGTCATCGCAGGACTCCGCGACGCGCTCCAGCACGGCCAGCGCCTCGGCGACGTCCGCCTCGGGCGACGGCGACGTGACCGTGAATCCGCACTCCGGCGATGCGAGCGCGGCCGCGAACCGCTCGGCATCCCGTCGCGCATACTGCAAGGCCTTGATGCGGCTGGTGGCCGGACCGTTCGAGCCGAGCACGACCGCCAGCCGGCGCCGCTCAGTCATCGACCGAGCTCTCCAGGGCGATCTCGACCCCGAGCGCCTTCACGCTGCCGTGCAGCCGCTCCGCGACCTGGCCGTCGTCGGGGGTGACGAACCTGGCGCGTTCGACCCAGTGCAGGATGGGCTGCCCGTCGGCGCCCGGCACGGTCCTGCCTTCGCTGTCCTCCACCGCCACCAGCACCATTTCGCGAACCAGCACCGGCCTGCGGGTGAGCCGGTTGATGGCCCGGATGATCACCGGAGTCAGCGACGTCACCAGGGCGGAGACGCCGAGCAGGACGAGCAGGACGTCCTTGGTCCCGTCGGCACCGGAGGACGGATCCGACCCGGTGGTGGCCGGTACGGCTTGGCCTTCGCGCGCGAGCAGGTCGGTCAACGCCACGCCGTTGTCGGCGAGCAGTGTCGCGACCTCGGGTTTGATCAGCACGTACACGTCGGACGTCGGCACCGCCGTCAACGAACACCTCCAGGGTCGACGTCCATCGTCAGCGACGCCGAAACGACCGAACAACCGGCGAACGGTCGAATCCGGCGCGGAATTAGGCTGCACGGCATGACGGTGGTTGCGGTACGAGGCGAGGCGTTGCGTGAGGTCGATCCTGAGCTGGCGGAGTTCACGGTCGTGGTGGTCGCCCGGGACAAGGACCGGCAGACGACGTTGACGCGGCTGCGGGAGCGGGCCGAGGCGCTGCGGGCCTTGTTCGACCGGCACGCCGAGGCGATCGAGCGGAGGGAGACCAGCGGGCTGCACGTGCACCCGGAGATGGGCAAGAAGGGCGAGCGGGTCACGGCGTACTCCGGCAGCGTGGTGACCACGGTGGTCGTTCGGGACTTCACGGCGCTGGGAGAGATGCTGCTGACGGTCGCCAACCAGGACCAGACGCACGTGGACGGGCCCACGTGGTCGCTGCGCCCCGACAGCCCGGTCCACAAGGAGGTGCGCCGCGACGCGGTCGCCAACGCGATCGCCCGGGGCAAGGAATACGCGGAGGCCCTCGGCGCGCAGGTCGTCGACCTGCTCGAACTGTCCGACCCGGGGCTCGGCGGCGGCGCGCAGTCACTCGGGCGGTTCCAGACGTACGACATGCAGGCGAAGACCCGCGCGTCCTACGGCGGCGCGGCGCCGCTGGAGCTGGACCCGCAGCGGCAGCGGGTGCGGGCAGAGGTGGAGGCCCGGTTCACCGTCACCACGCCGACCGCGCTGTGAGACTTGATATGCAAGCAGATACTTGCCTATCATGGCTGAGGTGAGCGACGTCTTCAAAGCGCTCGCCGACCCGACCCGCCGCGCGATCCTCGACGAGCTCACCGACCGCGACGGGCAGACGTTGTTCGAGCTGTGCGGCCGCCTCACCATGAAGCACCAGATCACCTCGTCCCGCCAGGCCATCTCCCAGCACCTGGACCTGCTGGAGGCGGCGGGGCTGGTTGCGGTGCGGCGGGAGGGGCGGTACAAGTTCCATCACCTCGACACGGGCCCGCTGCACGACATCGTTGAGCGGTGGCTGACCCCACGGACGAAGGACACCTGATGATCATCAACCTGGCCAGCCTGTTCGTCGACGACCAGCGCGCGGCGCTGCGCTTCTACACCGAGGTGCTCGGCTTCGTGCAGAAGCACGACATCCCTATGGGGGAGTTCAGCTGGCTGACCGTGGTGTCGCCGGAGCGCCCCGACGGCACCGAGTTGGTCCTCGAGCCGGCCAACCACCCGGCCGTCGGCCCGTTCCGGGCGGCGCTGATGGAGGACGGCATCCCCTTCACGTCGTTCGCCGTCGACGACGTGCACAAGGAGTATGAGCGCCTGCGCGCCCTCGGCGTCGTGTTCACCCAGGAGCCGACCGAGATGGGCCCGGTGACCGTCGCGACGTTCGACGACACCTGCGGCAACCTGATCCAGATCGCCCACCAGAGCGCGTAAGGAACGTACAAGACTGTTCTTTGGAAAGCGCGCACGATGGACGCCATGCGACCGGTGAACCTGACCGAGGCCCTGGCCTCCTTCGACGACGTGTACAGCCCGCGGATCGTGGCCCGGGTCAACGACTACGACGTGCGCATCGCGCACACCCTGGGCGAGCACGTGTGGCACGTGCACGAGCACACCGACGAGTTCTTCCTCGTCCTGGACGGCCGGTTCGACGTCGCGATCCGCGACGAGCACGGCGAGCGCACCGTGGCCCTGAGCAAGGGCGACACGTTCGTGGTGCCGCGCGGCGTCGAGCACCGCCCGTCCTCACCCGGCGGCGCCATCCTCATGTTCGAGCCGTCCGGCACCGTCACCACCGGCGACCACCACGACGGCGCATTGCCCGGCCACGTCGACAGCACCACGGGTCACGCACTTACTGTGGAGGAGTGAACGACCCCGGCACCCGCCACGCCGCCGACGACGCCCGCCGGCTATCGGGCCTGACGGCGCAGGTGCGGGCGGCGTACGGCTTCCGCTTTCCGGCCGACATCGTCCTGACCGCCGGCCCGCGCGGCGCCCTCGGCCAGATCTGGCGGGTCAACGACACCTTCGCCCTCAAAGAGCTCTTCGGCACCCCGCCACCCCAGCCGGTGCTGGACGCGGAGCTCCAGTTCTCCGCGTTGGCCTCAGCCGCAGGTGTACGACTCCCGCTCAGCCACCCCGACCACGACGGCCAATACCTGCACCAAACGCTCGACGGCACCTGGCTGCGCCTCTACGACTGGATCGACCTGCACCCCGTGGACCTGAGCGCCCCGTCCACCCCAGCCGACCTCGGCGCACTCCTGGCCCGCCTGCACCGCTGCGCCCCACCCGCCACCCCCGACGGCGAACCCTGGTACGACCAGGTCCCGACCGCCGACAGCTGGCCGGACGCCCCACCACAGTTCTCGGGCCGCCTCGCCGAACGCCTCGCCGAGCTGCCTGACCTCTGCGCAGACATAGCCCCGGCCGACCCAGCCGACCTCATCGTCTGCCACCGCGACCTGCACCCAGAAAACATCCTCGCCGACCCCCACGGCTCCCTGGTCGTCGTCGACTGGGACAACCTAGGCCCGGCCGCGCCCCAACGGGAACTGGCCCGGGTCCTCTTCGACTGGTACTGCCCCGGCCCCACCATCGACCTCGACGCCATGCGCGCCCTCTACGCCGCCTACATCCGCGAGGGCGGCCCAGGCCGCATCACCGACCCGGCCGACTTCACCATGCTCCTAGCCTGCCGCCTCAACTTCCTGCTAGCCCAGCTCCGGATCACCCTCAACCCAGACGCCGACCCCAGACACCACACCTGGGCCACCCGCGAAATCGACGAGTCCCTCCACATCCTGCCCACCCGCCCCCACCTCACCGCCGTCCTGACCACACTGCACCCTTCCAGCCATCCCTGACCCCGAAGCGTCGCCCGGTTTTCTGTCGTACCCCTGTGCTTGAGTGTCAGTACGCCTGACGCCGCGCTGTGCCAGGAACATACGGGAGGTGCACCTGCCAAGCCGACCACCTGCGGCCCGTGAAGCTCCCCGCCGCCCGCGCCCGGTTGTGGCCGGCTGCGGGCCGAGACGGCAGGTCGACCGAGCCATCACGGTGTTGCGGTCCAAGGCGGAACTCACTGAGACCGCCGCCCCGTCCCGTCGACGAACGCATCAAGTCCTCGCCCTGACCCACCTGCCGAAGGAAGCTCACCGACCCCGCCAGGCAACCCACGACCGCCAGCCCACCAGCCACCGCACCCTGTCCAAGCCCGCGACCGTCGCCACCGCTTCCGCCCCCACACGCGGCGGCACAACGGATGGTGACACCAGGGTCCCGGCAGCAGCCGTCCCGGCAGCGGCCATGCCATAGCGGCCACTCGCGCACCGTCGAACAGGACGACACCTCCGCAGCGCCGACCGGTCGCCGCTGGACGGGCTGCCCCGCGCAGACGGTCGAGGGCTGCCCGCCGCGCTGATGATGCTGCCCCGCCGTGCTGATGATTGAGGGCCGCCCAACCGCCGCCGACGGTCGAAGGACATGCGGCAGTGGTCGTGCTGCCGCGGCCGCTCAGTTCGCCGTCGAGCAGGACGACACCTCCAGTGCCGGCCTGCTCCCGATGGAGGCTGCTTCGCCGTGCTGACGGTTGAGGGCCGCCCGCCCGCCGCCGACGGTCGAAGGACGTCCAGCAGCGGTTGTGCTACCGCGGCCGCTCAGTCACCGTCGGGCACGACGGCACCTCGCCAGTGCCGGCCGTCACCGATGGGCGGGCTGTCCCGCTGCGCTGACGGTTGAGGGCTGCCCCGCCGTGCTGACGGGGTCGAGGGCCGCCTCGCCGTGCTGACGGTCGAGGGCCGCCCGACTGCCGCCGACGGTCGAAGGACATGCGGCAGCGGTCGTGGTGCTGCGGCCGCTCAGGCACCGACGAGTGGGACGACACCTCCCGAGTGCCGGCGTGTCGCCGATGGGCGGGCTGTGCCCTGCTGCGCTGACGGTCGAGGACTGCCCGACGACCGCTGCCGGTTGGCGGGAGGACCCGAGCCGCAAGAGATGCGGGCGAACCCCGACCGCCAATGGCGGGAGACCGTATGCGGGCTGCCAAGGGATGCGGTCGAGGTGGACCTCCACGCGGGGCGAGACGAGGCCGCCGGGCTGGAGCCGCACCGGGCACCCGAGGTTCGGGGCATCCGGCTCCCTCGGCTGAGTTGCAGCGCTTGGGATTCGAATGCCTCGGTGCGGCGCAGCTGGCCGGATTGGCTGCGCCGGACGGAGCGGGCGTCGATGCCGGGCGACTAGTTCGGGTGCTGGTTGTGCTGCCATGCGCAGGCGCCGGGTGTGCGGTCGCAGGCGCCCGCTGCGGAACCGCAATCGCTGGGCCGGCACGCTCTGACCTCGCTTGAGCAGGCGCGGGTGCTGGGTTGGTCGGTTCGGACGCTGCCTGAGCGCCGGCGCAGCATCTGGCTCCCTCGGCGGAGTCGTAGCGCTTGGGATTTGGAAGCATCGGTGCGGCGTCGCGGGGCGCGTTGGCGGAGTCGGACGGAGCGGGCGTCGATCCCGGGTGACCGGTTCGGGTGCTGGTTATGCTGCCGTGCGCAGGCGCCGGGTGTGCGCTCGCAGGCGCCCGCTGCGGAACTGCAGTTGCTGGGTCGGCATGCTCTGACCTCGCCTGAGCAGGCCCGGGTGCTGAGCTGTCCGACTCCGACTCCGACGCCGACGCCGACGCCGACGCCGACGCCGGCCGAGCGGGTGAGGGTGCTGGGGCGGTGGGTTCGGGCGCCGACTGTGTGGGTGCGGGTGGTGGGCTGATCAGTTCGGGCATCGATTGTGCGGGTGCGGGTGCGGCCGCTGGGCTGGTCGGTTCGGGCGCCGACCAAGTGGGTGCGGGTGCTGGGCTGGTCGGCTCCGGCACCGACCGAGCGGGTGCAGGTGCTGGGCAGGTCCGTTCGGACGCCGACTGGGCAGGCGTGGATGCCGGGCGGCCGACAGACCGAGGCGCCGCCGGTGAGGGTGCTACCGCGGGGGTGCCAGGCGCAGGCGCCGGTTCACTGCCCACCCGCTCCGTGCGACCCGAAACAGGAACCGGCCGAGCGCGTGCCGGCGCCCTTGTGGCAGGCGCGGGTCCCGGCCCGGCTGGCGCGGATGTCGTGGCGCTCGCCGCCGGTCGGCACGGTGCTGCGCGCTGCGGGACCGGGTCAGCCGCGACCGCGTCCAACTCCGCCAACAGTTGAGCGTTCCGCAGCCGCACCAACTTCGTCGCATGACGAGCCGCCAACCCGTGCGCCCGAGCCTCCGCGAACTCCGCCCGAACCCGCAACTTCTCCTCACGCCGCCGCACAAACTCAGCCCGCTGCGCAGCCAAACGCGCATCCCAATCAATCGAACCCAACGAAGAAGAAGACCCGGAATCCGGTGCGTCCAAAGAAAAATACGGCCGTGGCATGCGCCGCCTCCCCCCGGTAGGCGCTACCCCACCATTCTCGAACCCGCACACCCCCACGTCCAGCGCCATCACGCCACGTGACCACCCGCACACCACCCAGCACGAGGCTTGACCTGAAGCTTGGTTGAGGTTCAAGAGTCTTGGCATGGACACGGAACTGGGCGCGCTGCGGGACGTTGTCGGCAGGGTGCAGGACGCGCAGCAGCGGGAGTCGGTCGAGGAGTTCGTTGCGCTGTTCAGGCACGACGCGATCTGGACGACCGGGCACGGCCGGCGGCTGACGGGGCGGGACGAGATCGGCGCCTTCACGCGCAAGGTACTACCGGGTGCGATGCGCGGCACCACCGTCACGTACGAGATGCTCGACGTCCTGTTCATCCGGCCGGACGTGGCCGCGGTCCGGGTCCGGCAGACAACCGTTTCCCCAGACGGCACGGCGGAGGGCAGCCCTGTCTACGTGATGGCGAAGGAGGACGGCCGCTGGCTGCTCACCGCATGCCAGAACACGCCTGTGGTCAGCTGAGGCCGAGGCTCAGGGCTTCGAGCACGACGTGCAGCGGCGGCCAGGCGCGGCGGCCGAGGCGGGTCACCGCGAACACGCGCATCCGCACGTCTGGGCGGCGCAGCGGCACCAGTGTGACGCCGTCGAGGGTGGGCTGGTCCGCGGGCAGGAGCGCGACGCCGAGCCCGGCGACGATCAGGTCCTGGATCAGTTCGAGGCTGTCGGCGCGGTGGGCGATCCGCGGTGTGTAGCCGGCCATCGACGCGACGGTGCGCACCACGTCCTCGTCGGCGCTGTTGCGCGAGTTGACCAGCCAGTGCGTGTCCCGGAACGCTTCAAAGACCTCCAGCGCACCACCGTCCACTGTAGAGCCAGCCGGGACGCCCAGGCTCCATTCTGTGCTCCACAGTGGCGTCGCCTCGAGGGTGTCCGGGAATCCGGACGGCGCCAGGTTGTAGTCGTAGGTCAGGGCGAGGTCGACCCGGTCGCCGGCGAGCAGTTGCAACGCCTCGGCCGGCTCGTGCTCGTGGATCAGGACGCGCAGCCGCTCGTGGCGGGCCGGCAGCGTCGCGACGATCGGCAGCAGCGACCGGCGGATCGCGGTGGCGAATCCGGCGACCCGCACCGTGCCCGCCGGCTCGGCCGACGGGTCCAGGTCGAGGCGGGCGGCCTCGACCGCGGCGAGGATCGTCACCGCGTGCCGGGCCAGCCGCCGCCCTGCCGGGGTCAGCCGGACCCGCCGCCCGTCCGGCTCGATCAGGGCGGTGCCCGCCTCCCGGGCGAGGACCGCGAGCTGCTGCGACACCGTCGACGTGGTGGTGCCGAGCTCGTCGGCGACCTCCCGCATCGAGCCCAGCCGGGCCAGCTCCGCCAGGAGCAGCAGCCGGTCATTGTTCAGCATTTTCGAACGGTACCTCAGCAAAAGCCACGTGGACGTGAACGGTTGGGATGGCGTGTACTTCGGGCATGTTCGCCGCGATCGCCTCCATGATCTGCATCCAGCTCGGGCTCGCCGCCTCCGTCGGCCTGTTCGACAGCGTCGGGCCGTCCGGCGCGGTCAGCCTGCGCCTTGCCTGCGCGGCGGTGCTCCTGCTCGCGCTGGTCCGGCCGCGACCGCGGGACTTCACCCGCGCCAGCATCCTGGCCACCGTCGCGCTCGGGGTCGTCACCGGTTGCATGACGCTGGCGTTCATGGCGGCCGTCGCGCGGCTCCCGCTCGGCACCGCCAGCGCCCTGGAGTTCCTCGGGCCGCTCGCCGTCGCAGCCTTCCGCGGGCGCCGGGCCACCGTGCTCTGGCCGGTCCTCGCCGGGGCCGGCGTGCTGCTGCTGACCGAACCGTGGCACGGCCGCACCGACCCCGCCGGCGTCGGGTTCGCCCTCGCGGCCGCCGCCTGCTGGGCCGGCTACATCCTGCTGACCCAGCGCGTCGGCGACCAGGTCAGCGGCTACGCCGGCCTCGCCGTCTCCACCGCGGTCGCCGGCCTCGTCGCGTCCGCGGTCGCCGGCCCGTCCGTTGCCGCAGGGCTGACCTGGCCGCTGCTGGCCGCGGGGTTCGGCCTGGCCGTCCTGCTCGCTGTGGTGCCGTTCAGCCTGGAGATGTACGCCCTGCGCAAGCTCACCGCCGGCGCCTTCGGCACGTTGATGAGCCTTGAACCGGCGATCGCGCTGGTGGTCGGCGGGGTCCTGCTGCACCAGGCGCCTGGCCCTCTCGCGGTGCTCGGCGTCGCGCTGGTGGTCGCCGCAGGCGTCGGTGCCGCCCGCACCGGCTCACGGGCCGTAGGCTCGCAACGTCCTGCCGTCGGTGAGGTACAGCCGCCCACCGGCGACGACAGCGTGACCGGTCGCACCGTCGAACCGGCCGGCGCCGGGCACGTCCCCGCCGGTGACCGGTGACAGGACGGCCATGGGGTTGCCCTCGACGGTCACGTACAGCAACCCGCCCGCGCGCACGGGACGCTGCACCGCTCCCGGCAGCTGCCGGGTCCACAGCTTCGCGCCCTTCCCCGCCTGGAACGCGGTGAGCGTGCTCCCGCCCGCCGCGTAGACCCGCCGCCCGTCGGTCGCGACCGACTCGACCGTGCCCGGCTGCCGCCAGGCGAGCTTGCCGGACCCCGCGCCGATCGCCGACAGCCCGGTCTGGTCGCCCTGCCCGACGGGGTCGGGCACGGCGAAGAACCGTTCCGCGGTCGCGGCGAGCGGGCTCCACCGCATAGGCGCCCGCCACAGCACCTTGCCCGCGGCCACGGTCACCGCGGTGGTGCCGGTCGCGTCGTGCAGCAGCACCCGCCCCGCGGCGGACACCGGACCGGCGAGCACGGCACCGCTGCGGCTCCACCGCTGTGCGCCGTCGCGTCCGCGGTACGCGATGATCGTGTCCTCGTTCGTCGCCGTCGCCCACCCGGACGTGACGACGGTCCCGGCATCCACCACCAGGTCGTTGACCGGCGGCTCCTGCACCACGTCCCACCGCCGCGCCCCGGTCGCCGCGTCGAGCGCGAACAGGAACCCGTCGGGATCGCTGTTGGCGTAGCACGACGCCCCGGCGACGATCAGCGTCCCGTCGGCGACCACGATCCGCCGGAAGTCCCGGCTTTGCAGGATCCGCGTGTCGCGCCACAGCT
The DNA here is from genome assembly GCF_040676755.1 of Dactylosporangium sp. NPDC049525. Lineage (NCBI taxonomy): Bacteria > Bacillati > Actinomycetota > Actinomycetes > Micromonosporales > Micromonosporaceae > Dactylosporangium > Dactylosporangium sp. NPDC049525. The sequence goes on along the minus strand of NZ_JBFAPO010000066.1, from coordinate 39,921 downwards.
TCTTGCCGGTGCCCGCGTCGAGCGAGGTGACCCCTTCGCCGTCCAGGATGTACACCCGCCCACCGGCGACGAGCGGCGGCGGCAGCGCGGGCGCGCACCCTTCGGCCCCGAGCGCCGGCGTCGCTGCCCACCGCAGCTTCAGCTTGCCGACGTTGCCGGCGTTGATGGTTCGTTCGTCCGGGTTGTAACCACTGTTCCCGGCGTCGAACCCGTCATGCGTCCACCGCCCCGCCGCCGCCGACAAGGCCGGCACAGGCAGCGACGGCAGCGGCGGAGGTGGCGGCGGCGAGGCGCTGCCCGGCATCGGCATGGCGCTGACGGCGCCCGCGGCAATCGCCAGCGCAGCGACGAGCCGCAACGGTCCGGCGGCGATCCGCCGTCGCAACTTGGTCATGACAAACATCCCTCGGTCTGCACCGGGGGAGCGGTCGACTCTGACGTTCGCGACTCTACCCGACATTTCGGATATGTCAGGCCGATTGGTACAGCGCGCGCTACGGATCGGCCGGGGGCGGGGTGTAGCCGCACGTGGCGGGCGTGCATTCGTGGTCGCGGCCCCACAGGTACGTGTCGCGTTCGGTGGCCCGCGCGACCTGCAACAGCTGGCGCTGGCGGTGCCGCGGAACCGTCGAAGGCAGCGCCGTGAACGTCTCGGGCATGACCGCGACGGAGGTGCACACCTGCTCGCCGTCGCGCATCGTCAGCAGCGCCAAGCATTCCCACCAGGGGATCGGGATCCTGCCGTCAGGGTGGGGCCAGTAGTAGTCCGCCGGATCGGGCACGAGGTAATGGGTCGCGTCCGGGTCGAGGTGGGCGCGCAGCCACGGGCCGCTGCCCCCGCCCAGGCCGAGCCGCCGGCGACCGGCCTCCGCGTAGACCTCGCACATCGCGTCCGTGGACAGGGCCTTGAGCACGTGTGCCTCACGGGGCAAGGGCCGGCGGCCGGCCGGCGGTGACACCGGCCAGCCGGCGAGCGTGCGGACCCGCCGCGCGACGGACAGCCGGGGCGCGCCGCGCGGCGTCTCCGGCAGCGGGGGCGGTGGCGTCCACCGGTAGCCCGCATCGTCGAGCCAGGCGAGCATCAGCGCCCGCCCTCGCGAACCGCTGGTCTGCCAGGTCCAGCTCATCGGCCGGGCGTCCATCGCGCGTTCCTGGGTGCTGCGCCTGCCCTGGTCGGAGAACCGCGGGAGGTCCCGCCGCCCGGCGACCATCGGCAGGTTGTGGCAGAGGTCGGCGAGGAGCGCGATGCGTTCGAGGCGCTCGTGCTCGCCCGGCTCCGACGCCCGGGCAAGTGACCGGATCTCGATCAGCGCCCGGGCGGCGATCACGGCCGCGGCGCCAGCATCGCCAACGGGCTGGAGGTGCCGCCGTTCGGGCTCGGCCGTTGCCATGCCGGCGAGCCTAGCGGACCGCCGCCGGACCCGGGGCAGGCCCGAATCGCACAGACCGCCGTGAATATTGATAAGGACTGTTGACAGTTTGCGTCGGGAAATGTTTGCTGATGTCGAATCCGTCCGGCCCTTCCACCGCCATGGGGAGCCCCGCGTGACATCGATGCCACATGCGTCCCGCCGGGACGTCCTCCGCCTCGCCGCGCTCAGCGGCCTGACCGGCGCCGCCGCCGCGGCGGGCGTGACTCTGGGCGGTGACCCGGCGTACGCGGCGTCCACGTTCACCCCGATCCGGCCGCCCGCCACGCCCCTCGCCGTCCGGTCGCCGTACCTGTCGACCTGGCTGCGCGCCGACACGCTGCCCGGGAACTGGCCGACGTTCTGGACCGGCGCCGCCACCGCGATGACCGGCATCGTGCGCGTGGACAACCAGCCGTACGTGTTCATGGGCTCGCCGAGCGGCGGCTGGCCCCTCGCGACGCAGACCGCGCTGGTCGTCACCGCGACCCGGTCCACGTTCACCATCACCGCCGGCGCGGTCCGCCTCGAGGTCGAGTTCCTGAGCCCGGTGGACCCCGCGAACCTGCGCCGCCAGTCGGTCCCGATGAGCTACCTGAGCGTCACCGCGACCGCCACCGACGGCGGCGGCCATGCCGTCAGCGTCTACCTGGACATCTCGGGGGAGTGGGCGCACGGCGACCGCGCCAAGCAGATCACCTGGGCCACCCAGGTCGTCGGTGACCAGCGGGTGCACACCTGCACGCCGAGCGCCCCGACCGTCCTCGGCGAGTTCGCCGACCAGGCGTCCTGGGGCACCGTCGTGTTCTCCACCGACGAGGTCGCCGGCCTCACCTGGCAGACCGGCGCCGACGGCACCGTCCGCGCCCGCGGCGCCGGCAACGCGACACTGCTCAACACCGGCGACACCAACCAGCCCCGCGCGATCAACAACGCCTGGCCCGTGTTCGCGTTCGCCCGCGATCTCGGCCAGGTCGGCGCGACAACGAGCCCGGCGTTCGTGTTCGTCATCGGCCACGTGCGCACCCCCGCGGTGTCCTATCTCGGGGCGAACCTCGACCCGTACTGGCGCACCCAGTGGGCGACGTGGCAGGACATGCTGCGCTGGTTCCGCGCCGACCGGGACGCGGCCCGCGCCGGTGGGGCCGCGACCGACGCCGCCGTCACCGCGGCCGCGCAGCAGGCGGGCGGCACCCAGTACGCGGCGCTGTGCGCGCTCGTGCTTCGGCAGGCGTTCGGGGGTACCGAACTGGTCAGCCGGGGCGGCGCGCCCTGGGCGATGCTCAAGGAGATCTCGTCCAACGGGGACTTCAGCACCGTCGACGTCATGTACCCGGCGTTCCCCGCGTACCTCGCGCTGAGCCCCCGCTACCTGGAGCTGCTGCTCGCGCCGCTGTTCGACTACACCGAGGTGCAGGGCTTCAACAAGCCGTTCGCCCCGCACGACCTCGGGGTGTACCCCAACGCGTTCGGCCGGATCGGCACCGACGAGGAGGACATGCCGGTCGAGGAGTCCGCGAACATGCTCATCATGGTCGCCGCGCTCATCGCCCGGATGCCCGCCGCGAAGGCGACCGCCTACGCGACCGCGCACCTGACGAAGCTGCGCCAGTGGGCCGACTACCTGGTCGCGAACCTGCCCGACCCCGGCAACCAGAACCAGACCGACGACTTCACCGGCTTCATCGCCCACAGCGTCAACCTGGCGCTGAAGGGCATCGTCGGCATCGCCGCGATGGACGCGATCGCCCGCGCCGCCGGCGTCGCCACCACCTACGCCGGCACCGCGAAGGTCTACATCGGACAGTGGGCGGCGATGGCGCAGAACGCCGGCCACACCCACCTGAAGCTCACCTACGACGGCGCCGACACCACGTGGAGCCTCAAGTACAACGGGTTCGCCGACCGGCTGCTCGGCACGAACCTCGTGCCGCCCGCGATCGCCGCCGAGGAGGCCGCCTGGTACCTGTCGCAGCAGCACACGTACGGCGTGCCGCTCGACCCGCGGCACGAGTACACGAAGGTCGACTGGGAGCTGTGGACCGCCGGGTTCCTCGCCGCGCAGCCCGCCGCCCGCGACGCGCTCATCGGCAAGGCGTACCAGTTCGCGAACACGACCGGGACGCGGGTGCCGTTCACCGACTGGCACGACACCAACACCGGCAACGGGCAGGGGTTCGCCGCGCGACCCGTCATGGGCGGCGCCCTCGCGCTCATGACATTGCGGTACACCCCGAACGGCCTCACCGGGGCGTGGCCCTTCACGACCGGGGTCCTCGACGCCAGCGGCAACCGCAACGACCTCGGCGCCGGCGGCACGCTCAGCGGCGGCACCCTCGCGCTCACCGGCGCCGCCGCGCCCGTGACGGCCCGCCCGGTGGTGCGCACCGACGGCAGCTTCACCGTCATGGCCAGGGTCAACCCCACCAACCTCGCCGGGTTCCGCACCGTCCTCAGCCAGGACGGCCTGCGCCTGTCCGGCTTCTACCTGCAGTACTCCGCCGCCGACAACCGGTGGGCGTTCACCATGCCGGCCGCCGACACCGACAACGCCGCCGCGACCCGCGCACTGTCCACAGTGGTCCCGGCGGTCAACACGTGGGTGCACCTGACCGGGGTCTACGACGCCGACGCCGGGCAGCTGCGGCTGTACGTCGACGGCACCCTGCAGGGCAGCGCCGCGTACAGCGCCGGCTGGCGGTCCACCGGTGCCCTGGCCGTCGGCCGGGCCAAGTGGAACGGCGCGCCCGCCGACTTCTTCATCGGCGTCGTCGACGACGTCGCCACGTTCGGCCACGCGCTCACGGCCGCCGAGGTCACCGCCGCCGCCCACCTCGGCGACGGCCTGGTCCGCGGGTTCGAGCTCGACGGCGCCGAGACCGGCCTCATCCTCACCGGCGGCGCCGCCTACAGCGGCGGCGCGCTGGCCCTGGCCGGCGGTGCAGCCACGACCGCGGGTCCGCTGGTGGACACCGCCGCGAGCTTCACCGTCGCCGCCTGGGTGAACCTGACCGCCACCACCAACTTCGCCACCGTGCTGAGCCAGGACGGGGTGCAGGGCAGCGGCTTCTACCTGCAGTACTCCGCCGTCGACAACGCCTGGGCGTTCGCCATGCTGGCCTCGGACACCGCCGGCGCGGCCGCGACCCGGGCGGTGGCGCCGCTGCCGCCGCAGGCCGGTGGCTGGACCCACCTCGTCGGGGTCCGCGACGCCGCCGCCGGGCAGCTGCGCCTGTATGTCAACGGCGTCCTCACCGCCACCGCCGCGAAGAGCGCCGCCTGGCCGGCCGGCGGGGCGTTCGCGATAGGCCGCGGCCGGTGGAACGGTGCCGTCGCCGACTTCCTGCCCGGCCAGGTCGACCAGGTCAGGGTGTGGAACCGCGCTCTGACCACCACCGATGTGCGGATCCTGAGGTGACGTCATGCGACGCGTGCTGGTGACCCTGCTGCTGCTCGGCTTCGTGGTACTGCCCGCGTCCGCGGCGCACGCCGCGACCGCGATCTGTGCCCTGTACTGCGACACCCGCGACCCGTCCCTCGCCCGGCAGGAGACGTTCCCGGTCCCGGCGGTGACGGTCAACGGGCGGCGGCTGGTGCTGCACGTGTCCGATGTGGACGGTATGGCGTGGGGCAGCATCGACGCCGGTGTGCTCGGCGACGCGGTGTGGCTCGACCGGTCCTTCGACGGCGGCGCGAGCTGGGAGGGGCTGCTCGGCAAGGCGTCCATCCCCGGCACGTGGACCGGCACCCGCACCCTCATGTACAACACCGGCGACCCGTCGCACCATCGCCGTGGCGTGATCCGCGCCTGCGGTGACGCCCGGGGCATCGCCTGCACCGCCTGGTCGCACCTGCCGTTGTGCGCGCCGACGTGCGACGGGGCGGCCGGCGGTACCGACGCGGAAACGGTCAGCACAGTGGGCCTGAACGGTCGCACGTTCGGCCTGCACCTGGACGCGGCCGGCATGGCGTGGGGCACCGTCAGCGGCGGGCGCACCGGCGACGAGATCTGGCTGGACCGCTCGTGGGACGCGGGCGCGACCTGGCCCGGTGGCTCGTCACTCGGGCGCACCACCGCGACCCGCACGGCCAGGTTCAACACCGCCGATCCCACGTCGCTGCTGTACGGCGGCGCCGTGCGCGCCTGCGGACGGCCGGTGGAAGGGCAGAACGGCGCCTGCACCGCATGGGCGCGCCCGTCGTCGAACCGGGCTCTTGCGATGGCCGACGCGCTGATGTACTCCTACGACCCGAGCACCGCCTGGTGGCCGTCGAGCTGGTGGAACTCCGCCGTCGCGCTGCGCACCGTCATCGAGTACACCAGCCGCACCGGTGACACCAGGTACCTCTGGACGGTGCGGCGGACGTTCGACGTCAACCGGGTCGCGTTCCCCGCCGGCGCCCGCTCCTCCGACCCGATCGACGGGCACTTCATCAGCCGCTCCATCGACGACAGCGCCTGGTGGGGCCTCACCTGGCTGGCCGCGTACGACCTGACCGGCGACCGCGCGTACCTCGACGAGGCGGTCACCGTTGCCGCCTACGTCAACGGGTTCTGGGACACCTCCACCTGCGGCGGCGGCGTGTGGTGGGACCGGGAACGCACGTACAAGAACGCCGTCACCATCGGCCTGTACGTGCGGCTCACCGCGGCCTTGCACAACCGGCTGCCCGGCGACACGACCTGGCTGCAGCGGGCCGTCACCGGCTGGAACTGGTTCACCGCCAGCGGCATGATCAACGCATCTGGACTGGTCAACGACGGCATCACCGCCGGCTGCGCCAACAACGGCCAGACCGTGTGGAGCTACAACCAGGGACTGGCGATCGGCGCCGGGACGGAGCTGTACCGCGCCACCGGCACCACCGCCTACCTCGACCGCGCCCGGCAGCTCGGCGCGGCGGCGCTCGCCTCACCCCTGGTCCGCTCCGGCGTGCTCACCGAGTCGTGCGACGTGACCGGCCAGACCTGCGACGACAACGCCAAGCAATTCAAGGGCATCTTCATGGGGTACCTGGCGGAGGCGGGCACCCAGTTCTCCTCGTTCCGGACCAACCAGGCCAACACGGTGTGGAACGGCCGCGACACCCTCAACCGGGTCAGTTCCCGCTGGGCCGCTTCCTCCACGGCCGTGGCCGACTGGCGTACGCAGGCCAGCGCATTGTCGGCCGTCCTGTCCGGTTAGTGCCGCGCCGGCCACGACGCCAAGCCCGGCGAGCACTGGCTGCAGCAGTCGGTCCGGTGGCGGGAGTCCTTCACCTCCGACAACCGGCCGACCGTGCAGGTCGGCACCCGCTCCGACATGAAGCCGTACATTTCGATGCCCGGTAAGGTGCCGTGGGGTGATCCCTGCCAGCGCGTGGTGGCGAGGCTCTCAGGCAACCCTGATCCACAACAGCACCGCGTTCCTCAAGTGCACCGAGCCCTGTGGCGTCGGCAATGGGCTGTCGTCGGCGACACCCCGCTGACGGCCACGCTCACGGGTTGACCTTGACCGCGCCCGGCAGGTCGCTCGTGTCGGCCCACCGGTATGCGGTCGTCAGCCCGCGCGCGTCGAGGTACAGGGCGTTGAGAATCAGGCGATGCTGGAACTCGGCATAGACGGGTCCCTTGCCGTCGAACTCGCCGCGCAGCGCCTTGCCGAGCCGCGCGGTGTCGACCTCGCCGGTGCCGAACTCGGCGAGCCGCGCCGCGTCGTCCGGGGCCGGCCGGTCCGAGCGGTACCGGTGCACGAACCGCCCCTCGCGGTACGCCTCCAGCTGCAGCCAGTCGGAGTCCTCGACCACGTTGGCCAGCGTCGCCCAGCCGGTCCCGGCGCCGATCCGCTCCGCCAGCTCACCCGGGTCGGCGAAGTCGAGCGCGCCCTCCCGCGGGATGACCGCGGTCCGGTTCGCCGCGGCGGGCAGTGCGATCGCGTCGACGCCGGCCGCGGTCAGCGCGTCGCAGACCGGCTCGATCGCGGCGGCCACGAGCAGCGTCTGGTAGCTCGTCCCCATGCCGTGACGGTACCGTGACGGCGATGGACGACTGGCGCAAAGACCGTATCCGGTCGGCACTGCAGGGGCGCAACCCCACGGTGCTGGCGCGATTGTCGTCGGGATTCGCGGTGATCGGCGACACCCAGTTCCTGCCGGGCTACTGCCTCCTGCTCTCCGACGACCCGTCCGCGGACCGCCTGGTGGACCTGCCCCGGGCGCGGCGGCTGGCGTTCCTGGCCGACCTGGACCTCATCGGCGAGGCGGTCCAGATCGTGTGCGCACGGCACGACCCGCAGTTCCGGCGGGTCAACTACAGCATCTTCGGCAACCTGGACCCGATCCTGCACGCCCACGTGCACCCCCGCTACGAGTGGGAGCCGCCGGAGCTGCTCTGCGGCCCGGTCAGCCACTACCCGGCGGTGGCGCGGACGGTGCCGCTGGGACCAGGCCACGACAAGCTGCGCGCCGACCTCGCCGCCGAGATCGTCCGGCTCAGCGCCGACTACGACGAGCTCGCCCGGATCCCCGAGGACTTCCCCGGCCTCTGATCAACTCGCGGTGACCGTCCACATCGGACACGAGAGTGACCCACGAACCTTTAACCGGCAGGGTCGAGGATCGCCGCGAAGCGTTCCTCGGCGAGGTCGAGCTGGCGGAAGATGTGCTGCTTCACCAGCCGGGACAGCGGCGTGTCCGGGCGGGCGACCAGCTCCCGCAGCACCGGCACGAGGGGGCGGTACTTCGTGGCGGCCGAGGCGACCTTCGGGCCGGTGGTGTGGATGACGCCGACGCCGTTGTCGGTGAAGTCCGACACCTTCAGCACCCGCGCCCACGGCTCGCGTTCGAGGCTCTCCCGGACGTGCTGCCGGTACTGCTCGTGCTTGTCGAGGGCAGGGTCGTAGACGGGATTGGTGACCGCCGCGACGAGCCGCGCCGTGCGGGCGCCGAAGCGGGCGGCCAGCACCGTGAGCGCCGCCTCCGCCGTGGCGCCGGGCGTGCCGGCCAGCTCGTCGGGGTGGTCCTCGACCGTGTCGTGCAGGACCGCGGCCGCGATCACGTCGACGTCGGTGACCTCGTAGTGGTGCATGACGCGGATCGCGACCCGCAGCAGGTGGTTCACGTAGGGCTCGCGCACCCGCCGGTCGTCGCGGTGCAGCCGGCCGGCCAGCTCCAGCGCGTCGGCCAGCCGCGCCCGCTCGTCCTCCGCGAAGCGCTGGATCTCCAGCCGGTACCGCTCCCGCAGCCCGTCTTCCCCGTAGACCTCGGTGATCGCGTGCATCGGCATCGTCGACAGGTACGACGGATAGTCCATCGTCCACATATATCGGATCAAGGTAACTTCCCGGCATGGGGACGGGTCCTCTTGACCTGAACATTGGTTGAGGTTCGAGAATCGTGTGGTGATGCGAGCTGTGTGGTGGCGTGCGGTCGGTCCCCCGTCGGTCCTGGAGCTGGGGGAGGCCGCCGAGCCGGTCCCCGGGCCGGATGAGGTGCTGATCCGGGTGGAGGCGGCCGGGATCACGTTCATCGAGACCCAGACCAGGGCGGGCCGGGCCCCGAAGGCAGGTGCGGTCCCGCCGGCCGTGCTCGGCAACGGGGTCGGCGGGACCGTCGCCGGGGTCGGTCCCGGCGGTGATCCCGGGCTGGTCGGCCGGCGGGTCGTGGCGAGCCTCAACGGCACCGGCGGCTACGCGGAGCTCGCCGTCGCCGCGGCCCGCAACGTGGTGCCGATCCCCGACGGGGTGTCGACCCTCGACGCGACCGCGCTGCTCGCCGACGGCCGGACCGCCCTCGGCCTGCATGAGCTCGCCGCGCCCCAAGCGGGGGAGACCGTCGTCGTCGAGGCGGCCGCGGGCGGGGTCGGCAGCCTCCTCGTCCAGCTGGCCCTCGCCGCCGGCGCCCGTGTCATCGGCGCCGCGTCCGGCGAGCGCAAGCTCGCGCTGATCCGTGACCTCGGCGCCGAGGCAGTCGACTACACCGTGCCCGGTTGGACGGACGCCGTGAAGGGCTTCGACGTCGTGTACGACGGCGTCGGCGGCACCATCGGACGCGAAGCCCTCGCCGCGACGGCGGCCGGCGGCCGGTTCGTCGTCCACGGCGCCGCCGGCGGCCCGTTCACGCAACCCGGCGAGGGCGTGACCAGCTTCGGCTTCCCCGAGCTGATGCGCATCGGCCAGCGCGTGCCGGAGCTGGCGGCCCGCGCGCTGCAGGCCGCCGCCGAGGGCCGGCTGCGCCCCGTCATCGGCCAGACGTTCCCCCTGGAGCGCGCCGCCGACGCCCACGCCGCCATCGAGTCCCGCCAGGTCCTCGGCAAGACGCTGCTGATCACGTAGCGACGGGCGTGCCGGTGCGGGCGGCCCGGGCGGCGCCCCAGTCGTAGAGGGCCTGCAGGACCGGGGCGAGGCTCACGCCTTCCTCGGTGAGGCGGTACTCGACGTGGGGCGGGACGGTGCCGTGGTCGTGGCGGGACACCAGGCCGTCCGCCTCCAGCTCCCGCAGTCGCTGCACCAGCATCTTCTCGCTGACGTGCGGCATGCGGCGGCGCAGCTCACCGTAGCGGTGCGCGCCCTCCTTGAGGTGAGCGAGGATCACCGGGCGCCATCGACCGCCGATCACGTCGACGGCAAGCTCGACCGGGCAGTGGTAGCGCTTCTCCATCGTTCGGGCCCCCTACTTACCGAAGAGTGCGTACTTGATCACCAACCGCGCGGTGTGGTCGGGTGTTCCCCATGGACGACGTGGACGACGTGGACAAGACGCAGCCGCCGACGCTGTACGAGTGGGCCGGCGGGACCGAGGCGCTGGTGGGGCTCTGCGAGGCGTTCTACCGCAAGGTGCCGCAGGACGAGCTGCTGGCGCCGGTGTTCGCGCACATGCATCCGCGGCACGCCCAGCACGTCGCGGTGTGGCTGGCCGAGGTGTTCGGCGGGCCCGCGACCTACACGGCCGAGCACGGCGGCTACCCGTACATGCTGAGCCAGCACCTCGGCAAGGGCATCACCGAACCGCAGCGGCGGCGCTGGATCAACCTGATGCTCGACGCCGCCGACGAGGTCGGGCTGCCCGGCGACCCTGAGTTCCGGGCCGCGTTCGTCGGCTACCTGGAGTGGGGGACGCGGCTGGCCCGGGAGAACTCGCAGCCGGGCGCCGACCCGCCGCGCGAGGCGCCGGTGCCGCGGTGGGGGTGGGGCGTGGCGCCACCGTACCAACCGTGAGACAGCGGGCCTGTCGGACATTTAGGCTGAAAGGGTGGGTGGCTATCAGCTGAGCGTCGACTTCGGCACCTCGAGCACCGTCGCGGTGCTCGTGGGGCCGGACGGCGAGCACCATCCGCTGCTGTTCGACGGCGAGGAGTTCCTGCCGTCCGCGACCTGCCTCGACAACGCGCCGCATTTGCTCGTCGGCCGCGACGCCCTGCTGCTCGGCCAGGCCCATCCGGACCGGCTCGCCGCCTACCCGAAGCGCGCCGTCGACCGCGGCGCCGTCGTCCTCGGCGGCGTCGAGTGCCCGGTCGGCGACCTGTACGCGGCCGTCTTCGCCCGCGTCGCCGCCGAGGCCCGCCGGGTCGCCGGCGAGCCGATGAGCACCGTGACCCTCACCCACCCGGCGTGCTGGGACCGTCGCCGGCAGGCGACCCTCACCCGCGCCGCGGCAAAGGTCGGCCTCGGTCCCACCAGGCTCGTCGCCGAGCCGGTCGGCGCCGCGCGGCACGTCCTGGACGCCGGCATCCTCGAGGTTGCCGACGGTGCGTCGCTCATCGTGTACGACCTCGGCGCCGGCACCTTCGACGCCGCCGTCGTGCGCCGCCGCGGCCCGACCTTCGACGTCCTCGCCCAGCGGGGCCTGCCCGACGCCGGCGGCCTCGACCTCGACATGGCCGTCGCCGCCCACCTCGGCAACCTGCTCGCCGACGACACCATCCGCTGGGAACGCCTCATCCGCCCGCAGAGCGTCGAGGACCGCCGCGCCGCCCGCCGCCTGCTGGACGAGGTCCGCGCCGGCAAGGAGATGCTGTCCGTCGCCGACGCCACCACGATTCTGGTGCCGCTCTTCGAGGAGTCGGTACCGCTGTCCCGCGCCGAACTGGAACACATCGCCCGGCCGCTGCTCGACCGGACCGTGGCCGCGACCGTCGCCGCGATCGCGGAGGCGGGCGTCCCCCGCGCCGAGGTGGCGGGCGTGCTGCTGATCGGCGGATCGTCGCGGATCCCCCTGGTGGCGCGGCTGCTGCGGGACGCCCTGGGCGTGGAGCCGACCGCGATCCGGCGCCCGAAGCTGGCGGTGGCCGACGGCTGCCTCCCGGTCCGCACCCGCACCCCGGCCCGCCGCCCCCGCCGCGCCGGACCGGTCGCGACGCCCGCGCCGGTGGTCGACGCCGAACGGATCGCGGAGCCTGTCGCGGGGCCGGCGGTCGCGGCAGCGTCCCCGTCTGACGCGCGGGCCGCCGGTGTACCGCCGTTCGAGCCGGCCGCGTTCGAGCCTGCCGCGTTCGAGTCCGCTACGACTACGGGGACGGTGGGCGGCGCGGCGCCGCCGTGGCAGTGGCCCGAACCTCCGATCGTCGAACCGGTCGACGTCCCGCAGCAGCGGCGGCCGTCGCTGCTGGACCGCGTCCGCCTCCGCCGTCCCCGCACCAGCCCTCGCACCAGCCCCCGGCCGGCCGCTGCCGCGCCTCGGACGCCGGCGGCGACGAGGGCGAAGGCGGCCAGGGTCGGGAAGGTCGCGGCCGGCACCGTCGTTGGTTCGGCGGTCGCCATCGCCGCGGGTGTCTGGGTCGGCTTCGCCGTGGCGCCGTCGGAGTCGTTCTCGACGATCCAGGTCGGTCAGTGCGTACGCCAGGACGGCGCCCAGGCCCGCCGCGTCGACTGCACCGAGGTCGACGCCTACACCGTCACCGCCAGGGTCTACCCGGCCGGCGCCTGCCCCGATCCGGCCCAGCCGTACGCGATGCAGGAGCAGACCCAGCTGTGCCTGGCCCCGGCCGCCCGGAACCCCGCCGACCCGCAGCCCGGTGACCCACAGCCCGGTGACCCGCAGCCCGCCGGCCCGAAACCCGCTGACCCGAAATCCGCCGGGAGGAAGCCGGCCGGCCCACAGCCCGCCGGGTCGAAGGTCACCGCCCCGGCCCGCAATTTCGGCCCCTGACCGCCACTCCGGGCCGTTCGAAGCGTTTGGGGCCGTCCCGGGCTGTTCGGGCCGGTCAGGGCGCTTCAGGCCGGTCAGGGCGTTCAGGGCCGTTCTGGGCGGGCGTCGCGGTGTAGGTCGAGCCTGGCGAGCTCACCCTGCAGGCGGGCCAGCTCCGGCCCGGCCCCGCCGCACGCCCGCAGCGCGTCGGACAGCACGAGCCACGGCCGCTGACCCCGCGCCGCTTCCAACTCCCGCAGCAGCTCCGGGACGTCGAGCACCGGCCCCGCGCCCGCGCCGATCCGGTCGCGCAGGGTCGCCGGGAAGCGGGCCAGCACCCGTTGCGCCCCAGCGAACGACGAGAACGGGGGCACCGCGACCAGCAGCCGGGTGAGGTGCTGCAGCGCGCCCGGGCTCAACGGCCTGGCCCGGCCGGCGGCCGCGGGCGGGTCGAGGACCGCGGGCACGAAGCCCGGATCGAGCCGGTTCCGGGCCAGCCACGGCTCCGCGCCGTAGGGGTTGCCGTTGTACGTGGCGCAGCTCGGGTCCTGGCCGGGCACCCGGTCGAGGACCTCCTTCGTGATCTGGTCGACGTGCAGGAAGGGCCCGGCGCCGTCCACACCGCTGCGCATCAGCTCCACCAGCGCCTGGCTGAACCGCAGCCCGTACGCGGGCTGGTCGGCCGAGGCGGCCATGAGCATCGCGATGCGGGTGCGCCCGCTGCGGTTGCCCTGGGTCAGGTCGGCCGCGGGCGGCAACCCGGCGCCGGCCATGCACAGGTCGACGAGGGCCAGGACGCCGTTGATCCCGGGCTCGTCGAAGACGTCCGCGAGCAGGTCGTTCAACCGGATCGTGGACAGCAGCGAGGTTCGCCGCGACCTGCCGGTCATCATCCGCAGGCTGCCGGCCTGTGCGAACCCGTGGCCCAGGAACGCCACGACGAGCGTCGCGCCGTGCCGGCCGGCGTACTGCGCGGCCGCGACGACCGTGGTCCGGATCGCCTCGTCGTCCAGCTCACCGAAGATGATCCCCGACCCGTCCAGCGCCGGCCGGCAGGAGCCGGCGTCCGGGTCCAGCAGCAGGTCCACCAGCGACCCGGCGGTCGGCTCCAACGGTGCCAGCTCGCCCATCGTCCGGCATTGCGACGCCACGACGAGCGCGTGCCGCAGCGGGGTCGTCATTGCTGGCCGAGGACGGGCGTGAAGGCCTCCGCGATCGGCGCGGCGACCTTCGGCTGCTGCAGATACTTGGTGGCTGTGTGGACCCAGATGCCGGCCGAGTCCACCCGCGTGCTGCGGGGCGCCACTCCGCTGGTGTTGGGCCGCACGAACGTCTCGACGACGGGGCGGGCCGCGACCAGGTCGTCGCGGTCCCAGTAGTTCAACCAGCGGCCGACGCGCGGCGGCGTCGACCGGCACGCCTCGGGGATGTGCTGCCACACCGCGCCGCGCAGGCCGATCGGCGAGCCGAGCGTCACGAAGAGCGGCACTGGTCCCGTCCACTCGTGCAGCGCCTCCAACGCCACGATGCTGCCGAGGGAGTGCGCGACGACGACCGCGGGACCGTCGTCCAGCGCGGCCCGCAGGCGACGCCGGATGCGCACGTCGAGCGGGGTTCCCGCCTCGTCGACGTCGTTGCGGGCGAGGTACCGGGCGACCTGCACCAGGTCGGCGATCATCAGCGCGCCGGTCAGGCGGTGCCCGGCAGGCCGGATGACGGGCAACGACAGCAGCGTCGTCGCGACGCCGATCAGGTGCCGGACCGGTGCGAGCAGTCCCTGCGGCGCCCCCGACGGCGCGAGCTGGTGCATCGCGTGGCGCAGGATCCGCCGGCTCTCGTCGTCCTCGCCCAGCTCCCGCTGATGGACGATGATCTCCTGCATCATCGCGTGGACGATCGCGGCCTGGGCGGCGTCGAGGTCCGTCCGGTGGCCCTGCTTGTCCGGCCGCTGGTACAGGTCGGCGTAGCGCACGAACGCGGTCCTGATCGATCCTCCGCGCAGCAGCGTGGCGAAGCGTTCATGGCCGGCCGCCGCGGCGCCCGTCGCGAGCGCGGACACCCAATCCGCCCGCTCGGCGTCGGGACGCTGGTGCGCGCCGACGCCGTGCACCAGGACGAGTCTCATCCCCGCTCGTCCCTCTCGGCCGTGACGAGCGTCTGGCGCAGCTTGAGCATGCGGTCGGCGGCGTAGACGCCCTTGGCGACGGTCGCGTTGGCGTAGACGACGCAGCGCGGACCCATGATGACGCCGGGGCTGAACACGGCGTTGCAGCCGACCTGGACGTCGTCGCCGATGACGGCGCCGAACTTGCGCAGGCCGGTGTCGACGCGCGCGCCGTCCACGTCCAACTGGATGGTCGGCCGCCGGCCGTCGGCGCCGCGGCGGGGCGAGATCGGGACGTTGCCGAGCTTCACGCCGGCGCCGAGGTTCACCCGGTGACCCAGGATGCTGTCACCGACATACGCGAAGTGCGGGGCCTTCGCCTCCGGCAGCAGCAGGGCGTTCTTGCACTCGCTCGCATGACCGAGCGAACTGCCCGCCAGCAGGATGCTGTCCTCCCGCACGTACGCGCCGTGCCGGACGACCGCCGAGCAGCCGATGTAGGCCGGTCCTTTGACGTAAGCGCCCGGTTCGATCGTCGCCCCGGCGCCGATGAACACCGGCCCGTCGTCGATCCACGCACCGGGGCTGACGTCGCCCTCGATCACCCGCCGGCCCTGCAATAGGCCGGCGGTCAGCTCCGGCAGGGCCCCGAGCACCTCCCACACCCGGCCGAAGCGCCCGAGCAGGGCGTGCACCTGCGGGTCGGCGAGGTCGAAGCAGTCATCTGGCCGTGTCATGGTCCAACTCCTCTTGCCGCTCCGCCCACACGTTGAGTGCGGTGGTGAGGGCGTCCTTCACCGACTCCCGCAGGTTCTGTTCGACGTCCAGGTCGTCGTGGTTGCGGTTGGTCACCAGCGAATGCACGAACGAGGCATTGAACCTGTTGCTGGCACCGACCACAAGGTCGACGTCCGCCTTCGCCCTGGCCCGCTTCTCGCCGATCACCTCGCCGTGCAGCAGGACGAACGCGTCCGCGCCGTGCTCCTGCGTGGTGCTCCGGATGACGGTGATCGGCGGCAGCTGCCGGCTACGGCCGAACGTCGTGAGCAGGTCACGGGGCCCGAGGCGTTCGTCGGCGAGCAGCCCCGCCGCCTTCATCAGTTCCCTGAGCTCGTCGAGGGTGCAGAAGTAGACGTCGATGAGCTTGTCGTTGAACGCGTCGAGCAGCGCCGCCTCGGCCGTCGGGTTGTCGCCGGACACGAACCGCCCGTGATCGATGCAGACCAGCAGGGTCGGCGGGAACTTCAGCAGCGTGTCCCGCAGGTCGGTGCCGAGCTGGGTGCGGAAGTACCCGGAGATGTACAGCACGCCGCCGGCCCGCGTCCGGTGGAGCAGCTTGCGCTGGACCGACCCCCATTGCAGGCTGCTGAGCGCGCCCATCTGCGTGAAGGTCGTGTAGAAGCTGCGGTTGCGCTGCGACAGGTGGACCGACACCGCGCACGGCATGTTCGGCAGCTTCGACAGATGCCGCCGGGCGATCCACCGCTCGCGCCTGAGCAGTCGCCGCAGCGTCCTGCTGAACGTGTCACCCACGCCGATCTGGGAGAATAGGTCGCTCTTGCGGTGGTGGTCCTCGTAGAGGAACTTGCCGAAGTACCGTCCGGCGCCGCCCGGGGTCATCGTGACGGTGTCGAGGTTCTTGAACTCGCGGCCGTCGAGGCTGGTGACGTCGATCGGGGTGAGGGTGAGGTCCAGGTAGAGGCCGCCGACCAGCACGAACCTGCTACGGCCGCCGCGCTGCAGGTAGCGTGTCCGCCAGGACAGCGGATACTTGCGGCGGGGCAGTTTGGCGGCGGTCCGCCAGGTCGGCACCGTGATGTCCGCCGGTGGCCGCAGCAATCGGCGCACCCGCGGATACGGCTCGGCCAGCTCCCAGATCCAGCGGATGACCAGACCGGGTGGCCGGATTCTGAGCAGCGCCAGGAGCATGACCGCGACCGTCACCAGCGCCGCGGCCGTGGCGGTGCGCATGTTCAGGTCCATGACGGACGCCTCCCGCCGGCCATCGGAACTGCCAGGAGCGCGGCGCCGGGGCGTGCCGGGTCCGGCGGTTGGGTGACCGCCGTGGATCGGGGCGCTTCCGGGCGTTCCTGGTGCATCGTCAGATGACTGACGGACAAGCCGCTGCGGCGGCCGGTGGCTCAGCTCCGCGCGTGGCCGGACAGCCCGGACAGCTCTGTGATGCGGCGCAGGAGCAGGCCCTCGCGCAGCGCCCACGGGCAGACGTCGACGTGCGTGATGTCGAGGGCTTCCATGGTGGCGGCGGCGATGACGGCCCCGGCGAGGAGCTGCCGGGAGCGGCTGGCGGCGACGCCGGGCAGGGCGGCGCGGTCCTCGGGGCGCATCGCGGCCAGGCGCGGGATCCACTGGCGGAGGCCGCCGATGGTGAGCCGGCCGTCGGCGCCGGCGACCCGGGCCAGCTGCTTGAACGTCTTGGACGTCGCGATGTAGCGTGCCGCCTCCGGCATGCCGGCCGCAAATGGCCGCACGGAGCGCAGGACGTGCCGGTGGACGGCGTCGACGTCGCGGGTGCGGGCCGGGTGGCACGGCAGCATCGTGCGGGTGACGCGGGCCGCGCCCAGCGGCAGCGACACGGCGATGTCGGGCAGCTCGCCCGCGCCGGCCGCGATCTCGGTCGTCGCGCCGCCGATGTCGAGCAGCAGCACCTGCCCCGCGGACCGGCCGAGCCAGCGCCGCACGGCGAGGAACGTGACGCGGGCCTCGTCCTCGCCGCTGAGGGAGCGCAGCTCGATGCCGGCGGCCTCGCGGACCCGGTCGCGGATCTCCTGGACGTTGGTGGCGTCGCGGATCGTGGCGGTGGCGAGGGGGATGAGGTCGGTGACGGCGTGGCGGCGGGAGGCGTCGACGGTCTCGGTGACGGCGGAGACGAGCCGGTCGACCGCTTCGTCGGACAGCGCCCCGTCGCCGTCGACGGAGTCGGCCAGCAGGGTCGGTGCCTTCAGCCGGAACACCGACTGCGGCGGGCCTCCGGGGCGTGCGTCCACGACGTGCAGGTGCGCGGCGTTGGAGCCCACATCGAGCACGGCCAGTCGCATCGGCACCCCTCCCCGTCGTCCTGCTGCGTCAGCGCAGTGGCGCTACCCCGACATTGTCCCACCGAAACATTGCGCCACTGTTCCCGGAAACGGTCGGATCGGCGCTACGAGACGGAGGACACACAAAAGCGTCCATTGTGGACGGCATCAGGCCGGCACGTGCCCCAGATCGACGATGCAGAACCGGTTGCCGTCGGGATCGGCGAGCACCACGAAGTCGGGGTCGTCGGGGTAGCTGTCCCACGCCACCCGTTGTGCGCCCAGCACAACCAGCCGCGCCGCCTCGGCCTCCTGCTCGGCCACGTCGGCGACATGCAGGTCCAGGTGGATTCGCGGGTGATCCTGCGGCGGGGTCTCGTTGCGCTGCAACGCGATCGGGGTGCCGGCGCCGTCCGCGGGGACGAGGATCGTCGCGGCGCCGCCGAAGCCCGTCTCGTGCAGGCGGTAGCCCAGCGCCTCCTGCCAGAACCGGACGGCGCGCGGCTGGTCGGTGACGCCCAGGACGATCGCACCCACGGTCAGCACGCCGCGGCTCAGCTCTTCGGGGCCTCGAACACGAGCATGGCGTCGGCCGGGGGTTCGCCGTAGATGGCGCGCACGTCGGCCTCGTCGAAGCGGGACTCGTCGGCGACGTTGACGAAGTCGCGGATCGCGGTGCCGGAGCAGTACGTGTCGGCGAGCGGCGCGCCGCGTCCGGCCTTGACGTCGGGGACGTGCACGGTGCGGAAGTCGACGCTGTAGCGGGCCAGACCGGAGGTGTTCGGGGTCGACCGGTGCAGCTGGGCGCCGGAGAACAGCAGCACCTGGCCGGGCGCGGGCAGCACCACCAGCTCGTTCGGCGGGTTGTGCTCGATCGCGCCGGGGCGGACCTGGGCCTCCTGCTTGACCGACGCGGCGGTGGTGAGCCGGCCGACGTTGTTGCGGTAGTAGTCGAAGTCGCCGGAGTTGTTGTCGACGGGCCGGTTGAACCGGTCGAGGTCGAAGGACATCGCGTTGTCGTCGCGCGCCGGGAAGATCGGCAGCCACCAGTTGAGCTGCTGGTTCGGCGCGGAATACCACACGTCGCGGTGCCACGGGAAAGCGAACGCCACGCCGGTGGTCAGGTGCCCGACCGGGAACGAGGTGCGGGGCTTCGGCACGTCGAAGTGGGTCTCCTCGGCGGTGAAGCCGGCCTCCTCGATGATGTTGCGGACCAGCTTCTTGGACCGCTCGTCGTGGATGAACCGCGGCTTCCACGGGCCGAGCAGCGCGGCCATCGCGGCCGGCTCGAAGTGCTCGTGGGCGTGCTCCGGGTCGTGCGGCGCGAACAGCTCGGTCAGCTGCTGCCGGGCGTGGTCGACGAACTTCGCGACCGAGGGCAGCTTCGTCATCACCAGCAGGTGACCGTCGTAGAGGCGTTGGCGCAGCACCTCTGGCGGTGCCTGCAGGTCGACGTGAACGGCCATCTGACTTTCCTCCCCGGAGAAACATTCGCAGGTGAGCCTAGGCATCCGGCGGTGCGCGCGACACCCGGACCCCCGGACAGTGGCGGGTTCGTCAGCTTTCTGACTGAAGGGGGTAGGGCGCCCCTCGGGTGATCGGCCGACCCGGCTCCGCCGAAACAGCAGGCCAAGATCGAAATTGGCAAATGGATGGCAACCGATTGCCATGCCGAGAGCCCGGTCATTACCGTCCGAGGCACATGTCCCCACCCCGCCAATGAGGGAGATGCACCAAATGCCCCATGCCCAAATCAGGGCGGCAAAAGCCCTGCTCAGCGCCGTACTCCTGCTCGGCGGCACGGTCAGCGTCCTCGGTGCCACCGCCGGTGCCGCGCACGCGGCCTGCGGCACGAGCAACGTCGCGCTCAACAAGCCCGCCACCTCCTCGTCCAACGAGAACGGCAGCCTGACCCCGAACAAGGCCGTCGACGGCAACGCCAGCACCCGCTGGTCCAGCGCCTTCAGCGACCCCCAGTGGCTGCAGGTCGACCTCGGCGCCACCACCGACGTCTGCCAGGTCGTCATCACCTGGCAGACGTCCTACGCGAAGGCGTTCAGCGTCGAGGTCTCGCCGACGGCCGCGGCCGGCAGCTGGACCTCGATCTACTCCACCACCACGAGCACCGGCGGCACGCAGACGCTCAACGTCGCCGGCAGCGGTCGCTACCTGCGCGTCTACGGCACGCAGCGGGCGACCGGCTACGGCTACTCGATCAAGGAGCTGGCCGTCTACAGCGGCACGCCCACCGAGCCGCCGGTCTGCACGAACCCGCCGGTGTCCGGGGCGCTGCCGTCCACGTTCATCGTGTTCGACCCGTCCATGTCCGCGGCCAGCATCCAGAGCCAGGTCAACGCGGTCTTCGCCCAGCAGGAGGCCAACCAGTTCGGCACCCAGCGTTACGTGCTGGCCTTCAAGCCCGGCACGTACAGCGGCATCAACGTCAACACCGGTTTCTACACCTCGGTGATCGGTCTCGGCCGCAACCCCGACGACGTCGTCATCAACGGCGACGTCACGGTGGACGCCGGCTGGTTCGGCGGCAACGCGACGCAGAACTTCTGGCGGTCGATCGAGAACCTGTCGATCGTGCCGAGCGTCGCCAACAACGGCGACCGCTGGGCCGTCGCGCAGGCCGCGCCGATGCGCCGGGTGCACATCCGGGGCAAGCTCAACCTGGCCCCCAACGGCTACGGCTGGGCCAGCGGCGGCTACATCGCCGACAGCAAGATCGACGGCAGCGTCGGGCCGTACTCGCAGCAGCAGTGGTACACCCGGGACAGCTCCATCGGCAGCTGGGTCAACGGCGTGTGGAACATGGTGTTCTCCGGCGTGCAGGGCGCCCCGGCGAACAGCTTCCCCAGCCCGGCGTACACCGTCGTCGGCAACACCCCGGTCATCCGGGAGAAGCCGTACCTGTACCTGGACGGCAGCACCTACCGGGTGTTCGTGCCCAACCTGCGCACCAACGCGGTCGGCACCACGTGGTCCGGCGGCTCCACCCCGGGCTCGTCCATCCCGATCTCGGACTTCTTCGTCGTGACGCCGGGCACCGGTGCCGCCACGATCAACGCCGCTCTCGCCTGCGGCAAGCACCTGTTCTTCGCCCCGGGCGTCTACCACCTCAACCAGACGCTCAACGTCACCAACCCGAACACCGTCATCCTCGGTGAGGGGTACCCGACGCTGATCCCGGACAACGGGGTCAACGCGATGACCGTCGCCGACGTGGACGGCGTGAAGATCGCGGGCGTGCTCTTCGACGCCGGCACCGCCAACTCCAACGCGCTGCTCACCATCGGTCAGGCCGGCGCCACCGCCGGTCACGCCACCAACCCGACCACGGTCCAGGACGTCTTCTTCCGCATCGGCGGCGCCGGACCCGGCAAGGCGACCAACAGCCTGGTCGTCAACTCCAACAACACGATCATCGACCACATCTGGGCCTGGCGCGCCGACCACGGCGCCGGCGTCGGCTGGACCGTCAACACCGCCGATACGGGCCTGATCGTCAACGGCAACAACGTCTCCGCCTACGGGCTGTTCGTCGAGCACTACCAGAAGGACGAGGTGATCTGGAACGGTCAGGGCGGCCGGACCATCTTCTTCCAGAACGAGCTGCCCTACGACCCGCCGAGCCAGTCCGCCTGGCGCACCGGGGCCCGCGGGTACGCGGCGTACAAGGTCGCCGACACCGTCACGTCACACGAGGCGTGGGGGATGGGCAGCTACTGCAACTTCACCGCCGACCCGTCGATCGTCGCCGAGCACGGCTTCGAGTCCCCGGTGACAGCGGGCGTGAAGTTCCACGACCTGCTCACCGTCTCCCTCGGCGGCAAGGGCACGATCGCGCACGTCATCAATACCACGGGCGGCCCGGCGCAGGGCACGAACACAGTTCCGGTGTACCTGGTGAGCTTCCCGTGACAGCTTTTCGTTAACAGCGTTTGACATTCCTGTTCCATCGACGTACAACTCTGTGAGAGCGCTCTCAGCAGAGCTTGCCCGGGTCGGCCGCCACCGGCCCGGGCAGGACCGTTCTGGGGCGGGGCCCGTCCGGCATGGGAGCGCCGGGCGGGCCCATCTGCGTGCCGGCTACGGCAGCGCGGCGGCGACCCGGGGCCGGGTCTCGGCGGCCGCGGGCTCGATCGCCGGCGGGACGCGGCCGGGCCACCAGGCGGCGCCGCCGAGCAGGGTCATCGTCGCCGGGACCAGCAGCATCCGGACCACGGTCGCGTCCAGGACGATCGCCACGACCAGGCCGAGCCCGATCTCCCGGATCGGCGCGAACCCGCCGACCAGGAACCCGGCGAACACCACCACGAGCAGCAGCGCTGCCGAGGTGACGATCCGGCCGGTCTGCTGCAGGCCGACGGCCACCGAGCGGCGGGAGTCCGCACCGGTGAGGCGGTGCTCGCGGATGCGGGCGAGCAGGAACACCTCGTAGTCCACCGACAGGCCGAACGCGATCGCGGCGACGAGGACCGGCACGGTCAGGTCGATCATGCCGAGGTCGCCGCGGTCCTGGAAGACGAGGGTGACCACGCCCAGCGCGGCGCCGATGCTCAGGACGCTGGTCAGCACGGCCTTCAGCGGCAGCAGCAGCGAGCGGGTGAACGCGGCGAGCAGGACCACCGTCGCGGCGACGACGATGAGCGCGGCGAGCGGGCCGTAGTCGGCGAGCATGCCGCGGTAGTCGACGAGGCGCGCCGCGTCGCCGGCGACGAGGACCTCGAAGGGTGCCGCCACGTCCCGGACCGCGGTGACCGTCGCGCGGCCCTGCGGAGTCTCGGGGCGGTGCACGGGCGTCGCGCGGACCACGGACACCGCCGGCGACACGGGCTCGACCTGCACCGCGGAGACGCCGGGGACGCCGCGCACGCGGTCGGCGAACCGCACCGTCGCGGGGTCGCCGGCGGGGGAGCGGACGACGGCGAGGATGTCGTCGGGCCCGACGAACGCGGGGTAGTGGGCGGCGAGCTGGTCGTACTGCTGGCGGGTCTGCGTCTCCGACGGCAGGGCCCGGGCGTCGCTGTTGCCGAGGCGCATGTGCACGGCGGGCACGGCGAGGGCGAGCAGGCCGGCGGCGGTGAGCACGGTGGTGAGCACCGGGCGGCGCTGCACCGCGACGGCGATCCGGCCGAAGACCCCGCCGCCGGCGCGGGCCGCCGCGGGCCGGACCCGCTTGCCGACGAGCGCGAGCACCGCCGGGAGCAGGGTGAGCACGGCCAGCATGTTGACCAGCACGACGCCGGTACCGGCGAGCCCCATCGAGCGCAGGAACGCGTCGGGGAATACGGCCAGGCCGAGCAGGCTGGCGGCGACCGTGAGGCCGGTGACGGCGATGGTCCGGCCGGCCTTGTCGACGGCGGCGGCGAGGGCGGTGGCCACGTCGTCGGTCGCGGCCCGCTCGGTGCGGAACCGGCTGATCAGCAGCAGCCCGTAGTCGACGGCGAGGCCGACGCTGAGCATGGTGGCGACCTGGATCGCGTAGACGGAGATGTCGGTGCCGAAGCTGAGCGCGTACAGCAGGCCGAACGTGCCGCCGATCCCGGCGAGCGCGACGATCAGCGGCATCGCCCCGGCGAGCAGCCCACCGAACACGACGACGAGCAGGACGAGCACGACGGGAAGGGTGAACAGCTCGGCCCGCTGCACGTCGGACTGGGCCTGCGCGGAGAACTCGCTGTCGGTGAGCGGCCCGCCCGTGACGGTCACCCTCGCGGGGTCGACGGCCCGCAACCGTTCCGCGACCTTCGCCGAGGCGTCGTCGCCGGGCGGCGCCACCGTCACCTGCAGCAGCACCGCCGTGCCATCGGCGGACGGCAGCGGCGTGCCCACCTCGGTGACGCCGGCCATGCCACGCACCTCGGTCAGCGCGGCGGACAGGTCGACGCCGCCGGTCGCGACCACGGTCAGCTCCGCGGGCCGCGGCCCGGCGGCGTCGTCGCGCAGCTTCAGGGCCCGCTCGGTCTCCGAGCCGGGCACGGTGGCGACCTGCGCGGTGAGCTTCATGAACACCCCGCCGCCGACGCCGAACCCCACGGCGACGACCGCGACCCAGAACACGATGACCATCACGGGCCGGCGCAACGCCAGCGCTGTCAGAATCCGGAACATGGCGTCGATGCTCGTCGTCGCGGCCCCGGTCCCGCCTCGCCGCGGGGAGCGGTCTTCGCCTCCCTCTCAGGAGTGAGCCCGGGCTACAGCTCGTCCCACGGGACCGAGGACAGGGCGCCGCCGACCCTGGCCATGAGGGCGTCGTCGATGTCGAAGACGTGCTCGTCGATCGCGGTGACCGGCACGACGCCGATCGAGTTGGCGGCGAACGCGGCCCGGTAGGCGCCGAGGTCGTCCAGCGTCACCGGAACCCGGCGGGACGGCAGGAGCGGCTCGATCAGCTGCATGGTGATGCCCGGCAGGGCCGGCGCGTCCGGCCACACGACGTGGGTACCGTCGAAGAACGCGATGTTGTGCACGGCGGCCTCGCTCACCGAACCGTCGGGGCCGGTGAGCAGCGCGTCGTCGAAGCCGTGCTCGACCGCGGCGCGGCCCCAGTAGAGCTGACCGAAACCGCCGAGGTGCTTGATGTGCGCGACGGGCCGCTGGTACGGCGCCGACATCAGCCGCAGCGGCGCCGGCGACGGGTACACCGGCGGCCGGACCGCGACGAGCACCGAGAGCGGACCGTCCGGCGCGGGCTGGTAGACGTTGACCCGCACGGCCGCGTCGGGCACGTCGCGGACCGCGTGGCGCAGCAGCGAGCGCGCGTGCGCGGGCTCCAGCGGGGTGTCGAACAGGGCGAGCGACGCCGACGCCAGCCGGCTCAGGTGCAGGCCCAGGCCCTGCACGCGGCCCGAGCGGACCTGGAACGCGGTCAGGTGGCCGTAGTTCGCCAGCGCCGGGAAGTACAGCTCCTCAGGCGTGGGCGAGTGACCGTCGATCTCCAGCCGGATCAGTCCGTTCATGATCGGTCACCATAGTCCGCACGACCTGCTCGAGGTCGACGCGGGGCAGCATCCGGCCGCCGATCTTCACCAGCGGGCTGCCGGCGAGGGACACGGGCGCGTCGGGGTCGGTGTCGGCGCGGCGCTCCTCCCACTCCGACTCCTCGATCGCGCGCAGGTGCGGCACGATGAAGCCGACGCGGGTGCCGCGGGCCTCGATGAGCAGCACCCGGGCGGTCGCCTCGTCGAGCTCGACCGGCCGGCCGAGGAGGCCGGCGAGGCAGATCAGCGGCACCGACGCGCGCTGGTGGGTGAAGACGCCGCGCAGCGGGCCGCCGCCGACGAACGGGATGACGTCGGTGGGGAACGGCACGATCTCGGTGATCTGGGTCAGCGGGCTCGCGACGTCAACGCCCGCGTCGTAGGTGAGGAACTTGCGCACGCTGGTCTCGATGACCCGGCCGTCGAAGCGCGGGTCGGCGGCGTCGGACCGCTCGGCGACCCGGGCCACGACCGGGGTGCCGCCGACGGGGGTGCCGAGCGCCGCGAGCGTGCCCAGTTCCTCGTCGGCGCGCAGCGCCTCGCCGTCCAGGACCAGGTAGGAGCCGCCGGCCTGGCCGGGCAGGATGCCCACGGCGTGGGCGGAGGCCGGCAGGCCGAACTCCGGCAGCGGCAGCACGTCCGCGTCCGGGACGGCGACGATGCTGACCACCTCCGTGACGGCGAACGCGAGCAGCCCCCGCTCGAACGCCAGGGACACGCCGCGCTTCACGTCCACCGGGGTGAGCGCGCCGAGGCGCAGCACCGCGAGGGTGTCCACCGTCGGCACGTACCGGTCGCCGAGTTCGACCACGCCGTGGATCGTGGGGCCGTCCAGCGGTGAGGACTTGAGGATCAGCTCCGGCACCACCGAGTGGATGTGCGACACGTCGACGGCCAGGCCGATCTCGCCGCAGCGCAGCAGCATCATCATGCTCCGACCGCCGGCGGAGATCCCGGACGCGGCCTGCTGCGCCTGGGCGACCGCGCCGCTCGGCCCGCCGGTGTCCGCAGCCAGCACCATCCCCGGGGTGTGCTTCACCGCAGCGCAGTCCAGGACGCTGACGACGGCGCTGTCGTCCGGGCGCTCGAACGTACGGGTGAACAGCGGCAGGCTGGTGTTGACGCTGATGTCCAGGTGCGCCTCGTCCTCGATGAACACCACGCCGCGGACCGCGTTGGCGAGCAGCCCGAACACCGACCCGTCGTAGGTGACCACGACGACCACCTCGGCGGCGACGGTGTCCTCGTGGCGGTCCAGCAGCACCCGCAGGTCCAGCACCGGGATCACCTGGTGGCGCAGGTTGACCGCGCCGACCAGGCCGGGCGCCACGGCCAGCAACGGGTCGAAGGTCGCCGGGCACGGGATCACCTCCCGCAGCTCCGACAGCGGCAGCGCCACCTGGACGTCCGCGACGGTGAACACACCGTAAAGTGTCATGACTTCTCGGTGGGCCCGGCGCCGATCAGGTCGCCGATGAGGGTGTTCACGGTCCGCGAGGACTCCTGCTGCTGGCGGGTCGAGGCGACGATGTGGTGGATCGACTCGGACGTCTTGCCGACGCTGCGCAGGATCTCCTCGAACGCGTCCTGCGCCCGCTGCGCCACCTGCGAACCCTGGTTGATCCGGGTGGCCGACTCCACGATGAGCCGGCTGATCTCGCGGGCCGAGTCGGAGGAGCGTTCGGCGAGCTTGCGCACCTCACCGGCGACCACGGAGAACCCGACGCCGTGCTCGCCGGCGCGGGCCGCCTCGATCGAGGCGTTGAAGGCCAGCAGGTTCGTCTGCGACGCGATCTCCCCGATGACCTGCACGATCGCGGCGATCTGGTCGGAGGAGCGTTCCATCAGGTCGATCGCCTCGATCGACTTGCGCAGCTCCTCGAAGCCCCGCTGCGCGTTGGACTGCGTCTCCCCGGCCAGCTCGCTGGCCTGGCCGGCGTTGCCGACGATCTGCGCGATCGACGTCGACAGGTCGCCGATGGCGCTGCTCATCTCGCCGGTCTTGGTGCTGAGGCGGTGCTCGAGGGAGACCTGCTCGGTGATGTCCTGCGCATACTTGACGACCTTCACCGGCTCGCCCTTGAGGTCGAAGATCGGGTTGTAGGTGGCCTGCAGGTACACGTCGCGGCCGTACTTGCCGACCCGGTGGAACCGGCCGTTGAGGAACTCCCCGCGGCTCAGCCGCAGCCAGAAGTCCCGGTACTCCGGCGAGGTGATGTATTCCTGGGTGCAGAACATGCTGTGGTGCTGGGTCCTGATCTCGCGCAGCGAGTAGCCCATGGTCCGCAGGAAGTTGTCGTTGGCGGTGAGGACGTTGCCCTCGAGGTCGAACTCGATGACCGCCTGCGCGCGGTTGATCGCGGTGACCTTGCCCTCGAACTCGGCGTTGCGCAGCTTCGCCGCCGTCACGTCCGCCGCGAACTTCACGATCTTGTAGGGCCTGCCGTCGAGGTCGAGGATCGGGTTGTAGGTCGCCTGGATCCAGATCTCGCGGCCGTCCTTCGCGACGCGCTTGTACTCCCCGGTGTCGTACTCGCCGCGCCGCAGCCGCTGCCAGAAGTCCTCGTACTGGTCGGAGGTGGCGTCGACGGGGTCGACGAACAGCCGGTGGTGCTTGCCGCGGACCTCCTCGAGGGTGTAGCCGAACAGGTCCAGGAAGTTGCGGTTGGCGTCCAGGACCGTGCCCTTGGGGTCGAACTCGATGACCGCCTGCGCGCGGTTGATCGCGTTGACCTTGCCCTCGTACTCCGCGTTGCGCTGCTTCGCCTCGGTGACCTCGGTGGCGTACTTGACGACCTTGTACGGCCGGCCCTCCAGGTCGAAGATCGGGTTGTAGCTCGCCTGCAGCCACACCTCCTTGCCGGCCTTGCCGATCCGCTTGAACTCCCCGGTCTCGAACTCACCGCGGGTGAGTTTCGCCCAGAATGCCCGGTATTCCTCGCTCGCGGCGTGGACGGGGTCGACGAACATCCGGTGGTGCTTGCCGCGCAGCTCGTCGACGTTGGTGTAGCCGGTCAGCTGCAGGAAGTTGCGGTTCGCGTCGACGATGATCCCGTCGAGGTCGAACTCGATGACCGCCTGGGCCCGGTCGATCGCGGTGACCTTGCCCTCGTACTCGGCGTTGCGCTGCTTCGTCTCGGTGATGTCGGTGGCGTACTTGACGACCTTGTACGGCCGGCCCTCCAGGTCGAGGATCGGGTTGTAGGTTGCCTGCAGCCACACCTCGCGGCCGTTCTTGCCGATCCGCTTGAACTCGCCGGCCTCGTAGTGACCCTTCGCGAGCTTCTGCCAGAAGTTGCGGTACGCGCTGCTGCGCGCCTCGTCCTCGGTGACCAGCTTCCGGTGGTGGTGCCCGACCAGCTCGTCGGCGTCGTAGCCGGTCGCGTCCAGGAACGTCTTGTTCACCTCCCGGATCGTGCCGTCGAGGTCGAACTCGATGACCGCCTGCGCGCGGCCGATCGCGGCGACCTTGCCCTCGAACTCGACCGTGCGCAGCTTCTGCTCGGTCACGTCCATCGCGTACTTGACGATCTTGTACGGGCGGCCCTCGAGGTCGAAGATCGGGTTGTAGCTGGCCCGCAGCCACACCTCCCGGCCGCCGCGCCCGATCCGCTTGAACTCCCCGCTCTCGACCTCGCCGCGGGCCAGCCGCGCCCAGAACTCGGCGTACCCGGCGCTGTTGCCGTACGCCTCCTCGACGAACATCCGATGGTGCTGGCCGACCACGTCGCCGAGCGAGTAGCCGGTGAGCTGCAGGAAGTTCTCGTTCGCACCCTGGATCTCGCCGGTGAGGTCGAACTCGATGACCGCCTGCGCCCGGTCCACCGCGGAGTACTTGCCGCGCAGCTCCGCCAGGAGCCGCCGGTCGTTGGTGATGTCGTAGGCGGTGAGCAGGATCGCGTCGGGCTCCTTGCCCGCACCGGGCACCGGCCCGCAGTTGAGCCGCAGCCACCGCTGCCGCCCGCCGCTGTCCACGATCGAGGTCACCTGCTCCAGGAACTGCCCCACCCGCGCGCTGTCCATGAGCTGGTCCACGATCTGCGACTGCAGGTGCCAGACCTCCTCCAGCCGCTTGCCGGCCAGGTCGGCCAGCGGCAGGTCGGTCGTCTCCAGCACCCGGTCGTTCACCGAGACGACCGTGCCGTTCTTGGCGTTCAGCACCACGATCATGCGCTCCTGCACCAGGAGGCGCAGCGACGCCTCGGCGAGGGCCGGCGTGTGGCTGTCGTTGACGAGGCCGATCGGATCCGGCACGGTTGCTCCTCGGGTACCGCCGCGGTGCGAACTGATTCATCGTGATGTTCGGCGGCGCGGCACCGGGCTTGAGGACAAACCGCTCCTACGACTGAGGCGCCCGGCCGCGGCGGCGGACAGAATGGCTGCCATGCGCATCCGGGCCGTGGACATCCTGATCACCGCGGTGGTCACCGCCGCGACGGTGTATCCCGCGGCGGTCTGGGGCACCTCGGCCGACGTCGCGCTGGCGCTGCTCGCCTCCGTACCCCTGCTGTGGCGCCGGCAGGCGCCGGTGCTTGTCGCGCTCGCCTGCGGCATCGGCACCACCTGGCTGTCGATCCAGGACCATCTGTTCGACCTGCCGTATGGCCAGCTGGTGGCCACCTACACCTGGGCCGAGCTGGCGACGCCCCGCTGGCGGCTGTTCGCGGTGGCCGGCACCGTCGTCGGTGTCGGCGTGTCCCTCGCTGTTCCGCAGGAGAGCCCGCCGTCCGTCGGCTACGTCGGCATGATGTTCGTGACCGCCTACGCGCTCGGCACCGGCGTCCGGGCCCGCCGCGACCGGATCGCGTACCTGGAGGAGCGCACCCGCCGCCTCACCGAGGGCCGGGACGCCGCCGCGAGCGCCGAACGGGCCAGGATCGCCCGCGACATGCACGACGTGCTCGCCCACTCCGTCGGCCTGATGGTCGTGCAGGCCGAGGGCGGCGCCTCCGTCGTGCGCACCGACGCCGCCCGGGCCGAGGCCGCGTTCGACGCGATCGCCGACACCGGCCGGGAGGCGCTCGTCCAGCTCCGGCACGCCCTCGGCGTCCTGCGTGACCAGCAGCCGGAGCCGCCCGGCCTGGACGCCGTCGCGTCGCTGGTCGAACGCGCCCGCCGGACCGGTCTGGACGTCACCCTCACCCGCGACGCTGTGCCGTCCGTCCCCGCGGAGGTCGGCGCGACCGCGTTCCGGGTCGTGCAGGAGGCCCTCACCAACGCCGTCAAGCACGCCGGTGCGCGGCATGTTGCCGTGGTACTGGCAGCGGAAGGCCCGTCGCTGCGGGTACAGGTGCGCGACGACGGCCGCGGCGGCGTCCCGAAACCCGGCGGTCACGGCCTGTCAGGCATGGCCGAACGGGTCGCGGCGGCCGGCGGCACCCTGCGGACCGGGCCGTCGGAGCAGGGCCCGGGGTTCGAGGTCTCCGCCGTCCTGCCGGCCGGGTAGGTTGCCCCGATGTTGACCGTCGTCGTCGCCGACGATCAGGCCCTCGTCCGTGACGGCCTGTGCATGATCGTGTCCTCCCAGCCGGACATGACCGTCGTCGCCGAGGCCGCCGACGGCGTCGAGGCCGTCGCCGCCGCCCGCGCCCACCACGCGGACGTCGTCCTCATGGACGTGCGGATGCCGAACCTCGACGGCATCGGCGCCACCCGCGAGATCTGCGCCGCGACCGCCGCCCGCGTGCTGGTCCTCACCACGTTCGACCTCGACGAATACGTCTACGACGCGCTGCGGGCCGGAGCGTCGGGGTTCCTGCTCAAGGACATGCACCGCACCGAGCTCGTCGCCGCCGTGCGGACGGTCGCCGCGGGGGAGTCGCTGCTGGCGCCGACCGTCACCCGCCGGCTCATCGCCGACGTCCTGCGCCACCGCTCCGCGGCACCATTGCCGCTGCTCAGGTCGTTGTCGTCGCTCACGCCGCGGGAGCTGGACACCCTGCGCCAGGTCGCCCGCGGCCTGTCCAACGCGGAGATCGCCGCGGAGCTGTTCGTCACCGAGCACACCGTCAAGACGCACGTCTCCAGCGTCCTGACCAAGCTCGGCCTCCGCGACCGCGTGCAGGCGGTCGTCGTCGCCTACGAGTCCGGCCTGGTCCGGCCCGGCGGCCCGATCTGAGGCATGTGTACCGTTGGGCGGTGGACCTCCGCTCCGGCCCCCTCGAAGAACGCGAGGAGCAGCTCTATCAGCTCCTCGACCGGCTCCGCGAACACGGCGACGAAACCGCCGCGGCCGCGGTCCGCACCGTCGTGCGCGACTACCAGGATTACCACCGCTCTCTGTACACGAGGGCGCTGAACCAGGCGGAGCTCTTCGTCGACGAGTCGCTGCGCGCGCCGCTGCTCGCCGCGCTGACGGACACCCGGTACAACTGCCAGGCGTGGGCGGCGATCGGCTGCGCCGCCGGCGGCTTCACCGAGGCCGTGCCGGCCCTCGTCTACCTCGTCGACGACCACGACTGGAACGTCCGCGAGCAGGCCATGCGCGCCCTCGGCCGGCTCGGCGACGCCACCGTCGTGCCCGCGCTCGCCCCGCTGCTCGGCGACCCGCAGGAGTACACCCGCCAGCACGCCGCCGACGCCCTCGGCGAGATCGGCGGCCCGGAGGCTCTCGACGCGCTGTGGCACGAGTTCGAGCACCGGCGGTTCGCCCGGATCGGTTACGTCGCCAGCAACCTCGCCCGCTTCACTCCCGAGGTCATGCCCCGCCTCGAGCAGGCCATCACCAGCCCCGACCCCAACCAGCGGTACTGGGCGGCGATCGCGCTGGGCTCCACCGGCGACGAGCGGGCCGCACCGACCCTGGAGCACCTCATGGCCACCGACCACGCCGCCACCGTCTTCGACGGCCGGGTCGACGTCGCCGCCAAGAAGGCGCTGCGCACCCTTCGCCGCATCCAGACCGCGATCGCCGCCCGCTCGGCCGCGGGCTGAGTCCGCGGCCCGCTCCGCTGCGGGCTGAATCCGCCGACCGCGAACCGCTCTTGATCCGCGTCGCCGGACGCGATCAGGTGAGTCGATGAGCATCGGTGTCCGCTCCTCGCCCTACTGGCCCGTCGTCAGCCACCCGCAGCTCGGCCGGGTCCTGCCCGGCCTGGTGGTCTCCGCCCTCGGCGACGGCATGTCCCTGGTCGCCGTCACCTGGCTCGCCCTGCAACTGGCACCGGACACGCACCGCGGCACCTGGGTCGCGGTCGCCGTCGCCGCATACTCGCTGCCGAGCGCCGCCGGCGGCGTCCTCTTCGGCCGGTTCCTGCGCGGCCGCGGCGGCGCCCAGCTCGCCGGATGGAACGCGATCCTGCGCGCCACCGCCCTCGGTGCGATCGCCGTCACCTACGCCCTCGGCGGCCTGAACCTGGGCGTGTACGTGACGCTCCTGGCCGCTTCCTCACTGCTGGCCGCGTGGGGCTCGGCCGGGCACTACACGCTCATCGCGGAGCTGCTGCCACCCGTACACCATCTGCCGGCCAACGCCGTGATGACCACGATCGCCAACTTCGCCACCATCGTCGGGCCGCCGCTCGCGGGGTTCCTCATCGGCTGGACCAACCCGGCGACCGTCATCGCTGTCGACGCGGCCAGCTTCGCGGTGCTGGCGCTCACCTATCGCCTCGCGGTGCCGCCCGGCGACCCGGTCGAGGCGCCGGCGTCGTCCACGGCCGGGTTCGGCGCCATCCGCGCCAACCGGACGCTGGTCGGCCTGCTCGCCCTGTCCTTCGCGTTCTTCTTCCTCTTCGGGCCGTTCTACGTCGCCATGCCGATCCACGTCGCCGAGGACCTGCACGCCTCGGCCACCGTCCTGGGCGTCTTCTACACCGCGTTCGGCGCCGGTGCCCTGCTCGGCGGGCTCGTCGCCGGATACCTGAGCCGCTGGTCGCTGTGGCCGACGACGATCGGCATCGTCCTTGCCTTCGGCACCGCGATGCTCCCGCTCGGCCTCGGCGCGCCGACCGTCCTCGCGGTCTCCAGCTTCGCCCTTGCCGGCGCGATCTGGGCACCCTACATGTCCACGTCCATGGCCCTGTTCCAGCGCACCACCCCGGCCGCCGAGCTGCCCCGGGTCCTGGCCGCCAACGGCTCGATCCTGGTCCTCGCGGTGCCGCTCGGCACGATCCTCGGCGGCCCGCTCGTCGCCGGCTTCGGCGCCCGCGAGACCCTG
Source organism: Dactylosporangium sp. NPDC049525 (assembly GCF_040676755.1). Taxonomy (NCBI): domain Bacteria; kingdom Bacillati; phylum Actinomycetota; class Actinomycetes; order Micromonosporales; family Micromonosporaceae; genus Dactylosporangium; species Dactylosporangium sp. NPDC049525. The sequence goes on along the minus strand of NZ_JBFAPO010000066.1, from coordinate 7,123 downwards.
CTGCTCTGCGCGGTCGCCACGATCGCGCTCGGGGTCCTCGCCGCGCTGGTCGTCGCCCGCCGGTGACGCTTCCGTCGAACCGCCGCCCGCCGTCCGCGCCGAATCCCGACCTGTTCGGCGGAGGCGGCGCCCTTGCCACGTCCGGTGGCGGTGACCTTCGATGGCTACGTGTCGTGGAAAACGGACAACAACCCGGTGTTCTGCTCCTTCTGCAAAAAGCCGAATCGGGAGGTGAAGAAGGTCGTCGCCGGGCCTGGTGTGCACATTTGCGACGAGTGCATCAACATCTGCGTCGAGATCATGGTCGAGGAGGGCCTGCCGCTGAGCGTGCCGGTTGCCGCGGCCGCGCCGCAGGTCTCCGCGCCCGGGCCGCCGGTGAAACTCACGGTGCCCTCGCCACGGCAGATCTTCGATGCCCTGAGCAAGCAGGTGTACGGCCAGCCGAACAGCCTGAAGGTCACCGCCATCACGGTGTTCCGGCACTACAAGAAGGCGGCCGACGGCGGGTTCGCCGTCTACGAGGACAAGGACAACCTGCTGCTCATCGGGCCGACGGGATCGGGCAAGACGCTGATCGCCAAGGCGCTCGCGGACCTGCTCAAGGTGCCGCTGGCCATCGTCGACGCGACGACCCTCACCGAGGCGGGCTACGTCGGCGAGGACGTCGACATCATCGCCCGGATCCTGATGCGGGAGGCCGGCGACAACCAGGCGCTGGCGGAGAAGGGCATCGTCTTCATCGACGAGATCGACAAGCTGGCCCGGCTGTCCAGCCAGAACCGGAGCATCACCCGCGACGTCAGCGGCGAAGGCGTGCAGCAGGCGCTGCTGACGATGCTCGCCGGCGGCACCGTCGAGGTGAACCTGTCGGGCAACCGCAAGAACCCGGAGATGCCGCGCACCCGGTTCGACATGCGCGAGGTGCTGTTCATCGGCGCCGGCAGCTTCGAGGGCATCCAGCAGATCATCGAGGCGCGCCGGCGGGCGCTGCCGGGGACCGACGCCGGCTCCGCGTTCCCGTCGGCGGCCAACGCGGACGCGTCCAGCTGCTCGCAGCTGGACCTGGAACTGTTCGGGCTCATGCCGGAGTTCGCCGGCCGGTTCACCTCGATCAGCGAACTGCGCGCCCTGGAAGCCGAGGACTACGAACGGATCCTGCGCACCTCACGCCGTTCGGTGCTGCAGGAGTACACCGACTTCTTCCGCTCGCTCGGCGTCGACCTGCAGGTGCAGGACGAGGCGTACGCGGTGATGGCCGGCGCCGTGGTGCAGGAACGCTCGGGCGCCCGCGGGCTGCGCCGGGTCATCGAGCGGATTCTCATGGAAGTGCTGTTCGTGCTGCCGGACAAGCCGTCGTTCAAACGGTGCGTGATCACCGAGGACGCGGCGCGCGGGCTCGCGTCCGCGACGGTCACCGACGGCGACGGGACCGAGGTGAAGCTCCGCCGCAACAAGGTCTTCCTGAGCTACTCCCGCCGGGACGCGACGTTCCTCAACGAACTGCAGACGATGCTCGCGCCGATGGTGCGCAACGGCACCCTCGACGTGTGGTTCGACGGCGACATCAAACCCAGCCAGAAGTGGCGCGAGGAGATCAACAACGCGCTCGGCCTGACGCGCGTGGCGCTGCTGCTGGTGAGCCCCAACTTTCTCGCGTCCGACTTCGTCGTCAAGGAGGAGCTGCCCTTCTTCCTCAAGGCCGCCGCGGAGAACGACGTGAAGATCGTGTGGGTGCTGCTCGGCCACTGCCTCTACGAGGAGACACAACTGGTGCACTACCAGGCCGCGTTCGACCCGGCGCTGCCGTTCGACGGCATGACGGACAGCGCCCGCCGTTCGGCCTGGGCGAAGGTCTGCCGCGAGGTGAAGGCGCTGGTCGACCAGAGCACCTTCTGATTTTTGTCATACCCGTGTGGTGGTATCGGGGCATGGATGTGGTGGTGGAGCGGCACGGCGGGCAGTTCCGGCTCGTGCACGTCGCCGACGCGCTGGTGCCCGCGGTGCGCAAGGCCGCCTTCGTCTCGCGCGACGGTTACTGGTGCAAGCAGTTCCCGCCGGACACCCCACACCTGGACCGCGCCTGGACCAACTTTCAGCGGCTGATCACGCCGCTGCTGCGCCAGGCGGCGGGGCTGGACCCGGTGCCGTGGGCCGAAGCCCTGCACGAGGTGTGCCGCCGCCTCACCCCCGCCGGGGTCGACTGGTGGCTGGGCGGCAGCGCGGCCCTGGCCGTCCGCGGCATCCCGGTCACCCCGGGCGACCTCGACCTCATCGTGTCGGACGCCGACGCCCGGCGGGTGGGTGACCTGCTGCTCGACGGCCTGGTCGAGCCGGTCGCCCCGGCAGACTGGTTCTGCTCCTGGTGGGGCCGCGCGATGCTCGGCGCCAGGGTGGAGTGGGTCGGCGGGGTCGGTCCGGCCGCCGACGAGCCGGAGCCGACCGACTTCGGCCCGCTCGCCGCCGCCGGTCTGGAGGTGGTGCGCTGGCACGACTGGGAGATCAGGGTGCCGCCGCTGGCCTTGCAGCGTGCCGTCAGCGTGCGCCGCGGGCTGACGGAGCGGGTCCGCCTGATCGACGCGGCGGCCGCGACGCCGCGGTGACCGGCCGTGCGGGCGGGTGCCTATGCTCGTCCCGTGCTCGTGCAACCGTTGCCCCTCGGCACCGTCATCACCGCTGTCACCTGGCTGAACACCCCGGAAGGCGGCGGTGGCACGGCGCGCTTCGCCGTCCGGGCGGACGCCGTCAACCGTGCCAGCCCTGCGCTCGTCAACGTCGAGGTCGTCCTGGCGCCGCCGGACGGCGATCATGTCGTCATGCGCGCGGGCGGACCCTCGGTCGGCCCGACCTGGAAGGCGTCGGACCACCAGGAGCCGGGGGTGCTGCCGCAGGCCGGTGCCGCGCTGGTCCTGGTCGAGCAGGCCGACGGTGCGCCCGAGACGTCGGTGTTCAGGACCCGGGACGGGCAGCACTTCGTCCTGTACTTCACCGGTCGGGTCTGACAGGGCGAGCCCGGCGGGCTCGTTGTCCCGCGAGCCGTGGTCGCGAAGGAGCCGGCCGCCCCCGTCGCCGCGGCCGGCACCCTCGCCGTGGCAGGTCAGACGGTCAAGCGGCAACCGTCGCGCCATCGGTCGTCCGGCCGGCGGGTCCGCCCGGGGACGGACCGAGTTCACTACACGGCGGCGGCGACCGGCAAACGGTTCGACGATCGTCGAACGGACGGGATCGATCAACGTCGGTACCATCGACGGGGTGATGTCGGTGTCGATCGGCGTGGAAGGTCTGGCCCGGCTGCGGCTGGCGCCGTCGCCGGCCGTGGAGGCGCTGGAGTGGCTGCGGCTGACGGCGCGTGGTGAGCGGCACCGCGAGCTCGGTGACCCCGGCCCGGCCGCCCGCTTCGCGCTGCGCGACCGCGACGTGGCGCTGCTCGGCAAGGTCGTGCGCGCCAGCTCCAGCTACACGCCGGACCTGCTCAGCCCCGGCCCGAAACTGCACAGCTGGGACGGCGAGTGGCAGCACCAGCTCGAACAGGTCCGCGAGACCCCGGCCGGCGTCGCCGTCGACCAGGTGCTGGGCGGTCAGTTCGCCGACCTGCCGCGTGACGTGCGGGACGCCGTCGACGACGGGACGTTCGCCAGGCGGGCCGCCGTGGGTCTGCGCCGGTTCTACGACACGGCGCTCGCCGACCAGATCACCGCCGTCCGCGACGCCATCGACGCGGAGCTGACCTTGCGCGGGCGGCTGATGGCGCGGCACGGGCTCGGCCACACCTTGAACACGCTGCATCCGTCGGTCCACTGGACCGGCACCCGGATCGAGCTGACGGGATCGTCCGCGACCACGCACCACCTGCCGGCCGCGGGCCTGGTGCTCGTGCCGTCGGTGCTCGGCTGCCCGCGGCTGGCCACGCAGCTGGACGACACGCCCGACGCGACCGTGCAATATCCACTGTGGGGCCGCATCGCCCCCTCGGCCCGGTCGGCGGGGCTGATCGACCTCGTCGGAGCCAGCCGGGCCGCGATCCTGCGCGACCTGGACGAACCCCGCTCGACGACCGAACTGGCCCGGCGGCACGGGCTGAGCAAGTCGACCGTGTCGCATCACCTGGCCGCGCTGTTCGGTGCCGGCCTGCTGGTCCGAGTCCGGCAGGGCAAGGCCGTGCACTACAGCCGCAACCAGGCCGGCGAGCGGTGAGCGTGCGCAGGCCGGGCCCCGGGGGAGCCCGGCCTGCGCGTGCGGTGGATCAGCTGACCGTGACGGCCAGGTCGTCCAGCACGAAGGAGGTCTGCAGGGACGAGTCCTCGGTGCCGTTGAACTTGAGGGTGACGGTCTGGCCGGCGAAGGCGTTGAGGCTGTAGGTCTTGGCCTGGTAGCCGGTGGCCTTGTTCAGGTTGGACAGGGTGCCGAGGGTGGTGGAGCCGGCGGTGACGGTGAGTTTGTCGTACGCCGTTGAGGTGGTGGTCTCGGCGGTGTCGATGTGCACGTAGAAGGTCAGGGTGGCCGAGCAGCCGGCGGGGATGGTGACCGTCTGGGAGATCGACTCGGTGTGGGTGGAGCCGTAGCCGAGCAGCCAGGCGGAGTAGGTGCCGGTGCGGGCGGGCTGGCCCTGGCTGGACCACTGGCCGATGGCGCCGGTCGTGCCGGTCCAGGAGGTCGCGCCGGACTCGAAGCCGGGGTTGAGCAGCTTCTGGCCGCTGCACGTACCGCCGCCGCCACCGCTGACCGTCCAGCTGAACGTGGCCGTCCCGGTCGCGTTGGTGCTGTCCTTGACCGTCACCGTCGAGGTGGTCGTCTGCGCGGTCGTCGGCGTGCCCGAGATCAGGCCGGTGCTCGCGTTGATGGACAGGCCCGCGGGCAGGCCCGTCGCCGAGTAGGTCAGCGTCTGGCCGGAGCCGGACGACGACGCCGAGATCTGCAGCGACTTCGCGGTGCCGACGGTCGCGGTCTGCGCGCCCGGGTTCGTCACGGTGACCGTGTTGCCGCTGCCCGGGGGCTTGGTGAGCAGGCAACCGGCGACCGACAGGTCGATGACCCGCGACGAGTTGAGGCAGGTGGTGAACCAGTAGGTCTGCTCACCGTAGCTCTGTCCCTGGTGGACGGTCACGTTGCCGTTGGCGTCGACCTCACACGGGTTGTTGAGGGTGCAGCTGGCGCCGTCGTCGTTGCCGGTGTTGTTGATGCCGATGATCGTGTTGTCCGACGAGCGGATGATCGGCGAACCGGACGTGCCGTGGGTGGTCTGGCAGCCGGTGTTGTACCGGATCGAGTCGTGCCACGTCCACTGGTCCTCGCGCAGGGTGGGCACGAAGCCGTTGATCGAGCAGGTCCAGACCTGCTTCCAGTAGCTGGACGGGATCGTCATCGCCGTGCCGTCGGCCGGGTGGGTGGCGGCGATCGTCAGCGCGGTGGTGTTGTAGCTCGTCTTGATCTGCGCGAACGTCTGGGTGAGCTGGTACAGCGCGACGTCGGTGTTCGTCATCGTGCCGTAGATCAGCTTGTCGGCGCGCACGGTGCCCAGCGAGGTGCCGGTGTTGCTCAGCAGCGTGCCGGTGCGGGTGCTGGTCCGGTTCTGCAGGACGACGCCGGCGTTGATGAAGCCGCCCTCGTAGCAGTGACCGTTGGTGAGCAGCATGGCCCGCTCACTGTCGACCGACGAGGGGTACCGCACCAGGGCGCCCGAGCAGTTGTTCAGGGCGATGGTCGCGGTCAGCCCGGTGACCTGCAGCGCCTGGGCTGGTGCGGGGCCGGCGACGACGCTCGCGGCGACGGCGAGGATGGCCGCGCCGATCGCGATGACCCGTCTCTTGCGCATGGGTGGGTGGTCCCTTCCGGTTGGGGGTACGCAGCGGGGTGTCGCGGGATACCGCGAACACTTCGCCGACCGTCGATGTGGTGATGGCACCATCACATCGACGGGCATGCCGGTCAACGGGGTGGACCCTTTGCGTACCCCCACGGTTGCCAGGCATGCTGCGCAAATGAGTGCGCTGTTGTTCATCGGCGGCCGGGTGTTCGCCCCCGGGCGGCCCGAGGCGGTCGTGGTCCGCGACGGACGGATCGTCGCCGTCGGGGACCGTTCCGCCGTCATGTCTGAATTGTCCGGCGGTGCGTTCGACGTCGTCGACCTCGACGGCCGCGCGCTCGTCCCCGGCCTTCAGGACGCGCACATCCACCCCGTGTCCGGCGCGCTGGAGCGGCTGCGCTGCGACCTCACGCCGTGGCACACGAAGGCCGACTACCTGGCCGCGGTCGCCGCGTACCCGGGCGACGGCTGGATCACCGGCGGCGGCTGGTCGATGGCGGCGTTCCCCGGCGGCCTGCCGCACCGCGACGACCTCGACACCGTCGCCCCCGACCGGCCCGTCTTCCTGCCCAACCGAGACCATCACTCGGCGTGGGTGAACAGTCGCGCATTGCTGATTGCGGGCATTGATCGTGGCACGCCGGACCCGGCCGATGGAAGGATCGAACGGGATGCCGCGGGGGAGCCGACCGGGGTCCTGCACGAGGGGGCCATGGATCTGATCACGGGGCTGCTGCCCGCCGACACCGCCGAGGACTACGACCGGGCGCTGGTGGAGGCGCAGCGTTACCTGTTCAGCCTGGGCGTCACCGGCTGGCAGGACGCGATCGTCGGCGCCTATGCCGGCACCCGTGACCAGTTCGACACCTACGTGTCGGCGGATGCGGCAGGTGTACTGCGGGCGCGCGTCACCGGCGCGCTCTGGTGGGACCGTGGGGGCGACGAGACGCAGATCGCCGGCTTCGAGGCCCGCCGCGCGCTCGCCACGCACGGCCGGTTCCGCGCGACCGCGGTGAAGATCATGCAGGACGGCGTGGCGGAGAACTTCACCGCCGCCATGATCGACCCGTACGTCGGCCAGGGCGCGCACTGCGGCCAGTCCAACGTCGACCCCGCCCGCCTGCGCGACTACGTGACCCTGCTCGACGCCGCCGGCTTCGGCGTGCACTTCCACGCCATCGGCGACCGCGCCGTCCGCGAGTGCCTCGACGCCGTCGCCGCCGCCCGCGCCGCCGGCGCCGTCGGCGCTTCGGGTGCCGCGGCGGGTGGCGGCTCGGGCATGGGGGTGCGTGGCGGCCCGGCCACCTTGGCACGCGGCGGATC
>NZ_JBFAPO010000065.1:14389-67905 GCF_040676755.1 Dactylosporangium sp. NPDC049525 | reverse complement strand
CGATGGTTCCCGCGGACAGTTCGATGCCGGCCATGCAGCAAGTGAACCACATGGTTCACATTGCCACTAGAGGTCGGCGGCCTCCTCCCGTTCCATCCGGCCGCAGTCCTCGACGCCCTGCACGCCATGAAGGAGGCCGTCGCCGGACCTGACTACATCGCCGAGCAGCTGGCGCTCGGCACCAGGATGATCGACCTGGGGGCGCGCGAGGGCCGGCCCGACGCCGTGCTGTGGGGCAGGATCTGGCGGATCGAGGCGTCGTTGCTGCTCGGGGCGATGCCGGCGTTCCAGCGCGAACTGATCGCGCTGGAGGAGCTCGCGGACTGGCTCGGCTGGCCCGTTGCCCGGTGGCACGCGGCACGCGCCCAGGCGGTCGCCGCGTGGCTCGCCGGCGACCTCGGCGCGGCGACGCGGCACATCGGCCACGCGCACACCATCGCGCTGCAGATGCAGGACATGTCGGCGTACTGGCAGTACTACGCGTTCATGACCCTGCTGCTGCGAAGGACCGGCGACGACCTGCCCGGCCTGCAGGAGACCCTGACCGGCGTGGATCACGTGCCGATCGCGGACGCGTTCGCCGTCGGGTACCTCCTCGAACAGGGGCCGGCCGCCGGCGACGCTGCCCTCGCGAGGTTCGACCGGCTCCGGGAGGCGCTGCCGGACCTGCCGCGTGACGGGCTGTGGCTGCCGGTGGTCGTGTCGACCGGTGAGGCCGCCGCGCTCGTCGGCGACCTGCGCGTGGCCGAAGCATGCCTGCGGGAGCTCACCCCGTACGCCGGACTCCACGTGAACTCGGTCTCCGGATGCTACGGCGCGGTGTCGCGACTCCTCGGCGTCCTCGCGGGTGCCCTCGGCCGGCACGACGAGGCCGTCGCGCACCTGGAGGCCGCCGAGACGATGGAGCGTCGGGTCGCGTCGCCGCCGGAGCTGTCGCTGGCCCGGATCGAACTCGCCTCGGCCCTCGTGGCGCGTGGCGCACCGGGCGACCGGGCCCGGGCGGGTCGCGTGGCGAGCGCCGCCGTCGACAGCGCCCGCAGGCTCGGGCTGCGGCCGTTGCTGCGGCGCGGCGAGGACCTGCTGGCCGGGCTGGACCGTGACGTCGCGCTCACCGCCCGGGAGCGGGAGGTGGCCACGCTCGCCGCGGAAGGCCGCTCCAACCGTGAGATCGCCGAGCGGTTGACCCTGTCGGAACGCACCGTGGAGACCCACGTCCGCAACGCCCTGGCGAAGCTCGGCTGCGCGAACCGCACCCAGCTCGCGGCACGGTTCAGTGTTGGTACTGAGGAGAACGGCACCGTCCTGCGGCGACGCTGAACGCATGTACGCGACCCTGGAGACACACGCCGACCAGCTCACCGTGACGCTGTCCAACGAGCGTCGCGACGGCAGCCACACCGTCCTGCACGACATCGCCGGCCCGGCCGGCGGCACGACCCCCGCGGCGGCGCACCTGCTGCACTTCGACGGGCCCGCCACCGACGCGGCGTTCGCCGCGGCCGACTTCGCCTACCGCGAGCGGATCGCGCCCACGTTCCGCGCGGCGCCGGGCGCGGTGCGCAACCTCGTGCTGTTCGACCCGGAGCGCCGGGCCACGGTCGTGGTGTCCATGGCCGTCGACCTCGCCGCCCTCGACGCGATCGGCCGGGCCGCCAACAGTCTGGACCTGCTGCCGGGCGAGGACATGGCGCTGCTGCCCGGCCCCGACCACGTCAGCTTCCACCCCGTGGTGCGGGTGGTGGAGGCGGCATGAGGATCGACCCCGCCCGCAGCACCGTCCGCTTCTGCGCGACGCACGCGCTGGGCCTCGGACCGGTCGAAGGCACCCTCGCCGTCGTGGAGGGGGAGGTCGACGTCGAGCGGCAAACGGCGTGGGCGGTGCTCGACGCGACCAGCTTCAGCACCGGCAACCCCCGCCGCGACAAGGACATCAAGGACAAGCGGTTCCTGGACGTCGCGCGGTTCCCCACGATCCGCTTCGACGGCACCGCGCCGGCCGGCGGCGACGGGCAGCGGCGGGTCACCGGGACCCTGACGGTGCGCGACGTGACCCGGCCGGTGACCCTGGAGGTCGTCGCCGCCCGTCCGATCGACGGAGGTCAGATCGTCCGGGCCACCGGGACCATCGACCGCCGCGTATTCGGGGTGGTCGCCGGACGGGGGCTGATCCGCCCACGGCTGACCGTCACAATCGACGTGTACGCCGTATCGTGAGCGGGTGCTGGTCGTCACGAACGAGCTTGCCGGTCGGACCGAGGCCGATGCCGTCGAGGCGGTCCTCGACGTCCTGCGCGGCGCCGGCGACGTCGAGACGGCCACCTGCGGCGACAAGAGCGACGTCGACCGGATCCTCGACGCCCGCCGCGGCCGCCGGCTGGTCGTCGTCGGCGGTGACGGTTCGCTGCACACGATGGTCGGCGCGCTGCTGCGCCGCGGCGAGGCCGGCGTGTGCGAGGTCGCCCTCATCCCGCTCGGCACCGGCAACGACTTCGCCCGCGGCGTCGGCATCCCCGTCGACGACCTCGCCGCCGCCGCCCGGATCGCCGCCACCGGCACCGCCCACCCGGTCGACCTGATCGTCGCCGACGGTGCCGGTGTCGTCATCAACGCCGTCCACGTCGGCGCCGGCGCGGAGGCCGCGCTGAAGGCCCGCCCGCTCAAGCGCTGGCTGAAGATCGCCGCGTTCCCGATCGGCGCGGTCCTCGCCGGGTTCACCGCCCGTGGGTGGCGGCTGCGCGTCACCGTCGACGGTGCCGTCGTGGCCCGCGGCCGGCGCCGGGTCCTGATGGCCGGCCTGTCCAACGCCCCGACGATCGCCGGCGGCACCGGTGAGCTGGGCCCGGACGCGGACCCGACCGACGGCCTCGCCGACGTGACGGTCTCCTTCGCCGTCGGGCCGCTCGCCCGGGTCGGCTACGCCCTCGCCCTGCGCAACGGCCGCCACCCCGACCGGGACGACGTGACGCACCTGCGCGGGCGCGACATCCGCATCGAGGGCGAGCCGTTCCACGTCAACGCCGACGGCGAGCTGACCGGGCCCTTCCGGACCCGGCACTGGACCGTCGCGAAGGGCGCCTGGCTCCTCGTCCGCTGACCGCGCGGGCAGGCCTCCTCAGATCAGGCCCCCTCAGGTCAGGCCGGCGAGGCGCAGCAGCAGGCCCTTCACGTCCGTCGCGTCGACCGAGTCGAGCTGCAGCGACGGGTCGCCGCACAGCCACACCGGCCCGTCGTCCACTGTGGACGGCATGAGCCCGTGCGAGCCCTTCACCGCCTTCGCGCCGGCGTCCAGGCCGACGACGCTCATCATGTATCGCATGCCGAGCTTCTTGCGGGCGAGCGCGACGCCGGCCCGGGCCTTCGCCGCGCCCGGGCCGGCCGGGTCGAACAGCAGCTCCGCCGGGTCGTAGCCGGGCTTGCGGTGGATCTCGACGAGCTGCGCGAAGTCCGGCTTCCGGGCGTCGTCCAGCCAGTAGTAGTAGGTGAACCACGCGTCGGGCTCGGCGAGCAGGACGAGCTCGCCGGCGCGCTCGTGGTCCAGGCCGTTGCGCTGCTTGCCGGCGGCGTCGAGGACCTCGCCGACGCCGGGCAGGCCGGCGCACAGCTTCTGCACCAGCGGCAGGTCCGCGGCGTCGCGGACGTAGACGTGCGCGATCTGGTGGTCGGCGACCGCGAACGCCCGCGACGTCCACGGGTCGAGGTACTCCATGCCGTCCTGGGTGTAGACGTTGAGCAGCCCCTCGGTGCGCAGGAGCCGGTTGACGTCGACGGGCCGGCTCGCTTCGGTGATGCCGTACTCCGAGAGGACGACGACGGTCACGCCCCGCACGGCGGCGGCGGCCAGCAGGGGCGCGACGACGTTGTCCAGTTCGGCGGCGGCCGCGGCGGCCTGCGGCGAGGACGGGCCGAAGCGCTGCAGGTCGTAGTCGAGGTGCGGCAGGTACACCAGCGTCAGGTCCGGCGACTTCTCGACCATGATCTGCTCGGCGGCCCTGGCGATCCACGCCGAGGACGGGATGCCGGCATTGGGACCCCAGTAGGTGAAGAGCGGGAAGTCGCCGAGCTTGGCGGTCAGCTCGTCGTGCAGCGCCGGCGGGAACGTGTAGCAGTCCGGCTCCTTGCGGCCGTCGGCGTAGTAGACCGGGCGGGGGGTCACGGTCCAGTCGACGTCGGCGCCCATCGCGTACCACCAGCAGACGTTCGCCACCGTGTAGTCGGGCTTGGCCCGGCGGGCGGCGTGCCACAGCTTGTCGCCGCCGACGAGGGCGTTGTGCTGCCGCCACAGGAAGATCTCGCCGAGGTCCCGGAAGTACCAGCCGTTGCCGACGACCCCGTGGTCGGACGGCAACGCGCCGGTGAGGAACGTCGATTGCACGGAACAGGTGACCGCGGGCAGGACGGGCCGCAGCGGCACCGCGGCGCCGACCGCGGACAGGCGCGGCATGTGCGGCAGCAGCCTGGGCGTCAGCCCGACCACGTCGAGGACCAGCAGTGGCTTGCTCATCGGGGCTCCAGCGTCTTGAGACCGAGGTCCTGCAGGGTGTCGCGGGCGTAGGCGAGCTCGGCGGCCATCCCGGCGGCGAGCTGCTCGGGCCCGGTGGGGCGCTGGGACTCGGGCAGCACCCCCCAGGTGTACGTCTCGACCTCGAGGTGGTCGCAGCTGGCGACGGGCCCGCCGAGCAGCGCCGCGAGGCCGGCCCGCAGCACGCCGGTGGTCGCCTCCAGGGGCGGCTCGGGCGAGGCGTGCAGCGGCACGTGGTAGTGCACCCGCCACGGGCCGTCGGCGCCGCTCGCCAGGGCCTCGTCGAGGTCGTCGAAGGACGCCGCGCAGCCGCGGGAGCGGGTCTGGTGCATGAAGCGGGGTTCGACGTAGTCGGCGAGCGCGGGCACGGTCGGGTCGTCGACGGACAGCGCCGCCGACACCTGCACCTTCACGACCGGCAGCCCGGCGCGGGCGAGGCGCTGCACCGCGGCGACCGGCTCCTCCCAGGCGCACGCGAGGTGCGCGAGGTCCACGCAGACCCCGAGGTACCGGGGATCCACCCGGGACAGGTGCACCGTCGCCTGGAGGGTGTTCTCGATGACGCACCCCGGCTCCGGCTCGAACGCGACCCGGACCGGCCGGTCCAGGAACGACAGCCCATAGGCGAGCTGGTCCAGGGCCCGGCCGACGGCGCTGACCTGCGGGCCGTCCCACGGGTCCCGCCAGCCCAGCGGCAGCGTGGAGATCGAGCCCCGCACGGCGTCGTCGGGCAGGAGGTCGACGAGGACGCGGGCGAGGTCCATGGTGTACCGCAGCCGCCGCGGGTCGGCCCAGTCCGGCAGGTAGACGGCCTTCTTGACGACCGGCGCGTGGAACTCCTGGTAGGGGAACCCGTTGAGGGTCACCACCTCCAGGCCGCGCACGTCCAGCTCGTGGCGCAGCTTGCGCCGCAGCGCCGGGTCCGCCGCGAGGGCGGCGGCGGCGGACGCGGCGAGCCAAAGCCCGAGACCGAGGACGGGGGTGTCGAGGTGGGACCTGACCCTGGTGGCGTAGACATCGAGTTGCGTCAGGATGCCGGGCAAGTCCTCCGCGGGGTGGACGTTGGTCCCGTAGGCCAGGTGGACGACCTGGCCGTCCGGGTGCCGCAGCCGCATCACGACCCGCCGCGGAGGATCGAGTTCCCCTCGAAGGTCGCCGGCAGGGGCGCCTGCGGGCCGTCGAGGTCAGCGACGTCGAGGCGCTTGGACTGCCCGTAGAACTCCACCGGGTTGCGCCACAGTACCCGGTCGACATCGTCGTCGCTGAACCCGGCGGCCAGCATCGCCTCGCCGGTGCGCAGGGTCAGCAGCGGGTCGGAGCGGCCCCAGTCGGCGGCGGAGTTGACCAGGACCCGGTCCAGGCCGTGCTCCTGGAGGATGACCACCATCCGCGCCGGGGTCATCTTCGTGTCGGGGTAGATGGAGAAACCCATCCAGCACCCGCTCTCGGCGACCCTCGCGACGGTGACCTCGTTGAGGTGGTCCACGACGACGCGGCCCGGGTCGATGCCCGACTCGCGGACCACGGCGATGGTCCGGTCGGTGCCGCGGGCCTTGTCGCGGTGCGGGGTGTGCACCATCGCCGGGAGCTCGTGCTCGACGGCCAGGGCCAGCTGCGCGGCGAAGACCTCGTCCTCCTCCGGCGTCATCGAGTCGTAGCCGATCTCGCCGACCGCGACGACGCCGTCCTTCTCCAGGTACCGCGGCAGCACCTGCAGCACGTCGCGGCAGCGCGGGTCGTTGGCCTCTTTCGGGTTGAGCGCGATCGTGCAGTGGTGCCGGATGCCGAACTGGGACGCCCGGAACGGCTCCCACCCGACGAGGGAGTCGAAGTAGTCGGTGAACGAGCCGACGCTGGTGCGCGGCTGCCCGAGCCAGAACGCGGGCTCGACCAGCGCACGGACGCCGGCGGCGGCCATCCGCTCGTAGTCGTCGGTGGTCCGCGACGTCATGTGGATGTGGGGGTCGAAGATACGCATCACGAGACCCTCTCCTGGAGGCGGTGCAGCAGCGCCGTGGCGTCCTCGGCGACGGCGCGCCCGGCGGCCTGGCGCTCCTCGACGAGCCCGGCGAGCATGGTGGCGAGTTCGGCGTCGGCGCGCGTGTCGAGGTCGGCGACGACCGTCAGGGGCAGGCCCATGAAGACGGCCTTGAGCACGCCCTGACGCCACGCGGCGGCGGGCAGCACGGCGGCGGCCGGGCCGAGCGCGGCGGTGACGAGCCGGGTGTCGTTGGTACGCAACGCATCGAGGAGGATCCCGGCGGTCGCGTCCTGCGCCGGCAGCAGCGGCAGCGCCCGCAGCACGGCCCGCTTCTCCGCCCCGTCGCCGTAGCGGTAGAGCGGCTCGAGCTCAGTCTGCAAGGCGCTTGCGGGCATCCGGGTCAGCAGGAGGACCCGGGCCGCGTCGTCGACCGTCCAGCCGGGCAGTGCGGCGAGGGCCCACCGTCCGCAGCGGCGGCCGGCGGCGGGGAAGAGCCGTCCGATCGCCGACGGCTGGCGTGCCACGGTCTCCAGCGCCGTGTCCAGCCACACCGTGTCCGTCAGCTCGGCGGTGAGGGAGTCGTACAGGTTCATGGCACCTCCTGGAATCGGTCCAGTGACTGCGCTTCGGCGGCGCGCAGGAAGGCGAGGGAGTCCCGGGCCACGGACGGCGCGGCGTGGCTGTGCCGGGGCAGCTCGACGGCGACGAGGCCGCCGTAGTCGGTCTCGTTGAGGGCCCGCAGCACCGCCGGGAAGTCGACCTCGCCGGTGCCGAACTCGAGGTGCTCGTGGACCCCGCGACGCATGTCGTCGATCTGCACGTTGACGAGCTGCCCGGCGACGCGGCGCACGCACTCCTCCGCGGACACCGGCTCCAGGCAGCGGCAGTGGCCGATGTCGAGGGTCAGTCCGAAGTGGACGGGCGCGCCGAGGTCGGCCCGCAGCCGCTCCCAGTCGTCGATCGACTCGACCAGCATGCCCGGCTCCGGCTCGAAGCCGAGCATCATCTCCGCGCCCTCGGCGGCGGCGAGGACCTCGGCGCAGCCGGTGACGAGCCGCCGCCAGGCGACGTCCGGCGGCAGCCCCGGCGGGCGGACGCCGGCCCAGAAGCTGACCGCCTCCGCGCCGAGGTCGGTGCCGATCCGCACGGCCCGGCGCAGGAAGTCGACCCGCGCCTCCGGCTCATCGTCCAGCAGCGTCGGCGCGTGCTTGTGCCACGGGTCGAGCAGGTACCGGGCCCCGGTCTCGATGACGACACCGAGGCCGAGCTCGTTGAGGCGCTGGCCGAGCGCGCGGACGTGCCGCCACAGGTTGCTGTCGTACGGGTCCAGATGATGATGGTCGAGGGTCAGGGCCACGCCGGTGTATCCGAGCCCGGCGATGACGGTCAGCGCGTCGTCGAGGCGGTGGTTGCTGAAGCCGTTCGTCCCGTACCCGAACCGCAGGCTCATGTCGGTGACAGCCGTTTCGCGAGGTGCCGGCCCAGGGGAGCGGCGGCCGCGACGGCCAGCCCGGCGATCGGCGCGCCGGCCCGTGCGGTCAGCGCGCCCTGCAGCGTCGGCAGGTTGACGATCCCGGCGCCGACCGACGCCCGGATGTTGCCCGCGGTCGGTTTCTCGAATGCCCGCAGCTGCGCCTTGCCGTAGCGTCTGGCGTACCAACCGGACAATGCGACCGGGACGAGCGAACGCCAACCGAAGGGCCGCGACGGCAGCGCCGCGGCCACAGCCACCGCGGCGGACCCGGCCATGGTCGCGGCCGGCAACGCCGGCGTGGAGCCGTGCACCTCCGCGCGGGACAGGGCGGTCACCGTGTACGTGTGGGCGAAGACGGTCGCGGCCGGGAACGCGGCCGACCGCAGCCGCCCGCCGCTCGCGCCGAGGAGCACGTCCAGGGCCCGGCAGGTGGCCATGGCCGCGGGTCCCGCCGGGGTGTTCTTGAGCTTCAGGTCGTAGGCCCAGACCGCGCCGGCCAGGGGCACCGCGACGGCGAGGGCGCGGCGACCCCCGGCGAGCCCGGCGAGCGCGACCCCGGCGGCGGTCAGCCCGGCCGCCACCCCGAACGCGGTCCGCGGCGCGATCCGGCCCGAGGGGATCGGCCGCTCCGGACGTTCGACGGCGTCGAGCTCCCGGTCCGACCAGTCGTTGGCGGCCATGCCCGCCCAGTACAACAGGACCGACGACGAGGCGAGCAGCGGTGTGCGCGGCCCGAGCGACCCCGCGGCCGCGGCCCCCGCGACCACGTCACCGGGCACGCTCAACGCGGCCGGGGCACGCACCAGCTCGGCGAGTGTCCGCCAGTCGGGCCTCACAGCGACCGCACGAACGCGGCGAGGGCCTCGAACTGCGCGCCCAGCGCGTGGTCCACCTCACCGAGGGGGTCCTTGAAGAAGAACGCGAGCTCGGTCAGCGGCCCCACCCGTCCGGCGCCGTGTGCGGCGGCGGTGAGCCGGGCCAGGTCCAGCACCAGCGGCGCGGCGAGGGCGGAGTCACAGCCGTGCCAGGTGAACTCCATCCGCATCGGCGTGCCGAGGAACCCGGCGAAGGTGATCAGGTCCCAGGCGGTCTTGAAGTCGCCGATGTCGGGCACGTATTCGATACGGGTGTGCCCGTCGGGCTGATATCCCAGGGTCTCGCTGAGCACCCGCTGCTTGCTGGCCGACTTGGCCGCGTTGGCGGCCGGCTCGGCGAGGGTCGCGCCGTCGCCGCCACCCAGCAGGTTGGTCCCGGACCAGGACTTGACCCGCAGGTTGCGCATGGCGAACATCGGCGCGAGCACCGACTTGATCAGCGTCTCGCCGGTCTTGCCGTCGTGGCCGGCATAAGGGATATTCCGGATTTGCGCGAGTTCGCGTAATGCTGGCAGGCGGGCGCCCGTCGACGGGGTGAAGTCGACGAACGAGCAGCCGGCCTCGAACGCCGCGTACGCCATCAGCGAGCTCGGCGGCAGCGAGTCCAGAGCGTCGCGCAGCGATTCGAGGTTCGCGTGCGCCGGGTGGGGCGCCGCCGCGGCCTCGGTGGAGGCGACGTTGACGACCACCACCCTCGCCAGGTCGTGCCGCCGCCGGAAGTCCAGCAGGTCGGCGGTGATGGCGGCGGCGACCTCGGCCGCGGTGCCGTGCGGCAGTGGGCGGATCTCCTCGTCCACCGCCGCCAGCTCCGAGTGCAGGGTGGCGACCAGCCGGCCGGGGACGACCCCGGCCTCGGCCAGGGCCTCGGCCTTCTTCACCACGCTGATGGTGGCGACGTCATGGCCGCCGAAGACGAGGTCGCCGAACCCGGGCAGCGCATGACTGCGCAGCACCGGATGCTCGGTGACACAACCGATCGGCTCGGTGAGCCCGGCGCGCACAGCGGCAGCGCCGACGATGCTGGTGACGGCGACGGAACCGCGCGCGCCTACCAGCCACACACCCGTTTGCACCGGGCCCTCCCATGGCGGTTGGAGTTGTGTGACGATCTTGTGGGCGACATCGCCGATTGTCGCTGAGTTGGCAGCGTAGAACTGATATCCCTCCTTCCGCCAGTGGCAACCGAACTTTTCTACAAACCAAAAAAACTTTCCCTAGGTACGTGCAAAAGCGCTGTCGTCCATCGCCACGCGACGCTGTGGTTCACCGCCTCGCGACGACGCGTTCGACGGCCGTCCACAGCCCGGAGGTGACCAGGTAGATCCCCGCCGCGACGGGGGTGAGGACGGCGAACGCCACGGTCCCGAACGACAGCGCCCGGACGAACCCGGGCGAGCCCTCGGGCAGCTGCCGCACGTTCCAGACCGCGATCGCGGCGAGGGCGGCGACGATGAGCCAGCCGGCGAGGAGCGCCGGATGATCGAGGAGCCGGGCGGTCAGGTCGGCGCCGAGCAAGGTGTGCCCGCGGACCGCGTCGCCGCTGAACTCGCGGTACAGCAGCCAGATGACGGGCGCCTGGGCGAGCATCGGCAGGATGCCCGCGAGGGGCCCGGACCCTTCGGCCCGCATGAGCGCGGTGGTCTTCTCGGCGAGGACGGCGGGCTCCTTGCCGTGCCGTTCCCGCAGTGCGGCGAGTTGGGGCGCGAGCCTGGTCCGGACCTTTTCGGCGCGGTACGCCCGCAGGCTGAGCGGCAGCAGCGCCGCGCGGACGACGATGGTGGCGATGACGATGGCAGCGGCGACGGAGCCGGTGGTGGAGGCGAGCAGGACGAGGACATGGTGCAGCACGACGGGAGCCCTTCGGCTTGGGACGCGCACACGCACCGCCCGCCGCGCAGGGTCAGCTGAGCCTCGCCTGGGGCTGGGCTTGGTGAGGCCGGCCTGGGGCCGGGTCTCAGTGGCCGGTCGGAACCTGGCCTCAGTGAGGCTGGACCTCAGCGGCGGTGGGTGGAGGGCGCGCGGAAACGGACAAACGGGAGTCGGGAGGGACTACCGCTGTCCGGGTGCACGGGGCCGCGGCCGCCCGGCCGCGTCGGGGTCCATCGCCCGGGTCGGCTGCGCCCGCCGGGAACGGGCCCGGGCCGGGACGGGCACGACACGCCGCGCCGCTGTGGGCGCGCCGGTGAGCAGGCGCGCCGCGAGGACGATCGCGAGCGCGGTGAGGACCGCCGTCGCCACGGCGACGGCGTCGGCCGGCGAGGTCACGGAGGACCAGGCGGCGAGAAGGGTGGTCAGCGACCACGACATGCGACTGATGATACGCCCGGCGCGCACCTCCGGGGTCCGCCCGTTTCCCAGGAGCATCCCCACAACCGCGCGTCCAACCGCGCGTCACCGCCGCCTTGCTCGGCACAACCCGAAGGATCTCCGGTGCCCCGACCCCGGGGATCCTTCCGGTTGTGCCCGCAGTAGCCTGGCAGGTGCCTGGTATCACGCTCCGTCAGCGTAAAATACGGAGTGCGACGAGCTGGAGATCGATTTTTCGGCGGATGTTAGGGTGCTGGTGAAAGCTGCCCGCCGCGCACTGCCTCAGGGCCGTCGGCGGTCGCCTTGAGGGGCGGGGCCGTGACGTGGCTCAGGTGGCGGCGGTTCGCCTTTTCGTGGTACATGTCGGCGTCGGCGGCGCGCAGGAGTGCGTCGAGGGTGCCCGCGGTCGCCGTCGTCGCGCCGATGCTCGCGTCGATCTGAACGGTCTCCCCGTCGATGTGGATCGGGGCCAGCAGGGCGAAGCGCAACCGCGCCGCGACCTCGGCCGCGCCGCGACCTCGGCCGCGCCGCGACCTCGGCCGCGACGCCGGCGGTGGTGCCGGGCAGCAGGACCACGAACTCGTCGCCGCCGAGCCGGGTGACCAGGTCGCCCTCGCGGGCGTGTGTGCGCAGCCGGGCGCCGACGACGCGGAGCAACTCGTCGCCGGCCGCGTGACCGAGGGTGTCGTTCACGGCCTTGAACCCGTCGAGGTCCAGCACGAGCACCGACGCCGGCACGCCCGGGACGAGCGCGGTGCGGGTGTGCTCGTCGAGCAGGTTGCGGTTGCCGAGGCCGGTCAGCGGGTCGTGCAGGGCGTGCTGGCGCAGTTTCGCGCGGGCCGCGGGCCTCGCCGAGCTGCCGCAGGTGGTTGCGGTGGCCGCGGGACAGCAGGCCGGCCAGGACGGCCACGACCAGGTGCAGGGCGGGTGCCAGGCTCACCAGCTCGCTGGGCAGGGGGTGGCCTGCGATCGGCCCGGCCCAGGCGAACAGCGCGATGCAGCTCAGCGAGGTTGCCAGCCAGGTGAGCAGGGCGCCGGCGAGCTGGTTGCGGAACGCGCCGACGATGATCGAGATGACGAAGATCGGCCAGAGATCCACGTCGGTCCAGCGGGTCGTCGCCATGACCGCGCCGATGCTGGTCGCGGTGTCGATCGCCACCAGTGCGGCGCTCATCCAGGGGTACCGGACGTGTCCGACGTTGCGTAGCGCGTACCAGGCGACGACGTTGGTCAGTAGCAGCGGCGCCGCCCACAGGGCTGTCGCGAGTGGCACCGGGAGCAGCACCACCGAGCACAGCACCCACAGCACGGAGACGAACCGGCTGATCAGGCCGGCCCACTCGATGCTGCGCCGGACACGGAGCAGGGGCAGATCCACGCCTCAACGTCGACTGCCGCGGGGTGAACCTGAGGAGGATCTCAGGCCGTCACGGCCGGAACCTGAGGATGATCTCAGGTTGAACCCCTAAGTGGCCGGGTTCAGGTGCGTTCCGGATAGTCCTCAGGGTTTACGGTCCGTAAGGTCGGCGACGTGGCACTCATCGAGACGCGTGCGCTGACGAAGCGCTACGGGGGTGGCGTCACCGCCCTTTCGGAACTTTCCCTGGCGGTGGAGCCCGGGATCATCGGGCTGGTCGGCGCGAACGGCGCCGGCAAGTCCACATTCATCAAGATCATGCTCGGCCTGCTCCGGCCGTCCGGCGGCGAGCTGCGGGTGCTCGGGCTCGACCCGACGACCCAGTCCGTCGAGGTACGGCAGCGGGTCGGCTACATGCCGGAGCACGACTGCCTGCCGAGCGAGACGTCGGCCGCCGAGTACGTGACGCACCTGGCGCGGATGAGCGGGCTGCCCGCCAATGCCGCCCGGGAACGGGCGTCGGAGGCGCTGCGGCACGTCGGACTGTACGAGGAGCGGTACCGCCAGATCGGCGGCTACTCGACCGGCATGAAGCAGCGGGTCAAACTGGCTCAGGCCCTCGCGCACGACCCGGACCTGCTGCTGCTGGACGAGCCGACCAACGGCCTCGACCCGGCCGGCCGGGACGCGATGCTGGAGCTGGTGTACCGCATCGGCACCGAGTTCGGCATCTCCATCGTCGTGTGCTCCCATCTGCTCGGCGAGGTCGAGCGGATCTGCACGTCGCTGATCGCGATCGACGGCGGCAAGCTGCTGCGCTCCGCGACCGTGTCGGACATGACGACCAGCCGCGACGTGCTCACCGTCGAGGTGAGCGAGGGCGTCGAGCTGCTCGTCGCCCGCCTCACGGAGCAGGGCCTGCCGGTGACCCGTGACGGCGCCGCCCTCATGGTGCCGATGGACAACGACGACGTGTACGACCAGATCCTCGTCGCCGTCGCCGAGCTGGACCTGCCGCTGCACCGCCTCGACCAGCGCCGGCACCGCGTCGCTGAGCTCTTCCAGACCCCGTCCGTGACCGGACCGGCAGCAGCACAGGAGGTCGGCCATGGCGCAGCCCACTAGCGTCATCCATGACATCGGCTATCAGCGGTACAAGGGTCCGAGGCTCGGCCGCTGGTACGCCAACCGCTCCCTGTACGAGCAGAGCCTGCGCACCGCGTTCGGCATCGGCCGGGGCGCCAAGGCGAAGATCTTCCCGTGGCTGGTGATCGGCATCGCGCTCAGCGTCGCCGTGATCGAGATCGCGGTCCGGTCGCTCACCGACCAGTCGTTCATCAGCTACCGCGGGTTCGCGGCCACCATCTCGTTCCCGGTGATGCTGTTCCTCGCCATCGTCGCGCCCGAGCTGGTCTCCCGCGACCTGCGGGACCGGACGCTGCCGCTGTACTTCAGCCGGCCCCTGGCCCGCACCGACTACGCCCTGGCGAAGTACGCCGCGCTGGCGACCGTGGTCCTGCTGCTGCTCGCCGTGCCACAGCTGCTGATCTACATCGGCGCGATCTTCACCCGTACCGACGGGTTCAGCGGCGCCATGAAGGAGCTCGGCGACATGGGTCCGGGCCTCGGCGGCGCCGTCATCCGGGCGCTGGTGCTCGCCGCGATCGCGCTGCTCGTCGCGTCGCTGACCGGCCGGCGGGCGTTCGCGGCGGCGTTCATCGTCGGCGTGTTCATCATCACCGCGCCGATGGTCGGCATCCTCAACGTCATCGGCGGCGAGGGCAGCGCGCTGGCCAGCCTCGCGTTCCTGGTCAACCCGATGACCCTGCTCATCGGCGTCGAACAGTGGCTCTTCGGCACGCCGGACGCCGATCCCATGCCGATCGGCGACTACGGTCCCGCCTACGGCGCCGCCACGCTCGTCCTGCTCGCCGGCTGCATCTCGCTCCTGCTCCTTCGTTACCGGAAGGTGGCCGCCTGATGGGCACCGTCGAACTGCAGCACGTGTCGCGCTGGTACGGCAACGTCGTCGCCGTCAACGACGTGACGATGACCCTCGGCCCCGGCGTCACGGGCCTGCTCGGCCCGAACGGCGCCGGCAAGACCACCCTGCTGCACATGATGTCGGGCTTCCTCGCCACGTCCAAGGGCACGCTCACCGTCGACGGCGCGCCGGCATGGCGCAACCCCGACGTGTACCGCACCCTCGGGCTGGTCAGCGAACGCGAGGCCGTGCACGGGTTCCTGACCGGCAAGGAGTTCGTGGTCGCCAGCGCGAAGCTGTTCCGCCTCGCCGCCCCGGAGGAGGCCGCCCGCCGCGCCCTGGCGATGGTGGAGATGGAGCCGGCGCAGGACCGGCGCATCGACACCTACAGCAAGGGCATGCGGCAGCGGATCCGGGTCGCGGCCTCCCTCGTGCACGACCCCGGGGTGCTGCTGCTGGACGAGCCGTTCAACGGCATGGACCCGCGCCAGCGCTTCCACATGATGGACCTGCTGCACAAGATGGGCGACGACGGCCGCACCGTGCTGTTCTCCTCGCACATCCTGGAGGAGGTCGAGCAGGTCTCCGGCACCGTGCAGGTCATGGTCGCCGGCCGGCTCGCCGCCTCCGGTGACTTCCGCACCATCCGCCGGCTGATGACCAACCGGCCGCACATGTTCACCGTCAAGTCCAGCGACGACCGCCGCCTCGCGGTGGCGCTCATCGGCCAGGCATCCGTCGCAGGTGTCGACATCGACGCGACCGGGTTGCAGGTCCGCGCGTCCGACTACGGCACCTTCACCCGCGCGCTGCCCCGCATCGCGCTGAAGGAAGGCGTCCGGGTGCGCCAGCTGCTGCCCGCCGACGAGTCCCTGGAAAGCGTCTTCTCCTACCTGGTGGGTGCCTGATGAATCCGACCATCGCCCGCATTACCCTGCGCGGCCTGCTCGGCCGCCGGCGGATCTGGCTGCTGGTGCCGCTGCCGATCATCCTCGCCGGCTTCGCCGCAGCGGCCCGGGCTTTCGGGGAGCCGCCGTCGGAATGGGGTGAGCCGGTCATCGTCGGCCTCGGCTTCGCCGCCGTGCTGCCGGTCATCGCGCTCATCGTCGGCACCGGCGTGCTCGGCTCCGAGATCGACGACGGCACGATCACGCACATCCTGTCCAAGCCGCTGCCTCGCTCCGAGATCGTGTTCACGAAGCTCGCCGTCGCGGTCGGGGTCACCGGCGGGTTCGCCGGGGTGCCGCTGTTCGTGGTCGGCCTGCTCGCCGACTCGACACCCCTGGCGTTCGCGCTCGTCGTCGGCGCGTTCGTCGGCGCCCTGGCCTACTGCGCGCTGTTCCTCGCAATCAGCGTCATCACCCGCCGCCCGGTGCTGCTCGGCCTGGTGTACGTCGTGCTCTGGGAGGGGCTGCTCGGCAACATCATGTCGGGCACGGCGAAGCTCAGCATCCAGCAGTACGTCAAGACGATCGTCGACTGGCTGGCACCCACGGACGTGCTCGCCGGCTCGGTGTCGGTGCCGGTGAGCTTCGTGATGGCCGGTGTGTTCACCATCGGGATGACGGCGCTCGCGGTGCAGAAACTGCGGACGTTCGCCGTCGCGGGCGAGACGGGCTGACGTCGCCCCCGCCGGCGAGACGGGCTACCGTCCGCAGGTGAGCTTCCACCGCGTCTACAGCGTCGCCGTCTTCATCGTGCTGGCGTCGCTGGACAACGTGGCGATCAGCCTGGTGCCGCCGCTCTACTCGCCGATCAGCCGCTCCCTCGGCGTCGGCGAGGGAGCGCTCGGCGTGGTGACCGCGGTCGGGTACCTCGTGACCGCGGTCGCCGCCGTCGGCTGGGCGTACGCCGGCGACCGCACCGACCGCAAGCCCGTCCTCATGGTCGGCACCCTCATCTGGGCCGCGGGCACGGTCGGCACCGTCCTCGCCGGCGGCTACTGGACGTTCCTCGCCGCGCAGCTGGTCGCCGCGATCGGGCTCGGCGCCGTCGGCTCGGTCGGCTTCTCGGTCGTCAGCGACCTCATCTCACCCCGCCGCCGCGGCCTGGTGATGAGCCTGTGGGGGTTGTCGCAGGGCATCGGGACCCTGGCCGGGGTCCTCGTCGCCAGCCAGCTCGGCGGCGCGGACTGGCGGCGGCCGTTCTACGTCCTCGCCGGCCTCGGGGTCCTCGCGTCGATCGCGTACTTCACCACCGCCGACATCCGCCGCGGGCAGAGCGAACCGGACCTCGCCGCGGTGTTCGCCGCCGGCGAGGAGTACGAGCACCGGATCTCCCGCGCCGACCTGCCCGGCATCATCGCCCGGCGGACCAACGTCTGGCTGATCCTGCAAGGGCTCACCGCGCAGGCCGCGTTCGGCTCCCTGGTGTGGCTGCCGCGGCTGTTCCAGGCGAAGGCGGAGGCGCAGGGCTACGACGAGCAGTCCGCCATCCAGATCGGTGGCATCCTCGCAACACTGTTCCAGCTCGGCGGGGTGCTGTCCGTCGTGGGTGGGATGCTCGGCGACCGCTGGCAGCGGCGCGACCCCGGCGGGCGGGCGAAGGTCGCCGCGATCGGCATCCTCGCCGGTGTCCCGCTGTACGTCGTGCTGTTCTTCGCCCCGTTGACGCTGCCCTCCCCGGACGGGCGGTCGTCGACCGCGCTCGTGCTCGGCGCGCTGTTCACCACGCCGAGCCTCCTGGCGGCGTTCCTGTGCGCGCTGCTCGCCCTCGCCCTCACGTCCGCGAACTCGCCGAACTGGTTCGCGCTCATCGCCGACGTGAACCCGCCCGAGCACCGCGGCACCGTCTACTCCCTCGGCAACCTCGTCAACGGCGTCGGCCGGGCCGCCGGCAACGGGCTCGTCGGCGCGGTCTTCGCCGCGCTCGCACGCAGCTTCCCGCCGCCGACGAACCTTGCCGTCGGCCTCGCCGCCTTCCAGGTCTTCTTCGTCCCCACCGGCGTCATGTACTGGCGCGCGTCCCGCACCGCCCCGGCCGACATCGAGGCGGTGCACGAGCTGCTGCGCTCCCGAGCCGCCGCCGACGTGGCGCCTACAAGGTCCGCAGGTGGAACCCCCCGTCCACGTCGATGACCTGGCCGGTGGAGAACGGCAGCAGGTCCGTGGCGATCGCCACCACCGCCCGGCCGACGTCCTCGGGTGTGCCCCACCGCCGGATCGGCGTGATGCCGTCCTCCAGGATGAGCTTGTCGTACTTCGCCTGCACGAGCCCGGTCATGTCGGTGGCGATGATGCCGGGCCGGACCTCGAACACGGTGATGCCGTGCTCGGCGAGGCGCGCCGCGAACAGCTTCGTCATCATGCCGAGGCCGGCCTTCGTCACGCAGTAGTCGCCCCGGTTCACGCTCGCCGTGTACGCGCTCATCGACGAGATCGTGACGATCTTCCCGGCGACGCCGGTCTCGATCATCCGGCGGGCGACGTGCTGGGTGAGGAAGTAGGGGCCTTTGAGGTTGATGCCGACGAGCCGGTCGAAGGACTCCTCGGTCGCCTCCAGCAGGTCCGCGCGGACGGACGGCGCCACGCCCGCGTTGTTGACCAGCAGGTCCAGGCGGCCGAAAGCCTCGTGCGACTCGTGCACGAGCCTTGCCCGGTCCTCGGCGTCGCCGACGTCCGCACGGACGAGGACGGCCTGCACGCCGAGCTTCTCGATCTCGGCGGCGGTGTCCTGCGCGGCGGCGAGGTTGGACGCGTAGTTCACCACCACGTCGAACCCGGCGCCCGCCAGGGCGATGGCGATGCCCCGCCCGATCCCGCGCGACGCCCCGGTCACCAGCGCCGCGCTCACGAGGCACCACCGAAGGAGGCACCGCCGAAGAACGTGTAGTACGGGCCGTCGACCAGGCGCCCGACGTACAGCGCCAGCTCCCGCAGGTGGTAGTCGCCCCACATGCTGGACTCGCCGTTGGGCACCGACTGACCCGCCGCGACGTGGTCCCAGCCGTTCGGCCGGTGGTACACCGAGTGCAGCAGCAGCCCCTCGTGCCGGGGATCCGTGGACAGGTAGGGCTCCTGCAACAACGTCCGTGCGACGGTCAGCCCCGCCTGGGTGTACCGGTCCTCCCCGGTGGCCCGGCCGAGGCGCAGCAGCCCCTGCGCGGCGATGGCGGCGGCGCTGGAGTCGACCGGCTCGAACGCGTTGAACGGGTCCGCCGGCGCGTCCACGTCCAGGTGCACCAGGCCCGGCGCGCCCGTGTCCCAGTACGGGACGCCGTCGGCGGGGGAGTGCTCGATGTAGAAGTCGCACGTCGCTTGCGCCGCGGTCCGGAACAGGTCGGACTCGTGGAACTCGAGGAGCTCGGCGAAGCCCAGCATCGCCCAGGCGAGGCCGCGCGTCCACGTCGAGAACGCCGAATACCCCTGCTGCGTGCTCGGCGCCCGGAACCGCCCGTCGTTGACGTTGAACAGCGCCTCGTGTGCGGTGCGGCCGCGGATGTCGTACGTGTCGCGGCCCTCGCCGAAGTAGACGTTGTGCTTCGCGGTGCTCTGCGCGTGCATCAGCAGCCGGTCCAGCAGGTCGATCCGCTCGTCGTGCTCACCCATGAGCACGTGCCCGAGCTGATGCGCCACGGCGAGGGACCGGCACGAGCGGATCGTGTCCACGAACAGTGACTGCGGGCCGTTGAACGAGTAGATGTAGCCGCCGCCGTCCGCGGTCCGGCTCCACCGGGCGGCCTGCACCGCGCCGCTGACCTTCAACGCCAGCTCGGCGAAGTCCCGGTCCGCGTCGTCGACCCGGCCCTCCAGGATGAGGCGGCGCAGCGTCCCGTAGGTGCTGATGTTGTTGAACCCGTGGTCGTGCACGCCGACGTGGCTGACGTGCGGTGCCATCACCCCGATCGTGTGGCGGCGGCCCTGCTCGTAGAAGTGCCGGTCGCCGGTCGCGTCGAACTGCAGCAGCGCCGAGCCCACCTGGAACCCCTGCGTCCACTCCGTCCAGCCGCGGGCCGTGTACCGCCCCTCGACGGTGAACACGGGTGCTCCCTGGCTGCCGCCCGGCGGGTTGGACGCGTCGATCGCGTCGATCTTCCCGGCGGACAGCTCCCACATCCGCCCGACCGCGGGCAGCAGATCCTTGGGCGCGAGCCCGTCATCGATGCGCAACATGCCCCCGAGGATAAGGGGAAAGCGCTTTCCTGAGAACCCCGGGGCGGCCGTGGTTTCGTTCGTGGCAGGATGACGCGTGATGGACGCGACCGCTGTTGAGGATGTCGCCGCGCGCTGGGTCGCGGCCTGGACCACCGGCCGCACCAGCGCGCTGTTCACGCTGCTCGCCGCGGGCGCCCGGGTCGAGTCCAACCTGGACCCCGACGGCGACTTCATCGAGAAGCTCACCGGCTACGCCGCCGCCCTGACCTCGGTCTCGGTCTTCTCCCGCACGGTGATCGACCTGCGCGTCGCCCTCGTCTACGACTGCGCGGTGGGCACCGAGCAGTTCCGCCTGGCCGAGTTCCTGGTGCTGACGCCGACCGGCCTGATCGCCGAGGTCCGCCGCGTCTACGACCTGTATGCGATCGAACGCCTCATGCCCGACCTCCTGCTCGAGACCTGACGGCACAACGAGAGCCGGGCCCCGCGAACGGGACCCGGCTTTCGTGTAACCCGAGGGGATTACGACATCGCGGCGGCGGAGACGAAGGTGTAGCCGAGGCCCTGGATGCCTTCGACGGTCTGCTTCAGGTACGCCGTGCCGAGGTACGGGTGGTAGAAGAAGCTCGCCACGCCGTCGCGGACGGCCAGGTTGGTCTTCGCGTTGGCGATCAGGTCGGCGGGCAGGACGGCCGGGTGCTGGTTGAACGGCTCCGGCTCGATGTTGCCGATGTTCTCCGGGATGACGGTCGAGCCGTAGACGTCGCGGACCGTGTACGGGAAGAACTGCCCGACCATGTGCGCGGTGCCGTTGTCGACGGTGCCGCCGGACAGGACACCCGGGAAGTAGAGGCCGCGCTCGTAGCGGACGCCGACGAGGGTGTTGATCGTCTTGTAGTCCAGGGCGCTCGCGGCGTAGTGCGGGAACTCGAAGATGGTCGGCTGCTTGAGACCGGCGAGCATCCAGTCGGCGCGGGAGGCCAGGACGCGGGCGGTCACGTTGAGCGCCGAGTCGTTCTTCACCGGGCCGTCGTAGATGACGGCGTCGCTGGCGTCGACGTGGGCCATGAAGAACTCGAAGTCGTTGGCGCTGACCCCGTCGTAGGGGTTGTTGAGCGCGTCGAGCTGGTGGGTGTAGCCGTGCTGGAGCAGGGTGCCGCCCTTGCTCTGCATGTACTTCAGGGCGCTGACCACCAGTGGCCGCTGGCGCAGCGTGTAGTCCTCGGCCTTGCCATTGTTGTTCACACCTTTCGGGTCCCGGTAGCGGCTGTAGACGGCGACGGTGAAGGGGACGTTCTTGGAGGAGAGGTAGTCGGCGACGGCGCGCAGCTCGGCCGGGTCGGCGTCGGGGCCGACGTCCTCGATGCGGACCAGGGCCCGGTGCCGGGCCGCGGCCTGCGGGGCGAGGACGGAGTAGAGCAGGTCCGAGAACGCCAGGTAGCGGTCGTTGGAGGTGATGTACGACAGCGGGATCTCGCCGAGGTAGGTGAGGTTGCCCGACCTGATGCCCCAGGGGAAGGTGGTGCCGTCGGCGCGCACCGCGGTGCCGACCGGGACGGCCTTGGCGGGGTCGGAGATGACGTAGTCCATGATGCCGCCGCCGTTGCGCACGTCGCGGGTCATCGTGGTGCCGTTGTACTCGATCTGCGACACGGCCGAGGTGTCGTAGCCCTTCCAGGTGTAGCCGTACTTGGCGACGAAGTCCGCGGAGCGGGCGGTCAGCTGCCAGATGTTGTTGTACATCCACAGGACCGGCTTGGTGCCCGCGAGGGTGTCGTCGAGGAACGCGGTCGGCAGCGCCTCGTCGTAGGTGGAGCCGACGTAGACGACCGCCGAGTACGCCGCCATCTCACCGGCCTTGTAGCCGCCGACCGGGTGCGCGGTCCAGGACCCGAAGTGCGAGACGAGGTTCGTCGCCATCATCCCGTAGTCCTCGCCGAGCCAGGAGTACGGGCCGGTGTTGTCGTAGAGGACGAGCGTCTTCGTCGCGGCGTTGGAGCCGGGGGCGCCGGCGCCGGAGCGGGCGAGCGGGGTGACGGCCGCGGCGGCCGGTGACGCCGGCGCGGTGAGGGCGAGTGACGCGGCCACGGTGACGGCGGCGAGCGAGCTGAGCAACTTACGCATGTCGTACAAATCCCTCAAGGTCAGACGGAGACGGTGGTCGGCATCGGGGCCGGGTGCGAGGCGAGGCCGAGCATCGCGGCGACGGCCTGTTCGGTGCGCTGCGAGGCGAGCCCGTCGCCGTAGGGGTTGCCGTTGGCGGTCATCGACTGCCGCAGGATCGGGTCGTCGAGCAGGCGGGCCGCCTCGGCGACGATCAGGTCCTCATCCGTGCCGACGAGCTTGGCGCAACCGGCGTGCAGCGACTCGACGCGCTCGGTGACCTCACGCAGGACCAGGGCCGGCACCTTGAACGAGGGCGCCTCCTCCTGGATGCCACCGGAGTCGGTGAGCGCCAGGTACGCGTTGGACAGCAGCCGCGCCAGGGCCGGGTAGGGCAGCGGGTCGGTGATCGTCACCCGGGGCACCCCGGCGAGGCCGGCCTCGACCTGGGCGCGGACCGCGGGGTTGGCGTGCGCCGGCAGGACGACCCGGATGTCCGGGTACGCCTCGACCAGGCGGCGCACCGCGCTGAGGATGCGGTCCAGGGGCTCGCCCCACGACTCGCGGCGGTGCGCGGTGACGAGGATCAGGCGGGCGTTGCCGTGCTCGGCGGCGTCCACCGCGGCGGCGATGCGGGCGTCCTCGAACGGCAGCTGCTTCGCGGCGACGGAGAGCGCGGCGTCCACCACCGTGTTGCCGGTGATGAGGACGTTCGCCGGGGTGACGCTCTCGTCGAGGAGGTTCGTCGCGGCCAGGGCGGTCGGCGCCAGGTGCAGCGCGGCGAGCTGGCCGACGAGCTTGCGGTTGGCCTCCTCCGGGAACGGGGAGTCCAGGTCGCCGGAGCGCAGCCCCGCCTCGAGGTGCACGACCGGGATGCGCCGCCAGAACGCGGCCATGGCGCCGGCGAGGGTCGTGGTGGTGTCGCCCTGGACGATGACCGCGGCCGGCTTGCGCTCCTCCAGGAGGGCGTCCAGCGAGGAGATCATCGCGGTGAGGAGCTCGGGCTGGCTGCCGGTGACCCGCTGCAGCGGCAGGGTCACGTCGGCCTGGACGTCGAACGCGTCGAGGGCCTGGGTCACCATCGTCGGGTGCTGCCCGCTGGCGACCAGCACCGGGGTGAGCCGGCCTGCGGCACGCATCGCGGCGGCGACGGGCGCCAGCTTGATGGCTTCGGGACGGGTACCGGCGATGAGGAAGACTTCGGGAGACATGTGCTGACGTCCTTTACGAGAGAACCGGCTCTTCGACCAGGCGTTCGGTTTTCGCCCAGGCCTGTCGCCGGCTGATCTGCCGGCCGATCGCCCGCCAGGTGCTGACCAGGCCGAGCAGGAGGAAGAAGGGGTACGCGACGGCGGCGACCAGCAGTCGCCAGAGCTTCTCGTCGCCGAGCTGGATGCGGTGGACCAGGGCCCAGACGAGACCGGGGACGGTCATGCCGAGCGCCCAGAAGAGTGCGACGTGGCCCATCTGCGCCCACGAGTGGATCATGATGGTCCGTCCGTGGCCGGGGACGAGCCGCCACATCGCGACCGCCCAGAGGCCGAAGACCGCGGCGGTGCCGAAGGCGTTCATCCACGGCGCGAGCAGGTAGTACAGCATCTCGAGCAGGGCGTGGTTGCGGATCTTCCGGGAGGCGATCAGCTTCGGCACGTAGCCGACGCACTGCAGGTTGCCCTGGGCCCACCGGGTGCGCTGCCGCAGCAGCCGCTTCACGTCGACGAGGCCCTGCTGGTTGACGTTGGCGATCGAGGAGTACCGGATGCGCTCGCCGTTGAGGTGCATGCGCAGCCCCAGCTCCAGGTCCTCGACCAGGCAGTGCGACCAGGGCGCGTCGCCGAGCCGCATCAGCGACGACAGCCGGGCGAACTGCCCGTTGCCGCCCAGCCCGACCGTCCCCGCGGCGTTGCGAAGCAGCTGGCTGGCGTTGGCGATGGCGGCGAACTCGAGGTCCTGCACGGCGCCCAGGACGCGGTTGCGGTTGTGGATGCGCACCCGGGTCTGCACCGCGCCGACCTGTGGGTCGCGCATCTGCTTCGACACCTCGGTGAGGATGTTGCTGCTGCCCCGCCCGTCGCCGTCGATGACGCCGACCGCGACCAGCGCCGGGTCCTCGCCGGCCTGCAGGGTCCGGTCCCGGATCGCCCGGAAGGCCGCGTTGAGCGCCTCGCCCTTGCCCTTGCGGGCGTTGGGGAAGTCCCGGCGCAGCACGGTCAAACCCGGGTGGTCGATGGCGGCCAGGACGTCCGGGGTGCCGTCGTCCGATCCGTCATCGACCACCAGGACCCTGGTGCGTGTGCCTGCCGGGCCCGCCAGCGCCAGTGCGGCGGAGACGGTCCGGCCGACAACCCGTTCCTCGTTGAGAGCGGGCACGACGATCCAGAAGGTCAGCGGTTCGTGCTCGTTCGGCGCGACGGCATCGCGCCGGCGACGCCGGCCGGCGGTGGCCGAGTCACTGGTGGTGAAGGCCACCAGCGCCAGGTTGTACGCCGGCCAGAGCGTCAACAGCGCGAAGCCGACCAGAAGGATCGCCGTCATGCGTCAGGCTGCGCTGCGGTTGAAGCGGGACGCCCGCACCATCAGGAAGCCGGTGACGACGAGCGCGACACCTGCGACGACGATGGCGAAGACCGGGCTTCCGGTGACTGGCAGCGACGCGGCGGTGGATCCGCCGGTCACGATGACGCCGGTGACCTTCGTACCTGACATGACAGCTTCCCCTCGGCTATCTCTCCGGCGGTGCTCCCGGCTCCTTGATGGCAACCGTTGTGCACCTTGTCCGAGAAGCTTGGAACGGCCGAGGGGCAATCACAATGGGTGAGCATGGTCGGATGCACCCGAGCGGGCCAAGTCCGTCCAACGACCTGACAGAGCGCTTACGCAGGCAAAACTCGGCAGTTACGCAGAGTGGTGCGACCGTGTGCGGTAGCTCTCAGTAAAGGAGGTTGGGTGTTGCCAGTCGGTTGCGAACTCCGCCCAGAGCGACAGGGCGACCCTCGCACTCTCGGGCCGGTCGGCTGGCCGCTTGGCCATGCACTGGCGGCACAGCTCCGCTACGGAGCGTGGCAGGCCGGGTGCGAGCAGGACCGGCGTGGCCACCGGCTGCAGCAACCTGGCGCCCGGCGCGTGCGGTGAGCGCCCGGTGAGCATCTGGTACAGCAGGACCCCGAGCGCGTAGACGTCCCACGCGGGTGCCTCGCCGACACGGGAGGCCGCGGGGTGCGCGAACGGCACCGCCAGGCCGAAGTCGATGATCTTCACGCCGGCGGTGGTCAGCATGACGTTGTCGGCGGTCAGGTCGCGGTGGGCGATGCCCCGGCGGTGCGCCACCGCCAGGAGCTCGGCGACGGACGCGGCGATCTCGACGGCGTGCTGCCACGGCAGCGGCCCCTCGGCCAGGCGTTTCGTCAGCGGTACCCCGTTGAGCAGCTCCATCGCGACGCACGGGACGCTGGCGCGGCCGATGTCGAGCTCGCCGTACCCGAAGATCTTGGGCACGGTCGGGTGCCGCATCCGCTGCATGAGCAGGGGCTCCCGGCGGGCCGCATGGCAGGCGCGGCTGTTGTTGACGAACGCAGGCGCGAGGACCTTCACCGCCGCGGGGCGCAGCTGCTCCAGGTCGACCGCCTCATAGACGAGCGACATACCGCCGCGGGCGATCGGGCGGACCAGCAGGAAGCGCTCCAGCACCCTGCGGCCAAGCTCGATCTCCGACACAATCGCCGACTATTCCCTATTCGGTCCCGGTCGCGGAAGTCCCAGCGACGTTTGCCACAGCCCGTGTCGATACGATAAATACGGATATGTCGGCTGCACCAAAGGAACCGCACAGCCGATCGAAACCCATAGTTGACATCCGGGTAACGGTGGCTGACGCTGGCCGCAGGAATCGCTCCCACAGGAGACGGGATGACTGACGAGCCATCGCCGCCAACCGTCACCGAGGTCGCCGCCGCCGCGGGGGTCTCCGCGGCAACCGTGTCCCGCGTCCTCACCGGCCGGGTCAGGGTCAGCACCTCGGCCCGGGTGTCGGTGCACGACGCCATCGCCCAGCTCGGCTACGTCCGCCACCGCGGGCCGCGCCGCC
The DNA here is from genome assembly GCF_040676755.1 of Dactylosporangium sp. NPDC049525. NCBI lineage: Bacteria > Bacillati > Actinomycetota > Actinomycetes > Micromonosporales > Micromonosporaceae > Dactylosporangium > Dactylosporangium sp. NPDC049525. Next base: position 42,128 of record NZ_JBFAPO010000065.1, on the reverse strand, counting down.
CCGACCGGCTGTCCTCCCGGCTGCCCGTCGCCGCGCTCGTCTTCGAGCCCACCGCCCGGCTGTTCCACGACACCTTCTCCGCCCGGCTGCTCGCCGGCGCCGAGGAGGAGCTGACCCGCCACGGCGTCCCGCTGCTGACGATGTCCGCGACCCGGGGCACGATCGCGTCGGCGACCCAGTTCCTGACCACCGGCGGCGTCGGCGGCGTGCTGCTGCTCGGCGGGCACAGCAGCCACCCCCTGGCGGTGTCCCTCGCCGCGTCCCGGGTGCCGCTGCGGGCCACCGGCCGCCCGGCCGAGGGCCTGGACATCCCGTTCGTCGACGTCGACAACCACGACGGCGCCCGGCAGGCCGTCGAGCACCTCATGCTGCGCGGCCGCCGCGCCATCGCGACCATCGCCGGGCCACCCGACTCGCCCGCCGCTGCGGACCGCCTCGACGGTTACCGCCGCGCGCTCGAGACCGCCGGCCGCGCCCCCGTCGTCGCCTACGGTGACTTCACCACCGCCTCGGGCGGCCACGCCGCCGCCTGGCTGCTGGACCGCATGCCCCGCCTGGACGCGCTCTTCGTCGCCTCCGACGCGATGGCCGCCGGCGCGCTGCAGGCGCTGCGCAAGGCCGGCCGGCGCGTCCCCGAGGACGTCGCCGTCGTCGGCTTCGACGACGCGCCCCTGGCGACCTACACCACGCCGGCGCTGACCACCGTGCGCCAGCCGGTCTCCGAACTCGGCGCGGTCGCCGCCGCGCTGCTGCTGGAAGGCTCGCAGGACTGCCCCGTGCTGCCGACCGAGCTCGTCGTGCGGGCATCAAGCTAACGACGTGATGCATGACGGTCAGCTCCGGCAGGGCGACGTCCTGGCCCGCCGGTACATTCTGCGACAACCCGTCGGCGCGGGCGGCATGTCCGTGGTGTGGCGGGCCTGGGACAGCACCCTGGAGCGCACCGTCGCGGTCAAGGTCCTCGACGGCCCCATCGGCACCGACGGCGGCCAGCGCGACCGGATCCGGCGCGAGGCCCGGGCCGCCGCACGCATCGAGCACCCCAACGCGATCGGCGTCTACGACTACGGCGAGACCGTCACCCCGCACGGGCGGATCGCCGCCTACGTCGTCATGCAGCTGCTCGACGGCGTCTCCCTCGCCGGGCGGCTCGCCGAGGGCCCGCTGCCCGTGCCCGACGCCGTCGCGGTCGCGGCCACCGTCGCCGACGTGCTGCACGCCGCGCACCGCCGCGGTGTCGTGCACCGCGACGTCACCCCCGAGAACGTCATGCTCACCACCGACGGCGTCAAGCTGCTCGACTTCGGCATCGCCGCCGACGTCGGCCAGCGCGACACGCTGACGTTCGGCACCCCGCCGTACGTGGCGCCGGAGCGGCTCGTCGGCGCGCCCGCCAGCGGCTCCACCGACGTGTACGCCCTCGGCGTGCTGCTGTTCGAGATGCTCACCGGCGCGCCGCCCGTGCCGGCCGGCACCTGGGACGAGCTCGAACGCGCCGTCGCCGCCGACCACCGCCCGAACCTCGCCGTGCCCGGCCTGCCGCCGGCCGTCGCGTCCGTGTGCCTGCGCTGCCTGGCCACCGACCCCACCGAACGCCCCACCGCCGCGGAGGTCGCCGCCATCCTGGAGTCGTCGGCCGAGCGCGGGCGGCGCAGGTGGGCCACAGCGCTCGCCGTTGTGCTGACGGCGTCGGTACTGGCCGGGCTCGGCTACGTGTGGCGGGACGGCGTACGGCGCGACACCGTCTCCCCGGCACCTTCGGTGAGCATTGTGGTGTCGATCCCGCCGGCGGTCACGGTCCAGCCGTCGCCGGGTGCCACCCCGTCGCCGACCCGGGGGCGCACGTCTTCCTCCCCCGGTGCCACGCCGGGCACGCAGACGCAATCCCCGTCGGCGTCGGCGGCGAGGCTCACGCCGCAGCAGGCCGGCGCGGCCGTCCTTGACGTCGTCGACCGCCGCGCCGCCGCCGGCGAGATCCGCTCCGACGTCGTCGAGGACATCCGCAACCAGGTCAACAACATCATGGGTGTGCCGCCCGACGCCGCCCACCGGATCGACATGCTGCGCCGCCAGCTGCTGGACCGCCGGCGCGAGGCGTCCATCACCACCGCCGCCGCGTACGAGGAGCTGGACGCCGCCGTGGCCGTCTTCGGTGCGTCGCTGACCTGATCAGGTGGGTGTGATGACCCGGTGCCGGACCGCCCACAGCGCGGCCTCGGTGCGGGACGCGGCGCCGGTCTTGCGCAGCAGGTTGGACACGTGCACCGTCACGGTCCGGATCGAGATGCCCAGGGAGCTGGCCACCTGCTGGTTGGACATGCCGGCGGCGAGGCAGCCGAGGACCTCGATCTCCCGGGCGGTCAGGTCGCCGCCGGCCCGCAGGCTGTGCAGCAGCGTCTCCGCCTCGGTCAGTCGCCAGCCGGGCCAGTGCACGAGCAGCGCCACCGCCCGTTCCGCGTGCTGGCGGGCGTCGCCGGCCCGGCCGAGCCGCAGCAGGGCGTGCGCGGCGGCGGTGTGCACCGCGGCGTCGTACGGGGCGGCCTCCACCACCTCGACGGTGCCACTCCCGCCGTTGCCCGCCGCGGCGCCGTGATGCGGCGCGGCTGGGTCGCCGTGGTTCGGGCCGGCCGGGTCGCCGTGGTGCAGGGCGGCGGGGAGCAGGTCGACGGCGGCGGCGTCCCGGCCCGCCGCGACCGCCAGGAGCAGCCGCAACTGGGGTGCCGCGCCGACCGCGTCGCCGACGAGGTCCTCGACCGTCGCGGCCGGCACCCCGCCGTGCAGGGCCCACCGCGCCGCCTCGACCAGGCGGGCCGGGCGGCACCGGCCGACGCACTCGGCCAGCGCGAGCGCCGGGTCGACGGGGTGGACGCCGCGGGCCGCGACCGCCACCCGCAGCACCCGCACGAGGCCGACGTCGCGGCCCTCGCCGTCGGCGCGGGCGAGGAGCCGGACGGCGAGCGGGTCGTCGCCGCGCTCGACCGCGAGGAGCCCGGCGGTGGCCGCGAACCGGACCCGTTCGATGGGGTCGGTCTCGATCGGCAGCCGGGACCAGACGAGGGTCTCGGCGCGGGCGAGGTCCCCGGTCCGCAACGCGTGCGCGACGCCGAGGGCGGTCGTGCGGCCCGCACAGAACTCCAGGCCGGACCGGTCGATCGCGGTCATCGCCTCGTCGAACAGCCGCCGGCCGGTCACGTCGCCGAGCCGGGGCAGGCTGACCGCCACGAGGTTGTTGACGGCCCGGCCGGCGGTCACCGGGTCGCGGTCGTGTTCGGCGATCTGCCGGCACGCGTGCAGCAGGGCAACGCCCCGGTCGTGCGCGCCGCCGAACGCCAGGGCCGTGCCGAGCGTGACGCCGGCCGACGCGATGCTTTCCCCGGTCCGCTCGGCGGCGACCATCGCGGCCTCGGCGAGCGGCACCACCCGGGCCGGCTCGGTCGTGCGCAGCGCGCTCGCCGCCTCCGCCGCCGCCTGCCGCGCCAGCGCCGCCTCGATCCCGCCGCAGTCCTCGTCACCGGTCCCGCTGTCGGTCCCGTCGCCGGTCTTGTCGCCGGTCGCGCTGCCGGTCGTGCTGCCGCCATCGGCCCCGTCGGCCGCCGTGGTGAGGGCGGCGCGGGCGTCGGCGAGGGCGGCCAGGTGACCGGCCCGGTCGGCGAGGCACCAGCGGATCTCGGCCAGGAGCCGGTGCGCGTCGGAGGTCTCGGCCGGGCCGGTCGCCTGGCGCAGCCAGTCCGCCGCGTGCCGTTCCGCGACGGTGAACCGGCCCGCCACGAACGCCGCCGCCGCACCGACCCGCGCCAGGGCCCGGCAGCTCGCCGGATCACCGGGGTCGCCGGCCCGCAGCCCCAGGTCGACCAGGTCGAGGGCGGCGTCCGGCAGGCCGGCGGCGAGGTTGGCCTGCGCACCCCGTACCGCTGCCGCACGGGCCTCCCCGAGCCGCCCGAGGGCGGCCGCGTGCCTGGCGAGGGCGGCGTCGTCGCCGAGCTCGACGGCCAGGGCCCGGGCCAGGCCGTGCACCCGCGCCCGCTCGCTGGGCAGGGCGCTGCGGGCGAGCGCCTCACGCAGCAGCGGGTGCCGGAAGCGCAGCGGGCCGGCCGGCGCCAGGTCCGGCGCGATGACCAGCATCCCGAGGTCCAGCAGCCGGCGCAGCGCGGGCTCGATCTCGCCCTCGCACACGTGCACGAGGACGTCGGTCTCGACCGGGTCGCCGAGCAGCGCCGCGGCGCGGGCGACCCGCCCGACGAGGGCCGGCTCACCGGCGAGCGGCTCGACGAGGAGGCCGGCGACGTGCGCGGGCAGCGGGGCGCCGGCCAGGTCGCCGCGGGCGGTGACGAGCTCGGTCAGCCAGAACGGGTTGCCGCCGGTGCGGGTCAGCATCGCCCGGACCGTCTCCGGCGGCGGTGCGCCGCCGCGGTGCGCCTCGATCAGCTCGGCGGTCTCCCGGGCGTCGAACGGCGCCAGGTGCGCCCGGACCACCGACGGTGCGCCGCCGAGCCGGCGCAGCGTCCGCGCGGCGGCCGGCGCGAACGCGGCCTCCTGCGGCGGGCGGCTGGTGACCAGCAGCAGCGCCGGCAGGGCGGCGGTCGCGGCGAGCTCGCCGATGAGCGTCAGGCTGGCCGGGTCGAGGTCGTGCAGGTCCTCCACGACCAGGACGCCGCAGCGACCGTCCAGCAGGGTCCGGACCACGTCGACCGCGGCCCGCAGCATCGCGGCGGGCGCCAGCCGGGTCCCGGCGCCGGGTGCGGGGGAGCGCTGTGCGAGCTCGGGTGGCACGCCGCCGTCGAGGGGATGCCCGCTGAGGACGGAGGCCAGCCAGTCGTGCGGTGCGGCGCCGAGGGTACGGGCGGCACCCGCGAGGACCACCGGCGGCTGCGGGTCCAGCCGGTCGAGCACCTCGGCGACGAGCCTGCTCTTGCCGCTGCCCGCCTCGCCCGTGACCAGCACGACCCGCGGTCCGGCGGGCCCTGCCGGTGGCCCCGGCCGCCCGGTCACCGCCCCGTTCTGGGCCGCCCAAGCACCCACGATCTCGGCGAGCTCGTCGGCTCGGCCGATGAACGGGGTCGCAGGCATGCGGCCACGATACGCAGAAGTGCGTACAGACGCTGTGTGTGTCGGTCGGGCACGCTGACGGCCATGGAAGAGTCGCAGCCGCGCCCCCTCGCGCTCCAGTGGGCCGCCCGGACCGAGGTCGGGATGGTCCGCAGCAACAACCAGGACTCGATGTTCGCCGGTGGCCGGCTCCTCGCCGTCGCCGACGGCATGGGTGGCATGGCGGCCGGCGACGTCGCCAGCAGGCTCGCGATCGAGGCGATGACCCCCCTCGACGAGGAGTTCGCAGGCAGTGACCTGCTGACCGCGTTGCGCACCGCCGTCTCCGACGCCAACCGGCGCATCCGCGACGAGGTCGAGGCGGACCCGGAGAAGCTGGGGATGGGCACGACCCTCACCGCGATCCTGTTCTCCGGCGAGCGGGTCGGGCTCGTCCACATCGGCGACTCGCGCGCCTACCTGCTGCGCGGCGAGGAGTTCGAACAGGTCACCCGCGACGACACGTATGTGCAGATGCTGGTCGACGAGGGCCGCATCACCCTCGAGGAGGCCGCGACGCACCCGCAGCGGTCCCTGGTCAGCCGGGTCCTGCAGGGCCAGCCGACCGACCCGGTCTACTCGGTCGTCCCGGCCCGCGCCGGCGACCGCTACCTGCTGTGCAGCGACGGGCTGTCCGGGGTGCTGCGGGCCGAGACGATCGAGGAGGTCCTGCGCGAATACGACGACGTCGGCGAGTGCGCCGACCGGCTCGTGGACCTCGCCATGCGGGCCGGCGGCCCGGACAACATCACCGCGGTCGTGGCCGACATCGTGGGCGACGACGTGCCGGAGCCCAAGGGGCTGCGGCACCGGCTGCGGCACTGGCTCGGCCGCGACGAGGTCAACGGCGCGCGGCTGCCGGCCTGACGTCCGAGGGGATCCGCACGTCGTCCGGGGTCCAGCCGGCGACCCGCTGCGCGGCGGCCGCGGTCATGCGGTCCGGGGTGAGCCGCAGCAGGGTCCGGGCCAGGGCGCCGGTGAGCCTGCCCCGTGCGCCGGCGAGCTGTCCGACCTGCCGTGAGCGGCGCGACACTGCCGCGGCACGGGGGCGGCGCTGCTGGTCGTACACCTGCAACGCCGGCATCACCGCAGCGCCTTTCGGCAGCAGGAGGGCGAGGGTGACTGCGTCCTCGAGGGCCTGGCAGGCGCCCTGGCCGAGATTGGGCGTCATGGCGTGCGCGGCGTCGCCGACCAGCGCCACCCGCGTGCCGAAGTGCATCGGGGCCACGGGGTGCAGCTCGAGCAGCGGGTGGTGCAGCAGCTGCCCGGGCGTGGTCGCGGCCAGCAGCCGGCGGACCGGGTCGTGCCACCCCGTGAGTTGCTTTCCGAGCTCGGTGAGCTGTTCCGCCGGTGTACCGGTGCGCAGCGGGCCGGGCGCGGCGGCGTACCAGTACACGGTGCCCGGGCCGGTCGGCGCGTAGCCGAAGCGCCAGCCGCGTGGGCCCATGGTCTCGCCGCTGCCGTCGACCTCGGCGTCGACCACCGCCCGCCAGGACACCTGGCCGCTGTCACGGACCTTGACCTGCGGCGCGTACGCGGCCCGGACCACGCTGCCGATGCCGTCCGCGCCGACGACGAGGTCCGCGTCGCCGAGCGCGTGGACGTCGGTGACGGGGTGCCCGGTGCGGACGGTCGCGGGCAGCCCGTCCAGCAGGATCTCGTGCAGGTCGGCGCGGTGCACCATGACCGGTGGCGCGGCCACCTCGACCCGGCTGAGCCAGCGGCCGTCCCAGGTCCGCAGCCCGCCGCCCCGGACGAGGCCGCCGGCGCGCTCGACGGCGTCGCCGATGCCGAGGTAATGCAGCGCCCGCATCGCGTTGGGCCACAGGGAGATGCCGGCGCCGATCTGGCGCAGGTCCGGCTGCCGCTCCAGGACGGTGACGTCCCAGCCCTGCCGTCCGAGTCCGCGGGCCGTCGCCAGCCCGCCGATGCCGCCGCCGATCACGATCGCGCGCATTGCCGCCTCCGTCTGCCGTTGCTACAGCTGTAGTAACTGACGCTACACCTGTAGCATTCGCGTGTGAACGTTCGTGACGCGGATCGCAAGACCCGCCTGGCCGACGCCGCGATCGACGTGCTCGGCACCGGCGGCGTCCGGGCGCTGACCCACCGGGCCGTCGACACCCGCGCTGGGCTGCCCCAGGGCACCTGCAGCTACCACTTCCCGAGCCGGCCCGCGCTGCTGACCGCCGCCCTGACCCGGATCGCCGACCTGGACCTGCACGAGTCGACCGGCGAGGACCTCGCCACGGTGCTGGCCACGTGGGCCGGTCCTCGGGCGGCCCGGACCCGCGCCCGCTTCATGCTCATGCTCGACCCGCAGGCCCGCGCCGAGCTCGGCCCTTCGGCGGCCCGCCTGGCCGGCGGGTTCGTGGAGCGGGCGAAGGCGCTGTTCGGCTCCGAGGAGCGGGCCAGGCTCGCGATCGCCCTCATCGACGGGCTGCTGCTCGACGAGCTGACCCGCGGCGCGGTCACCGACGAGCAGCGCAAGGCCCGGCTCGCCGCGGTCCACGAGATTGTCACAACCGGGCAGTAACGTCGCGTGAACCGGATCGTTGAGCGCCTTGAGCACGAATCCCCCCGTGCTTTTTGCCTCGCGAAAGCGACACTGATCGTGGTCAGTAACCCGCGCATGTTCTGGCTCGTCCTGGTCACCGCGGTGGCCGCGTTCAGCGCTGCGGCCTCCTCCGGGCCGGTGCTGTCCTTCGGCGCCGTCGCGGCCGGTGTCACCGTCGGCTCGCTCGTGCACGCCGGCTCGCTGATCCGCCTCGCCCTGCGCATCCACCACGGCCGGCGCAGCTTCGGGCCGTGCCGCGGCGCCGGGTTCCTCGGCATGGGCGCCCTGTTCACCGGCGTCGGCCTGGCCGCCGCCGTGCTCGCGGCGCTGACCTCGTCGATCGCCGCGCCCGGCCTCGTCGCCGCCGTCACCACCCTCGTCGCCACGCCCACGTTCCTGCTCGGCCTGCTCCTGCTGCCCGGCACCGCGCCGACGGTCCGCGCCCGGCTGCGCCGCCTCCTCGACGGCGCCGGCATCGGCGTGACCCTGTGCTACAGCGTCTGGGTCCTCGCCTCCGCGCCGGCCGCGTCCGCCCTCGCCGGGCCGCTGCCACTCACGGTCGCCGTCACCTGCTGCGTCGCGGTCTCCGTCGCCGTCGTCACCGGCCTGCGCGCGGCCCGGCACCGCCCCGCCGCGCTCGCCTGCGCCGGCGGTGCCGCCCTGTCGATCGTCGGCCTCGGCGTCTTCACCGTCGTGCTGTCCGCGCTGCGCCGCCCCGACGACCCGGTCGGCCCGACCGCCGGCTGGGTCACCGCCGGCCTCATCGCCGCCGGGCTCGCCCTCATCGCCGGCCCGTTCCTCATCCTCACCGGAGCCCGCCGCGCCGAGGACGCGCCGACCAGCCCGCACGCCGCCGACAGCAGCGGCACCCTCGCCGGCTACCCGCTGCTCATCGGCCCGGCGCTGCTCGCCGTCGCGGTGTCCGTGCTGCACCTGCTCACCGGCGGCGGCTTCGACCGGGCCGCGATCGGCCTCGGCTTCGCCGCCGTCGTCGCCGTCGCGCTCCGCGAGGCCCTGGCCGCCCGCGACATCCGCGGATACGCCCGCACCCTCGCCATCCGCGAGGCGCACTTCAAGACCCTCGTTGCCGGCTCCACCGACGTCACCATCGTCCTGGACGCCGACCTCGTCGTGCGGTGGCAGTCACCGGCCGCGGCCCGCCAGTTCAGCCTCTCCGACCAGGACGTCCTCGGCCGGCCCCTCACCGACCTGCTGCACCCCGCCGACGTCGGCCCGGCCACCGAGGCGCTGCACGCCGTCCTCGCCGGCAGCCAGCACGCCCTCGTCCAGGCCCGGCTCCGCGACGGCTTCGGCCGCTGGCGCGACACCGAGTCCACCGTCAGCGACCAGCGCGCCGCCCCCGAGGTCGCCGGCGTCGTCGTCCACCTCCGTGACGTCGGCGACCGCGCCCAGCTGCAGCGCAGCCTCGACGAGGTCACCTGGACCGACGACCAGACCGGCCTCGCCAACCGGCGCAAGTTTCTGACCGCCGTCGCCGAGGCCCGCCAGACGGGCACCGGCTCCATCCTCGTCGCCGAGCTGGACCGCTTCGAGAGCGTCGCCGACCTGCACGGCCCTACGGTCGCCAACGCCGTGCTCATCGAGGCCGCCCGCCGGCTGCGCGCCACCGTCGGCCGCGACGACCTGCCCGCCCGCCTCACCGGCGCCGGGTTCGCGGCGCTCACCGACGCGCCGCTCGTGCACGCGTTCGCGCTCGCCACCCGCCTCGCCACCGCCTTCGCCGAGCCGTTCCACCTGCCCGGTCACACCGTGCACCTCACCGCCGACGTCGGCGTCGCCGACCTCCTCGGCGCCACCGACGCCGAGGACGCCATCCGCCACGCGGACATCGCCCGCCGCCGCGCCCGGCAGCTGTCCCGGGGCCGCGACGGCGGTCGCGTCGAGTGCTACGACAAGTCCTTCGAGGCCGCCCTCGTCCGCCGTACCGACCTCGAGCAGCAGCTGCCCGGCATCGTCGGCCGCGGCGAGCTCGACCTCGTGTACCAGCCCGTCGTCGACCTCACCCTGCGCCGCCCCGTCGGCGCCGAGGCCCTTCTGCGCTGGCGGCACCCGCGCCTCGGGGTCGTGCCGCCGCACGAGTTCCTCCCGGTCGCCGAGGAGCTCGGCCTCGCCGACGAGCTCGGCGAATGGGCCCTGCACCACGCCTGCCGCCAGCTGTCCCGCTGGCGCGCCGACGGCCGCGACCTGTGGATGTCGGTCAACGCCTCCGCCCGCCAGCTCGCCGCACCTGGCTGGCTCGCCACCGTCGCCACCGCCATCGACACCCACTGCGTCCCCGCCGAGTCGCTGATCATCGAGGTTGCCGAGGCCTCCCTGCCCGACGACGCCGGCGCCGTGGAGCAGCTCGCCGGGCTCCGTGCGCTGGGCGTCCGCACGGCGATCGACCACTTCGGCACGGGGCCGACGGCGCTCGGCCACCTGCGCCGGCTGCCGGTCGACGTGTTGAAGATCGACCAGGTGCTCTTCAGTGAGCCGGCGGGGCAGCGGGCGCCGTCGACGCCGATCGTCGACGTGGTGGTCAGCCTGGCGCGGCGGCTCGGGATCGACGTGATCGCGTGCGGGTTGGAGACGGAGTCGCATGTCGACGTGGTGCGGGCGGCGGGGTGCCGGTTGGGGCAGGGGTTTCTGCTGAGCCGGCCTGATCACGCCGAGCATGTCGAGGCGTTTCTTGAGCGTCATCGGGCTCGGCTGTTCTGATGCTGACCTGTTCACCCCCCAAGATCCTGTGGTCGTCTTGCGGTTGAGGTTCGCGTGGGGGTACGCCGCCTGGAGTGATTCCTGGTGCAGGTCCGCGTAGGTCGGTGGTTCCGCACAGCCTCCGGCCGCGCGATGGGGTAGCGCGGGCACCGTCCGTGCCGTAGTTGCGGTGATGCCAAGCCAGGTCCGCACGCACATGATCCAGCGCCGTCGAGCGCATCATTCGGTGCTACAACACCGCCGCTGGCCAAAAAAACAAACCATCGATCATCGGTCGAACAACCCGAAAGATCTGCGGGGCCCTGACCCCTGAGATCGTTCGGGTTGTTCGGTTTTGAACTGGCGACGGTGTGGCACCACCGAATGATGACCTCGACGGCGCTGGACCATGTGAGCGCGGACCTGGCTTGGCATCACCTCGACACGGCACGGACCGCAACCACGCCACCCATTCGCGCGGCCGAAGGCTGCGCGGAACCACCGACCTACGAGGACCTACACCAGGAATCAGTCCAGGCGGCGTACCCCCACGCGAACCTCAACAGGAAGACGACCACACGATCCTGGGGGTGGACAAACCCTCAGTAATCAGCAGGCCGAGGATGCGGCGGCGCGTGCAGGTTCAGGATCAAGTCGATGACCAGCGCCGTCCACCCAGTCTGATGCGCCGCACCCAACCCCGCCCCCGTGTCCCCGTGGAAGTACTCGTAGTACAGCAACAGGTCATGCCACGCAGGGTCGTTCTGGAACAGCGGAACGTCGCCGAACACCGGCCGCCGGCCCGCGTCGTCGTTGCGGAACAGGTTGACCAGCCGTCGCGACAGATCGTCGGCCACCGCGCCGAGCGTCGCCATCTTGCCGCTGCCCGCCGGGTACTCCACCTGCAGATCGTCGCCGAAGAACTCGGAGAAGCGGCGGACCGCCTCGATCAGGATGTAGTTGACGGGGAACCAGATCGGTCCGCGCCAGTTGGAGTTGCCGCCGAACAGGCCGCTGGTCGACTCGCCGGGCTCGTAGCCGACGGTGTAGTCCGCCTCGCCGACGTGCACGGTGAAGGGCTCGTCCTTGTGCGCGCGGGACAGGGTGCGCAGGCCGTACGGGGAGAGGAACTCCTCCTCGTCGAGCATGCGCTGCAGGATGCGGATCAGCTGGTCGGGCCCGACCATCGACAGCAGGCGCAGCTGCTGCCCGCCGCGGCTCTTCTTCGCGCCGACCACGTCGCCGTACTCGGGCTTGTTGGTGAGGAACCAGCGCAGGCGGGCGGCGACGTCGGGCAGGCGGCGCAGCGTGGAGGAGCTGATGATCGTGGTGGCGGTGAGGGGGAGCAGGCCGACGACGGAGCGGACCTTCAGCGGGATGCGCTGGCCGTCGGCGGTGCGCAGGACGTCGTAGAAGAAGGCCTCCTCCTCGTCCCACAGGCCGAACTCGTAGGCAGCGTCGGCGATGTAGGCGAAGTGTTCGAGGAACTTCGCCGCGATGTCCTCGTAGACGCGGTCGTGCACGGCGAGGGTGAGAGACATGTCGAGCATGTTGAGGGCGTACATCGCCATCCATGCCGTGCCGTCGGACTGTTCGAGCCGGCCGCCGACGGGGAGGGCGGCCGAGCGGTCGAAGGGGCCGACGTTGTCCAGGCCGAGGAAGCCGCCCTCGAAGACGTTGTTGCCTTCGGCGTCCTTGCGGTTGACCCACCAGGTGAAGTTGAGCAGCAGCTTGTGCAGCACACGGGCGAGGAAGTCGAAGTCCTTGGAGCCGTCGATGGCGAAGACCCGCAGCGCGGCCCACGCGTGCACGGGCGGGTTCACGTCGCCGAACGCCCACTCATAGGCGGGAATCTGGCCGTTCGGATGCATGTACCACTCGCGCAGGAGCAACAACAGCTGATCCTTGGCGAACCCGGGGTCGACGCGAGCAATGGCCACGCAATGGAAGGCCAGGTCCCAGGCGGCATACCAGGGGTATTCCCACGGGTCGGGCATCGACAGCACGTCGCAGCTGTTCATGTGCCACCAGTGGCTGTTGCGGCCGTGGCGGCGGCTGTCGGGTGGTGGCTCGGAGACGGGGTCGCCCTCCAGCCAGCGGGCGACGTCGAAGTGGAAGAACTGCTTGCCCCACATGAGCCCGGCGACGCCCTGCCGGACGATCATCGCCTCCTCGGGGGTGGCGGTCGGCGGGACCAGCGCGTCGAAGTACGCGTCGGCCTCGCTCGCGCGTCGCGACATGGTCGTGTCGAAGTCGGTGCGCAGGTCGGCGGGGGCGAGGTCCTTGGCGCCGGGGGCGTTGAGGTTGAGCCGCAGCCGGATCTCGTGGGTGCCGCCGGCCGGCACCGAGATCAGGTAGTGCAGCGCGGCCTTCGTGCCGACGAGGTCGGGGTTGACCGTGTCCTTGCCGTGCAGGATGTGGTCGTTGATGCCGTCCTTCGGGTACTCACGACCCGGCTTGCCCCAGATGCGGTCGCCGTTGGTGTCGTTGTTGCAGAACAGCGGGCGGGGCGCGCCGTCGCCGGTGAGCGCGAGGCGGCCCAGGAGCCGGTGCTCGGCGAGCAGCCCGTTGTCCTTGGCGCGGATCTCGGGCATGTAGTCGCGGCCGGGTAGGCCCCACGCCCACGTGTTGCGGAACCACAGCGTCGGCAGCAGGTGCAGCGTCGCCGGGTCGGGACCCATGTTCTTCACGGTGATCCGGATGCACATGTCGGTCGGGCCGGCCTTGGCGTAGTCGACCTCGACGGCCCAGTAGCGGTCCTCGTCGAAGATGCCGGTGTCGACCAGCTCGTACTCGGGCTCGTCCCGGCCGCGGCGGCAGTTCTCCGCCACCAGGTCGTCGTAGGGGAACGCCTGTTGCGGGTAGTGGTACCGCCACTTCATCCAAGAGTGGGTGGGGGTGGAGTCCAGGTACCACCAATAGTCCTTGACGTCCTCGCCGTGGTTGCCGAGGTCGCCGCCGAGACCGAACATCCGCTCCTTGAGGATCGGGTCCTTGCCGTTCCACAGGGCGAGGGCGAAGCAGAACGTCTGCCGGTCGTCGCAGATGCCGGCCATGCCGTCTTCGTTCCACCGGTATGTGCGGGAGCGGGCCTGGTCGTGCGGAAAGTAGTCCCAGGCCGTGCCGTGGGCGCTGTAGTCCTCGCGGACCGTGCCCCAGGCGCGCTCGGACAGGTAGGGCCCCCAGCCCCGCCATGGGCGCTCCCCGCTGTCGGCCTCAGCGAGCCGGCGGCGTTCAGCGTTCCCATCGTCCTCGATCACGAAAGTCATTCTCCGTCGCAGATGTTTCGCCCAAGTTGAGCGCGGTCCTGAACTAGTCTGATGGCTGCTTCTAGCTCCCCGTCCCTAGCGGGCCGCGGTCTCGTAGGGGGCTGCGCCACCCCACACCCCCCATGCTCGCTTCGCTCCCACTCGTGCCTTTTGTCGGCAGCCCCAATCTTGCCTTGATCAATTATCTTGTCGCGAGTCGCTCGCACTCTGCCACCTCTTGCCATCAAGATTGTGCCCATGGTGGTGTTCGGTGCGCAGGTATGCGGTGATTTGTCGGCTGGAGCGACCCGTGAGTGGCTCGTGCCCGACGGCACCGGCGGTTACGCGATGGGCACCGTCTCGGGACTGCGAACCCGCAGGTACCACGGCCTGCTCGTGGTCGCGGAGCCCGGTCAGCCGGCCCGCCGGCACCTCGGGCTGGCCGCGCTCGACCCCGTCCTGACGCTGCCCTCGGGCGCCACTGTGTCCCTCGCCACCCATGAGTGGGACGGCGGCGTGGTGAGCCCTGAGGGCCACACCCTCCTGGAGCGCTTCGACCTCGTCGACGGGCTGCCGCGCTGGCGCTGGCGGATCGGGCCGGTCGTCGTGGAGCGCAGCATCGCGATGGTGCATGGCAGCCCGCACGTCGGCGTCGTGCACCGCGTGCTCAGCGCGCCCGGCCCGGTGACGCTCACGCTGAAGGCGCTCGTCACCTGGCGCGACGCGCACGGGGAACGGGGTGCGTCCGGCCCGCCGCCTGCGGTGGCGTCCGTGGCCGGCGGCGCCGTCGTCGAGCGGGCGTTCCGCTTGCACGGACCTTCCTGGCAGCCGGGTGGTCAGTGGTACCGGGGTGCCTACGCTCGTGAAGAGGCGGCCCGCGGACTGAACGCGTCCGAGGACCTCTGGTACGCGGGGGAGTTCAGCGCGCAGCTGCACACCGGCGAGGCCCTGGAGGTGGAGGCGTGGGCCGGTGACGGCGAGGCGCGCGGCGCACAGCGGGTCGTCGACCGGGCGAGGGAGCGCAACCGGTCGTTGACGCACGACGCTTCCGATGCGGTGGACGCGGCACTGGTACTTGCGGCCGACGCCTTCGTCGTCGCGGGCGCGCAGGGCGCGCCGGATGTGGTGGCCGGTTACCCGTGGTTCGGCACCTGGGCGCGGGACACCATGATCAGCTACGAGGGTCTGTTCCTGGCGACCGGCTGGTGCGACGAGGGCCGCGAGCTGCTGCGCGCCTACGCGGCGACGCTGTCGGAGGGCATGCTCGCCAACACCGCCGACACGGGGCAGACGGAGTACAACACCGTCGACGGCACGCTGTGGTTCCTGCACGCCGTCGAGCGGCACGTCACCGTCACCGACGACGAGGACCTGGCCCGGGAGGTCCTGCCGGGGCTCGAGCAGGTGATCGCCGCCCACCTGGCCGGGACCCGCTACGGCATCCGCGTCGACCCCGCCGACGGCCTGGTCACGCAGGGCGCCCCCGGCGTCGCGCTCACCTGGATGGACGCCCGCGTCGACGGGATCCCCGTCACACCGAGGGTCGGCAAGCCGGTCGAGGTCAACGCGCTGTGGGTCAACGGGCTGGCCGCGGTCGCGGGGCTCAAGGAACGGCTCGGCGGCGACGCGGCCGGGCTGCACCGACTCCGCGAACGAGCTGCGGCGAGCTTCGGCACCCGCTACCGTATGTTGCACGCTGCAAGCGACGTGCAGGATGCAGCGCCGCTGTACGACGTGGTCGACGGGCCCGACGGCGACGACCCCGCGACCCGGCCGAACCAGCTGCTGGCGTGGAGCCTGCCGCACGGGCCGTTGCGTGGCTCGTCGGTACCAGAGGCGCTGTTTTCCCTGTTCACGCCGCTTGGGCCGCGCTCGCTCGCAGTCGACGACCCGGCGTTCACCAGTGCCCACCGCGGGTCTCCCGGGGACCGGGACCGGGCCTACCACCAGGGGACGGTCTGGCCCTGGATGATCGGGCCATACATCGATGCGGTCGGGCACAGTCAGTCAAAAAATCACCGTGAGTTGTTGGCTGGTATCGAGGCGCATCTGTATGAGTGGGGTGTAGGTTCGGTCAGCGAGACAGCAGACGGAAGCGCTCCGCACGGGGCCACCGGATGCCCGTTTCAGGCCTGGTCAGTCGCGGAGACCCTGCGAGTCCGACGGAATGTCGGCTGACCGTTACACCCTAGAAATGAGATTTGCCTCCCTGGTAACTCTCGCCCGGCAGGATGAGTCTCAAGCCCACCCACCTCGTCACACGCGAGTCTGATTTGCGTGTGTCAGCGTTGGCGCGCGTGGGTACCTGGGCGGGCGTTTTGATCGAAAACTCAACTGTGGGGGCGGCCACGTGGACCAGACCATCGGCAAAGCGGCGACACCGATGCGGATCCTGATGCTGTCGTGGGAGTACCCACCCGTCGTGGTCGGCGGGCTGGGCAGGCACGTGCATGCCCTCGCCACGTCACTGGTGACGGCGGGCCACGAGGTCACCGTCGTGACCCGGCACGCACCCGGCGCTCCCCTGGAGGAGTACTCCGAGGGCGTCCGCATCGTCCGTGCGGCAGAGGACCCGCCGCTGTTCCCCTTGGCGACCTCCACGCTGCTGGCGTGGACGATGGCCTTCAACCACACCCTGACCCGGGCCGCCCTGCGCGCCGCGGCCACCGGCGAGTATGACCTCATCCACGCCCACGACTGGCTCGTCACGCACACCGCCGTGACCCTCAAGGAGTGCCTCGACCTGCCGCTGGTCGCGACCATCCACGCCACCGAGGCGGGCCGGCACCAGGGCTGGCTGCCCGACGAGATGAACAAGTGCATCCACTCCGTCGAATGGTGGCTCGGGCACGAGGCCTGCCGGGTGGTGGTCTGCTCCGAGTACATGCGCTGGGAGGTGACCCGGCTGCTCGACCTCGCACCGGCCCGCGTCTCCGTCGTCGCCAACGGCGTCGACTCCAGCGTCTGGAAGGCCCCGTCCCGAGCCGTCAACGCCGCCCGCGCCAGGTTCGCCGCCGACGGCCCCCTCCTCGGGTATGCCGGCCGCCTGGTGTACGAGAAGGGCGTGCAGGACCTGATCGCCGCCCTGCCGGAGCTGCGCGCCAGGCACAACGGCCTGCGGGTCGTCATCGCCGGTGACGGGCCGCACCGGGCCGAACTCCAGGAGGACGTGCGGCGGCTGCGGCTGCAACGGGCTGTCAGCTTCGCCGGCTTCATGGGTGAGGGCGAGCTGCCGGCGCTCATGGCGGCCACCGACGCCCTGGTGGTGCCGAGCATCTACGAGCCGTTCGGCATGGTCGCCCTCGAAGGCGCCTCCGCGGGTGCGCCCCTCGCGGTCGCCGCCACCGGCGGCCTCGCCGAGATCGTCGAGCCCGGTGAGACCGGTGTCACGTTCCCGGCGAAGAGCCCCGATGCGCTCGCCGCATCCGTCGGCACCCTCCTGGAGGATGAGCCGTTCGCCCGGCGGGTCGCGAAGAAGGCCCGCACGATGGTCGGCCGCAAGTACGGCTGGTCCACCATCGCGGCCAACACCGCCGACGTCTACCGCACGGCCATCACCGAGGCCCCCGGCTTCGCCGCGAAGCAGGCCGCTTCGGTCCTTGAGCACGGCCGGCCGCAGATTGTCGTGCCGGACGGCAACCTTCTGACAATATAAGTCCGATCTTTGAGTGGCCCCGGCGGGAAGTTTGCCGGGGCTGTTCGCATTTGGGGTCTCGCATCCCGACGGGATCGCGATTAGGGTCTCTGGGGGTACAGCGACCGGAATCGATCAGGACGGCGACTGGGTGAGCGGGACGGCTGACGAGGTCCTCGGCAACAGATACCGGCTCATCGCACCCGTCGGCACCGGTGGCATGGCGGTCGTGTGGCGGGCCCAGGATCTCGTGCTCGACCGGGACGTCGCGATCAAGCTCCTCGCCGAGGAACTCGCCAACAAACCCGGCAACCGGGAGCGCATCCGGGCCGAGGCGCAGGTCGTCGCCCGGCTCCAGCACCCCAACATCACCGCCGTGCACGACTACGGCGAGGCCGGTGACGCCTTCACCGTGGGCCGCCACGGCCGCCGCCCGTATGTCGTGATGGAGCTCCTCGAAGGCGAGCTGTTATCCAACCGGCTGCGCGGCGGGCCGATGTCGTGGCGCCGCGCGACCCAGATCTGCGCCCAGGTCGCCGCCGGTCTCGCCGCCGCACACGAACGCCACGTCGTGCACCGCGACATCAAACCCAGCAACATCATGCTCACCGCCGCCGGCGCGAAGATCCTCGACTTCGGCGTCGCCGGGCTCACCGGCTCGTTCGACCCCGACGACGAGGACGGCACCGTCTTCGGTACCCCCGCCTATCTGGCACCCGAGCGGCTCCTCGGCGGCGGCGTCATCCCCGCGACCGACGTGTACACCGTCGGCCTGCTCGTCTACCGGTGCCTCACCGACCGGCTGCCGTGGCACGCGGACACGCCGACCCAGATGATCGCCAACCACGTGTACGAGCCCCCGCACCCGCTGCCGGAGATCTCCGGGCTGCCGCCGGAGATCGGCCGGCTCGTCGCCCGCTGCCTCGCCAAGGACCCCGAGAACCGGCCGGCCGCCGTCGAGGTCGCCCGGGTCCTCGCCGCCGCCACCGGCATCCACGTCGTCCTACCTGGGGAGGACGGCTCCTCCACCCAGGAGGTGCACGTCCCCGCCGCGGTCGGGGCGCGCCACCGCCAGCCGGTCGAGCCGACGTTCGGCCGCGAGGTGACCGAACCGCGCAGCCGGCGGGCCGCCAGGCGCCGCAGCCGCCGCGCCCTCGCCGCCTCGATCGTCGCCGTGGTCCTCGCCGTCGGCGCGGGCGCGCTGGCCATGTGGAGGCCCTGGGCGCCCAGAGCCGGCTGCAGCGTCGACTACTTCAGCCGGCCCGAGCCGGCCGAAGGCGTGGACCGGGGCTTCGCCTCGCGGATCGTCATCGCCAACACCGGCAACCGCCCCGCCGAGCCGTGGCTGCTGCAGTTCCTGCTCCCTGGCGGGCAGGAGATCACCCAGATCGCGGGCGGCATCGCCACCTGGTCGCGGACCGGCGGCGGCGTCGAGATGACCGGTGCCTACGCCCTGCCACCTGACAAGGCGCTCACCGTCGGCATGAACGGTGCCGGCGGGGTCATGCCCATGCCGACCGACTTCACGGTCAACGGCGTCGCCTGCGACACCCGCTGGGGCGAAGGCAGGCGCGGAGCCGTCCTTCCGCCGATGACGGACCTGGTCAACCCGCCCGACGACAAGGACCGCCCGAAGTCGAGCACACCGCCGGACTTCCCGGAAGGTCCCCCGCCGGGCGGCGGCCCGGGCGGATTCGACGGCCAGCCACCGCCACCCGGCCAGGGCGGCGGCCCGCCGCCGACCTACCGCCCGACGACTTCTGCGTCGCCGTCTTTGTCGCGCTACGTTCAGAACCGTGCATGAACGGTTTCCCGGCCCCGTCGGGTTCGTCTTCGGCGGCGGCGGCGTCCTCGGCGCGGTCGAGGTCGGCATGGCCAGGGCCCTGCTGCACGCCGGGATCCGCCCCGACCTCGTCGTCGGCACGTCGATCGGCGCGTTCAACGGCGCGGCCGTCGCCGCCTCCCCGGACGAGCGGGTCGCCGAGCGCCTGATCGAACTGTGGGTCTCCCCGGAGGCCCGCACCGTCTACGGTGACTCCCTGCCGCGGCAGCTGGGGCGCTTCGCCCGCCGGACCCACCTGCACTCCCCGGCGCCGCTGCGGCGGCTGCTGACCCGCGAGCTCGGCGCCGACACCACCTTCGACGACCTGCCGGTGCCGTTCCAGTGCTGCGCGGCCAGCATCGAACGCGCCGCGGAGCACTGGTTCGACAAGGGACCCCTCGTCGAGGCCGTCCTGGCAAGCTCGGCCGTGCCCGGGTTGCTGCCACCCGTACACCTCGGGGATGAGCACTTCATCGACGGCGGGATCGTCAATTCCGTGCCCGTCGGCCGCGCCGTCACCCTCGGCGCGAAGACCGTCTTCGTCATGCAGGTCGGCCGGATCGAACGCCCGCTGCGCCCGCCGCGCCGGCCGTGGGAGGTCGCGCAGGTCGCGTTCGAGGTCGCCCGCCGGCACCGCTTCGCCCGGGAGCTGTCCGAGGCGCCGCCCGAGGTCACGGTCCACGTCCTACCCACCGGCGGCGGCACCGCACGCGACGACTCACCGCTGTCCTACCGCAACATGACTCTTGCCCGGGCCCGCATCGGCCGCGCGTATGACGCCTCCTGCGCCTACCTGGAAGCCGCTGTGTGATGCCACCCCGCTGGCTGCGCCGCGTCGTCCTCGCCCCGATCTACCTCGGGGTCATCCTCGCGGTGCTCGCCACGATGCCGGTCTGGCTGCTCATCGCCGCCGCCGTCGCACCGTTCGGCTCCGGACGGCTGCGCGCGCTGCGGGTCACCTGGATGCTCGCCGTCTACCTGCTGCTCGAAGCCGTCGCGCTGATCGTCCTGTTCGGGCTCTGGGTCGGCAGCGGGTTCGGGTGGAAGTTGCGAGGGCCGCGGCTGCAACGGATCCACTACGTGCTCACCGGCCGGTTCCTGCGGGTGTTGTACGGGCAGGCCCGCTGGGCGCTGGGCGTGAAGGTGGCGGTGGTCGGCACCGATCCCGACGTCGCTGCGCCGGGCCGGCCGGAGCTGGTGTTCTGCCGCCATGCCGGCCCGGGCGACTCGTTTCTGCTCATCCACGCGCTGGTCAACTGGTTCGACCGGGAGCCGCGGATCGTCCTCAAGGACACCCTGCAATGGGACCCCGTCATCGACGTCATGCTCAACCGGCTGCCCAACCAGTTCCTCACCGCCGGCGGCGGCGACCCGTCGCACGTCGCCCGCCTCGCGACCGGCCTCGACGACAACGACGTCCTCGTGCTCTTCCCGGAGGGCGGCAACTTCACCCCCACCCGACGCGAGCGCGCCATCCAGCGGCTGCGCGACCTCGGCCTGCACGCGATGGCCGAACGCGCCGCCCGGATGCGGCACGTCCTGGCGCCCCGCCCCGGCGGGACCCTCGCCGCGCTCGACGCCGCACCCGAGGCCGGGGTCATCTGGGTCGCGCACACCGGCCTCGACAAGCTGCTCACCGTCGCGGACCTGTGGCGGCACCTCCCGCTCGACCTCACCATCACGATGCGCTGGTGGTCCGTGGACGCAGCCGACGTACCGGCTGGTCACGAACAGCGGGTCGACTGGCTGTACGACTGGTGGGCGCGCATCGACGCGTGGATCGACCAGCACGGCCCGTCCTGACCGTTCCGGGCCCTTTTCGGGGGCTCCTGCGGCCGTGGCCGACGGTTCGTGGAGAATGGCCGGATGCGATTCGGGGTGCTGGGCACGGGACACTGGGCTGCGACGACTCAGGCGGTGGCCCTGGCGGCGCACCCCGACGCCACGCTCGTCGGCGTCTGGGGCCGCTCCCCGGCGAAGACCGCGGAGTTCGCCGACACCTTCAAGATCACGGCGTTCGACGACGTGGACGCGCTGTTCGACGCGGTCGACGCGGTCGCGATCGCGCTCCCGCCGGAGATCCAGGCCGGCCTCGCCGTGCGGGCCGCCCGAGCCGGCAAGCACCTCCTGCTCGACAAGCCCCTCGCGCTGACCGTCGAGTCCGCGGGCGCCGTCGTCGACGCGGTCACCGACACCGGGGTCGCGTCCGTGGTCTTCTTCACCAACCGGTTCATCCCGGCCGTCGACACCTTCCTGCGCGACAACGCCGCCCTCGGCGGCTGGTATGCGGCGCACGCCACCATGTACGCCTCGATCTTCCAGCCCGGCAACCCCTATGCGGGCTCGACCTGGCGCAAGGAGCACGGCGGCCTGTGGGACCTCGGCCCGCACGCCCTGTCGGTGGTCCTGCCGCTGCTCGGCCCGGTCGTCGACCTCAGCGCCGCCGACGGCCCCCACGACACCGTGCACCTCCTCCTGCGGCACGACAGCGGGGCGGCGAGCACGCTGTCGCTGACCCTCGACGCAGCGCCCGACGCGACGTCGTTCGGGTTCGCCTACTTCGGCGAGCACGGCGCGACGACGCTGCCCGACTGGGGCGGCGACACCCCCGTCGAAGCGTTCGGCCACGCGGTGACCGCGCTGATCGGGGCGGCGGGCGGCGTGTCGCACCCGTGCGACGTGCGGTACGCGGCCTCCATCACCGGGATCCTGAGCGCGGCGGACCAGGCCCGCCGCACCCAGACGATCGTCGTCGTCTGACACGTCCTGCCGGCGGGGTTGGCGCTGTCTGCCGGGGGTTGGCGCTGTCCTGTTTTTGCAGCGTCTCATCGCATGCGGGCTTTGCGGTGCCTCATCGCATGCGGGTGACCGCTGCCCGGAGGCGCCGGACGTCGCGGATGCGTCGTTCGTAGGTGGTGGCCAGGGCCACCAGCACCAGGCCCGCCACGGCGAGGGGTGCCCACCTCGGCAGCAGGTCCCAGTACACGGCGATCTCGTGCAACGCGATGACCGTCAGGACCGACCCGCCGACGATGGCCGGGGCCTGTAGCCGCAGGACCGCCCCCGCGATCACGACGGCAAGCGCACCGAGGCCGAGCAGCAGCCGCCGGACCGGCTCGCCCTCGCTCACCAGCACCGAGGCGAGGCTCGGCCCGAACGAGGCGAACAGCGCCGGACCGTACGCGACCCAGCTGCTGAGCCGCTCCTGCCCGGCGGCCCGCCCGCGGGCGGCGTACCAGCCGACGGCGGCGGCGATCGCACCCGCCGGCAGCGTATACGCCTCCAGCAGGGCGACCTCGTTGGACGCGAGCACCAGCCAGTACGCCACCAGCTGCGCCGCGCCCGCCGCGCCGGCGAACGCGACCCTGGGACCACCGGTGAGCGCCCGCAGTCCGAGCACGAGCCCCCAGAGGCTGCTGATCCCGGCCATCGCGGCCAGGTCCCCGCTGGTGAGCAGGAACGCCACCACGGCGGTGGCGTGCGCGACCACCTCGAGCACCAGCGCCTCACCCGGCGCCGCGCCACGCTGCACGGCGCTTGCAACCGGCCGGAGCCGGCGGATGACGACTGCGGTCGCGAGGACCACGGCGGCGGCGAGCAGCACCCAGTAGCCGGTCCACCGCAGCGGCAGCTCCGCCGCCCGGGCCGCGGTGAACGTCAGCCAGCCGGCGCTGAGCGCCCCCACCAGCCAGCCGAGGATCCTCGCCGGCGCGGTCCGCCCGGCGACACCCACGACCGCGGCGGTCACCAGGACCGCGGCGAGCGCGGACAGCGTCGCGGGTTTCGTCGCGAGGCAGCCCGCGAACCCGGCCCCGGCGGTGAACCAGCACGTGAACGCCCCCACGTTGACCCGCAGGGCACGCGCCTCGGGCCGGACCAGCGCCGCAGCGAGGGCCGTGACCAGCCCACCGGCGAGCGTCACGGCCGGCACGGTGGGCCACGGCGCCTCGGCGGCCAGGCAGCCGAGCACCACGGCCAGGGTCGCGGGCGCTCCCGCGAGGGTCCACACCGCGGTCCGGGTGCGCCGGCCGACCAGCACGGCCAGCACGGCGAGGAGCCCGAGGGCCACGGCGGCCGGTCCCGGCCCGAACGCCTGCGCCTCGCCGGCCCACCAGCGTCCGGTCGGGTCGAGCCCCACCCCGTCCGGTGCGCCCTGCCAGACGGCGCCGAGCCAGCGGTACGGCCGCAGCAACGCCTCGAACACCGCCGGCCCGACCGCCAGCAGCGCGACGATCGCGGGGATGACGGCGGGCAGCACCGCCGGCACAAGCCATGCGGGCGCGGGTCCTTCGGAAGGAGGAGCGCCGTCGCCGGTCCCTGGCCGCCGGGCGGCGTCGGCCACGAACCAGGTCGACAGCACGGCCGCGGCCGCGAACACCCCGAACGGCAGGTGACCGCCGTCCGACGTGGACAACCCGACCGCGGTCAGGGTCGCGCCCAGCCCGGCAACAGTCACCCCGAACACCCCGGGGGTGCCGAACCTGGCCCGCGCGACGACGACCAGCACCGTCGCGAGCGCCAGCCCGGCCGCCGCACCGAACATCGGCGCCGGCACCGACAGCGTGCCACCGGACCCGGCGAGCCGGACCGCCGCCGCGACGAGCAGTGGCATCCCGGCGAGCCCGACGGCGACGGCCGGCGCCGCGAGCCGTTCGGTGCCGCCCAGC
Source organism: Dactylosporangium sp. NPDC049525 (assembly GCF_040676755.1). Lineage (NCBI taxonomy): Bacteria > Bacillati > Actinomycetota > Actinomycetes > Micromonosporales > Micromonosporaceae > Dactylosporangium > Dactylosporangium sp. NPDC049525. Next base: position 18,418 of record NZ_JBFAPO010000065.1, on the reverse strand, counting down.
AGGGCGATCAGCACGCACACGGCCACCAGTCCGGCCATGGTGAGCAGCGTTGCCAGCGGTGTGTCCAGCCCGACGAACACCATGTGCACGGCCACGACCGGCAGCCCCATCGCCGCCCACCATCCAGCCGGCGGGCTCACCCACGCCTGCTGCGGGGCGAAGCCCAGTTGCCCCGCACCGACCGGTCGTCCCGCGACTCCCGGGCCTGCACTGACCGGTTGTCCAGCGGCACCTGGTTGCTCTGCGCTGGTTGGTTGTTCTGCGCCGGAGGGGTGGGCCCACGTGGTGTTCGCAGGACCCGGGCCCGGCTCGGCGGGGCCGGTCGGCGCTGCGCTGGTTGGCGCCGAGCCGTCGGGACCTGCGGCCGGTTCACCTGGGCCGGTCGGCGCCGGGCCGGCGGCGTCCGTGGGCGGCTGGCCCTTGCCGGCCGCCGCCGGAACGGTCGCCGGGGCGGGGGCGGTCGCGTGACGGGCGGACCAGTGCAGCGCGGCGACGGCAAGACCGGCGAGGACGGCGAAGTCCAGGACGGACACCACCGGCAGCGGAGCGTCGAACGCGCCCGGGACGGCGAACGCGATCAGCACCACCGCCGGCCACACCACCCAACGGGACCGGCTCAGGACGAGAAACGCCGCCGCGACCGGCAGCAGGGCCACTGGCACCTGCCAGGAGAACACCGACTCCAGGGTGGACACCGGGCCATGCCATGCGGGCAGGGCACGGTCGACGGCGGAGCCGGCGGCGAACAGGGCGGCGTAGGCGTACGGAACGGCGGCCGTCCCGGCGACGACGAACGCGCCGACCCGGGCACCGGCGCGGACCCGCTCCGGCAGCACCACGACGGCGAGCGCGATCAGCACCGGCACGCAGGCGAACGCGACAACCTGATGGTCCGGCACGAGCTCCGCGAGGATCCGCACCGCGACGAGCGCGACGATGCCGACCGCGATCCCGGCGCCGACATGCGCCGTGACCCGGTGCATGAGACTTGCGGCGACGATGACCGCGGCCAGCGACAGCATCGCGGCGCCGGCGCCGAGGACACCGGCCACGCCGTCCACCGTGGACAGCGCGACGAGCCCCAGCGGTCCGGCGACGACGACCGCGAGACCGGCGCCGACCCAGGCGGCCTTCTCCACCGCTCGGGCGAGCAGCAGGTCGAGCGCCGCCACCGCGACGAACGTGAGCGTCCAGCCCGTGGCCCCGAACGACCGCTCGGCGGCGAGCAACGGCAGCGCCGGCTGAGCCGCGAGGATGGCCGCGAAGCGGGGACCCCGCAAGCCGGTTGCAACGGCGTACCCACCGGCGACGACGGCGGTAACCACGAGGACCAACCCCGCGTAGGTTCTCGGCCGGGTCGTGTCGGCGAGCCCGGCAAGGTTGACGTACCAGGCGGCGTAACCGTCCAGCAGCACGAGGAGCAACCCCAGCGCGGCGAACGTCTCCGCCGTGGACCGCAGCCCCCGCGCGAGCGCGACCGGCGGCACCGCGAGGGTGATCAGCGTGACCGTCGCCAGGATCGCGGCCCGCCCCAGCACCCCGAAGCTCGCCCAGGCGACCGCCGTGAACACGATCGCCGCGCTGCCGAGCAGCAGGCCACCGAGGATGAACAGCAGGTTCTGCACCGTCCGGGGACTTGCCTCGGGCTGCCCGACGGGCACGGGAGCCGGCCCCTGAACACCCGGCCCACCGGCGACCAACCCACCGGCACCCGGCGCGGGCACCGGTCCAGCGGGCAACTGCTGGGGTGCGGGCACCGGTCGTACCGGCGCCGGGGTTGCACCTTCCGTCTTGGCCAGGGCCCGCTTCGCCGCCTGCACCGTCTGGCTCACCCGCGCCGCAAGCAAGTTGCGCTGCGCGCGCACGGCGTTCAGCCGCTGGACCGCGGCGTCATACCTACGGCGTGCCTCGTCGAGCTCAGCGCGGGCCGCCTCGACCTCGACGAGCAGCTCGTCGGCACGCGCGCCGAGCCGCACCACCTCCGCGGCATCCGGGAACGGCGCGCGACCGCAGGCGGAGCACCCGGCCTCCAGGTCGGCCTGGCCGCCGCAGAACGGGCACGGGTACGTCGTCATGCCGCTCAGGATGACCCCGCAAGCCTGTTGCAGGTATCGGGTGCCCTACTCATCCTCGTCTGAGTAGTGGGATCTTCCCTGTCGCGCGAGTGACGCGGCATGCTGGCGGGATGCGGTTGCTCACCGAGGCTGAATACAAAGCGACGATGGAGCCCGAACCGATACAGATCGGTCCGGACGACGAGCCGCCGTTCGACTTCTGGCCCTACTTCGACGCGATCCCCGAGGCACACCTCGGCGGCCATGACTTCAGCGAGGGCAGCGTCAACTACGCCTGGCAGATGCCCCTTGGCAAACTGCAACACGTCCTCGTGAACTGTGAGACCCCGAACGTCTTCCTTGTCCTCGTCCTCGACCTGCGCACCGAGACCGTCCTCGGCCACTACCTGCTCGACATCTACGGCGTGTGACTACTCGTCCAGACCCCGCTCGATCGCATACCGCACCAGGTCGACGCGGCTGTGCAGCTGCAACTTGCCCAACGTGTTCTGCACATGGTTCTGCACCGTGCGGTGCGACAACACCAGCCGCTCGGCGATCTCCTTGTACGTGACACCCTTCGCGACCAGCCGCAGCACCTCGGTCTCCCGCTCGGTCAGCCGCGGCGCGTCCGGGTCCTCGGCGCGCGTCACCGTCGCCAACCGGCGAAACTCCCCGAGCACCAGCCCCGCCAACCCGGGCGTGAACACGGCGTCACCCTCGGCCGTGCGCTGCACCGCCGTGAGGAACTCTTCCCGAGCCGCCGACTTCACCAGGTACCCGGTCGCCCCGGCCTTGACCGCGTCGAGCACGTCCTGCTGCTCGCCGCTCGCCGACAGCATCAGGATCCGCACCTCGGGACAGGACGCGAGCAACCCCTGGATGACCTCGACCCCGGACCGGTCGGGCAGCTGCAGGTCGAGCACCACCACGTCGGGCCGCACCGACCCCGCGATCCGGACCGCCTGCGCCCCCTCCCCAACCGCGGCGACGACCTCGTAACCAGCCTCCGCCAGATCCCGGGCGACACCCTCACGCCACATCGGATGGTCATCGACCACCATGACCCGAAGCCGTCCCGCTGCGTCCACACCAGCACCCTATAGGTCCGTTTCCCCACCGGCTGCCCGTGCTCGCCCGTCCGCCGGTGGGTGCGTCGTAGTCGTCGTGCAGCGGGCTGCGCTGCGCGATCGGCAGCGAGTCCGTCAGCACCCCCGACGTATGCCGGGGAGTGGGCTCGTCGAACGCGGGCTGCTCCCGGGTCGGCTCCTCATAGGCGGCGGCCGGGTCGGTCGCCTTGCGCAACGACGGCCGCGCGTAGTCCGAGTCGGCCCGTTCCTCGGCGAGCAGGTCGTTCCGCGGCGCCCGTTCGTGCGGCGGTGCGTCGTCCTCTTTGGTGCCTTCCGTGGCGGGTGCGATCCCGGGTGATCACGCGGCGGCGAGGCGACCGCTGGGCATGCCGGCGAAGGGGGCCGCTGAGGTTGTGCGCGATGGTCGAGTGCGGTTGCGGTGAGCGGGGTCGGCGGGGGTCAGACGGTTCGGCCGTGCCCGCTCGTATGCTGGCGCGCTGTCGTCCTTGTTGGTGCCTTCTGTGGCGGGGCGCGGCGCCGGGCGGGCACGCGGCGGCGAGGCAATCGCCGGGCACGCCGACGAGCATGCCGGGGAGGAAGCCGTCGAGGTTGTGCGTGATGGTGCGGTGCAGTGCGGGGAGCGTGGGTCAGCGGGGGGTCAGGTGGTTCGGCGGTGCCCGCTTGTACGCCTTGTACGCCGGCGTGTCGTGGTCCTCGTTGGTGCCTTCTGTGGCGGGGCGCGGCGCCGGGCGGGTACGCGGCGGCGAGGCGATCGCCGGGCGCGCCGACGAGCATGCCGGGGAAGGAGCCGTCGAGGTTGTGCGTGATGGTGCGGTGCAGTGCGGGGAGCGTGGGTCAGCGGGGGGTCAGGTGGTTCGGCGGTGCCCGCTTGTACGCCTTGTACG
>NZ_JBFAPO010000065.1:0-14294 GCF_040676755.1 Dactylosporangium sp. NPDC049525 | reverse complement strand
CGATCGCCGGGCGCGCCGACGAGCATGCCGGGGAAGGAGCCGTCGAGGTTGTGCGTGATGGTGCGGTGCAGTGCGGGGAGCGTGGGTCAGCGGGGAGTCAGGTGGTTCGGCGGTGCCCGCTTGTATGCCGGCGTGTCGTGGTCCTGGTCGGTGCTTTCCGCGGTGGGTGCGGTCCCGGGCGAGCTCGCGGCGGCGAGGCCACCGCCGGGACGCCGAAGGTCATGCCGGTGAGGAAGCGCTGAGGTTGGGCTCGAAGGTTGAGTGCAGCATGGTGGGCAGGGGTCAGCGGGGGATGTGGAGTTCGATTTCGGTGCCGGTGGTGGGGCTGCTGGTGATGGTGGTCGTGCCGCCGAGGTCGCGGATGCGGCCGCGGATCGACTGGGCGAGGCCGAGCCGGCCAGCCCGCTCGGCCTCGGTGAGGCGGCCGTCAGGGATGCCGGGGCCGTTGTCGCGGATGGTGATGGTGACCGTGTCGTCGAGCTCCTCGATCAGGAGCCAGGCCTTGGCGCCGGGGCCGGCGTGGAGGTGGACGTTGTCGACGGCGGCGGCGACGGCGGAGGCGACTTCAGCGGCGACCGGGGCCGGCAGCAGGACCTCGGTGGCCGGGGCGGCGACGCTGACCCCCATGGCGCCGTAGCGGTCGAGCACGGCCCGCAGGTCGACGAGGTCAGGCGGCTGGTCGGCCGATGCCCGCACACCGCGCGACCCAGTGCCGCGCGTGGAGGTGACCCGGGGGTCGGTGTCGCGGGCCAGGGCGGCGCGTGCGGCGGGCGACGTGGTCGAGGGCGAACGGGACAGGCTGGCCGGGAGGCGGAAGGAGCGGCGACCCGAAGCCGGGGCAGACGGGGACGAGGGGCGGCGGCGGGTCGTGGCGGGCGTCGGGCCGCTGGAGCTGACCAGTGCCCGCAGCGTGGCCTCCTGCTCGCCGGCGAGGCGGCCCAGCTCGGCTGCCTCGCCGCCGAGTTCGGCGCCGCGGCGTTGCAGGAGGGCGAGGACCTGCAGGACGGAGTCGTGGATGCCGCGGGCGAGGCGCTCGCGCTCGCGGGTGGCGGCCTCGAGCTCGGCCGCCCGTTGCAGGCGGGCCTCGGCGTCGATGGCGAGGCGGGCGATGTGGCCGATGCCGACGCCGGCGAGCAGCATGAGGACCGGGCCGTTGACGGTGGCCTGGGAGAAGCCGGCCCGGACGACCACGTCGGCGCCGCTCATCAGCAGCGCGGCGATCGCGCCGCGGCGGCGGCCGCCGGAGATGGCCCAGGCGACGACCGGGCTCGCCACCCACGCCATCGGCAGGGTGGGCGCGCCAACGCCGAGGCCGTCGGGCTGGACGATCCAGCGGGTGGCGAGCAGGCAGCCGGCGGTGACGGCCAGGTCGGCGGTGAGCAGCGGCCAGCCGCGGCGCTCGGGGCGCGCATAGGCGAGGCTGCTCACCACCGTCCAGGCGGCCATGACGGACAGGATGAGCCAGCCGCCGAGGGGCCAGTGGTAGTGCTGGAAGTTGCCGATCATCAGCACCGCGGCATAACCGAGCGCGGCGATGCGGAAGACCAGCAGCGCTCGCCACAGGGGTCCCTCGAGGGCCTTCACGGTGGGTCAGACCCAGCGGACCGGGGGTAGGCCGGCCTCGACGAGGGCGGCGTCGGTCTGGCTGAAGGGCTTGGAGCCGAGGAAGCCGGCGGGGTTCATCGGGCTGGGGTGGCCCGCCTCGATGATCTTGTGTTGGGGGTTGGTGACCAGGACGGCCTTCTTGCGGGCATAGCTGCCCCACAGGACGAACACGACCCGGCGGGGCATCGCGTTGAGCGCGGCGATCGCGGCGTCGGTGAAGTGCTCCCAGCCCTTGTTGGCGTGGGAGGCGGCCTTGCCGGCGCGGACGGTGAGGACCGCGTTGAGCAGCAGGACGCCGTCGCTCGCCCAGCCGGTGAGGTCACCGTTGCTGGGTGGGGTGACGCCGAGGTCGTCGCGGAGCTCCTTGTAGACGTTGCGCAGGGACGGCGGGATGGGCACCCCGGGGCGCACCGAGAAGCTCAGCCCGTGTGCCTGGCCCTCTTTGAAATAGGGGTCCTGGCCGAGGATCAGCACCCGTGCGGCCTCCGGCGAGCAGAGCCGGAAGGCGGTGAACAGGTCCGGCAGCGGGGGATAGACCGGGCCGGCCGCATATTCCGCCTCCACGAACGCCTCGAGCTTCTGCACGATCTCGAGATCCAGGTGCGGTTTCATCATGTCCCGCCAGCCGGCGGGGAGCAGCTCGAGCAAATCCAACGACATGCACCGCACTCTACGAAAGAGGTGCGACAAAACCAGCACAAGGACAACCCCGTGCAAAACGCGGGGGTATGTCGGAATTGGCTACATTGCCGCGCGGAACCCGGGAGACTGGAGGTGTGGCGCAGGTAGGACCGGTCGGGCAGGGCGGCGAACCGTTGACGGTGCTCTGGGCGTGGAGGCAGGCCCAGTTGGAGCAGACCGGCCAACGGGCGTCACCCAGGCCTCGGCGCGAGCAAGATCAGCCGAAGAACAGTCTTGCACAGGACGGTCCAGCGGACGGGCCGAAACCCGGCGATCAGGGCTATCTGACGCAGTTGCAGCAGCGCCTGCGGGAAAGTCTCCGCGACGTGCGGGCCGTCGTGGCGCGCCTCGCCGACGTGCCCGCGGAGCAGCGCACCGTCCTGCACAGCGCGATCGCCGCCGACCCCTCGGCCGCCGAGCGCGGGTTCGCCTGGCTGCTGGAGCACTTCGACCAGCCGAGCGCCGTCGTGCCGCAGTTCGCGCAGCTGGCCCCCGCGCTCGACGCGCTGATCGGCCCGCGCAGCCGCCAGCTGGACCTGTTCGGCGAGGCCCTGGTCGAGGCGGTCCGCGAAACCTCCAAACAGTCCTGGAGCGACGAGGACGCCGGTACGTGGCGCGACGGCTGGCGCTTCGTCGTCGGCTGGCTCCGGCAGGGCAAGTCGCTGCAGCAGGACGAGACCCCGTTCTGGACGGCCACCGTCCTGGCGCACGACCAGCGCCGCGATGACGTGGCGGTGCTGCGGCTGGCCACCGACCTGCCGTACCCGGCGCGCGCGGGGCAGCGGGCCGTCGTGGAGCATCCGATGGTGCCCGGCGCGTGGCGGGCCTGCTGGATCTCCGCGCCGCCGACCGGCGACAACCGCCTCGAACTGCACGTGCAGGCCACGCCGAGCGACGACGCGACCGGCGCGCTGGTGCACGGCACCCGGGTCGGCGACGCGGTGCGGCTGCACCGGGCCGAGGGCGAGTTCGTCATCGAGAAGCACGGCCGGGCGATCCTCATCGTCGCCGAGGACGTGCACGTCGCCCCGGTGAAGGCGCTGCTGGACGAGTTGGCCGCGCGCCTCGACGACCGGGTCGTGCACCTGTTCTGGGGCGTGTCGACCCGTGACGACCTGTACGACCTGGAGTCCCTTCGGGCCCACGCCGCCCAGTGCGCCCACGCGACCGTGCATCCGGTCGTGGCGAGGGGGCCGTCCCACCCGTACCTGAGCGGGTCGCTGCCGCAGGTGGTCGTCGACTTCGCCGAGTGGACCTCCCACGACGTCTACCTGTGCGGCACTCCTCTCGCGGTCGGGGTCATGCGCAACATGCTCATGCAGCGGTCGGTGCCGGCCGCCCGGATCCACTCCGTCACCCTGGACCAGCTCACGGCTGCCACGACACCATCGTCGCGGTGATCACGGTGTTGCCCGCGTAGGTGCTGGTCGCCCGGTTGAAGGTGCCGCCGCAGGTGATCAGGCGCAGCTGCGCCCGGCTGGCGGGGCCGTAGACCAGGTCGGCCGGGAACTCGTGCTTCGGGTACAGGCGCACCCCGTCGACCCTGAACGTGACCGTCGAGCGGTCGCGCCGGGTCACCGCGATCCGGTCGTCCGGTTTGAGCTTGCCGAGCCGGTAGAACACCGCCGGGCCGCTGTTGATGGTGTCGACGTGCCCGACGATCACCGCGTTGCCGGCCTCCCCGGGCGTCGGCCCCCGTTCGTACCAGCCGACCTGGGACGCCTCCCGCAGCGACGGAGGGACGAGGGTGCCGTCCCGGTCGACGTCGACGCGTTCGACCGGCGCGTTCACGGCGATGGAGGCGATGGTCAACCCGACCGGCTGCGACGCCGGAGCCGCCGAGGCGTCGGACAGCCCGGCCGAGGCACTGGACTCCACGACGGGCGGCGGGACCGGCGTGCCGTAGCCCGCGCCGATGAGCGAAACCCCCGTCACCGCCAGGGTGATGACGCCGACCACGGTGCCGCCCCGCCAGGTCCCGTTGGACCTGACGAGCACGTGCCGCGGCCGGTGCCTCACGCCGTCACACCGTGCGGCGGCGCAGCGCCAGCGCGCCCGCCGCGCCGACCAGGAGCAGCCCTCCGCCGGCGGCCATGAGGGTGCGGTTGGGGGCCTGCGCGGTCGAGCCGCCGCCGGTCGGCACCCCGCCGGTCGGCGAGACCACCAGCTGGACCACCGACGAGCTGCCGTCGGCGCAGTCGATGCTGACGTTGTACGTGCCGGCGCTGGTCGTCGTAGGGATGTCGACCGCGACGGAGAACGTGCCGGGCGACTTGCCGGCCTCCATCGGGATGCGAGCCGCCAGCCCGAGCGTGGTCCCGGCGACGTCGGCGGACTTCACACCCTCGGCGCAGACGGTGCTGAACGTGACCCGCCCGCCCGGTTTCACCGTCTCCGGGGTGACAGCGCCGGCGCCCTCGGCCGACGCGACGCCGGGGAAGGCGAGCGCGGCCGTCGTGCCGGCGAGCATGGCGCCGGACAGCAGGATTCTTCGCATGCTCCCATTTGCCGCCGTACCGGGGTGATCGCCGAACACCTTCCGCGGAGGAGTGGGACGATGACACTGAGGTCACCCAGCAACCTTGAGAGTTTCCAGAAACGCCGGGTTGGTCCCGTACTTCCTCCGGTGCGAGGATGAGGTAACGAGTAGGAAATATCGCACGTGAGCGCCCCGCCTGGTGGTGCGGGCTGCGCGTCTGAAATCCTGCGCGTCGGCGCCATAAGCGCCGGTCGCGGGCAATGGCGGCCGCGGCCAGAAGCCGGACTGCGGGACGAGACGGGAACGACGCGCATGAGTGAGTACAAGATCACCTACCCGGACGGCGAGCTCGACCTGCCGGCACGCAAGGCAACCGAAGGGCCCGCGGGTCTCGAGATCGGCAAACTGCTCAAGGACACCGGTCAGGTCACGCTCGACACCGGATTCGTCAACACCGCCTCCTGCGTATCGTCGATCACGTACATCGACGGCGACGCGGGCATCCTGCGGTACCGGGGCTACCCGATCGAGCAGCTCGCCGAGCGCTCCACGTTCCTGGAGAGCTCCTACCTGCTGATCCACGGCGAGCTGCCGACGCCGGCCGAGCTGGAGGACTTCACCGGCCGGATTCAGCACCACACGCTGCTGCACGAGGAGATGCGCCGCTTCTTCGACGGCTTCCCGCGCGACGCGCACCCGATGGCGGTGCTGTCCTCCGCCGTGAGTGCGCTGTCCACGTTCTACCAGGACAGCCTCAACCCGTTCGACCAGGAGCAGGTCGAGATCTCCACGATCCGGCTGATGGCGAAGGTACCCACCATCGCGTCCTACGCCTACAAGAAGGCGATCGGGCAGCCGATGCTGTACCCGGACAACTCCCTCGGCTACGTCGAGAACTTCCTGCGGATGACGTTCGGGGTCCCGGCCACCCCGTATGAGATCGACCCGGTCGCGGTCAAGGTCCTCGACATGCTCCTGCTGCTGCACGCCGATCACGAGCAGAACTGCTCGACCTCCACGGTCCGGCTCGTCGGCTCCAGCCAGGCGAACCTCTTCGCCTCCGTCTCCGCCGGCGTCAACGCGCTGTTCGGCCCGCTGCACGGCGGCGCCAACCAGGCGGTCCTGGAGATGCTCCAGGTGATCCGCGAGGACGGCGGCGATGTCGCCAAGTTCGTCAGCCGGGTCAAGGACAAGAAGGACACCGCGACCCGTCTGATGGGCTTCGGTCACCGTGTGTACAAGAACTACGACCCGCGCGCGGCGCTGGTGAAGAAGGCCGCGCAGGAGGTCCTCGGCCGGATGGCGAAGCCCGACCCGCTGCTGGACCTGGCGATGCAGCTCGAGGAGATCGCGCTGTCGGACGAGTACTTCGTCTCCCGGAAGCTGTATCCGAACGTCGACTTCTACACCGGCCTGATCTACAAGGCGATGGGCTTCCCGACGACGATGTTCACCGTCCTGTTCGCGCTGGGCCGCCTGCCCGGCTGGATCGCGCAGTGGCGTGAGATGATCAACGACCCCGAGACGAAGATCGGCCGTCCGCGTCAGGTGTACATCGGGTACGGCGCACGGGATTACGCGCCGATTGCTGCCCGGTAAAGACCCGCAGCGTCAACCGGTTCTTGCTCGTTTGTACCTTGACGGAGATCGACCCCGGCTGTCTCATACATGAGGTCCATCTGGGGTCGTTGTCCGTTTTCGACAGGGGAGACCGGTTTTCATGAGCGCGCCAACGTTGTCGCCGCTACTCACCGCGGCAGTGCAGGACCGGACGTCCGGAGCAACCGGGGTGGCCCGGCAGGTGCTCGACGGCCTGGCCGAGTTCGTCCACGATCCCGTCACCCTGCGTGAGGTCGTGGCGCCCTTGCCTGGGCTGTTGCCGGGGTACGCGTCGATGTGGCACATCGCCCGTGCCGCCAACAGCGACGACCCTGGGCCGGCCCTGCGCGCGATCCGGGAGCAGCTCGATCGTGACGTCGAAGCGAGCGTCGCCACCGCGACCCGCCTGTTGCACCAGCGCGGCGGGTGGGCCCGCACCGCGCCGAGCAGCGCGCTGGTGAAGGCCGTCGCCGCGCAGCTGCCCGCCGGCACCGTCGACGCGCCCGGCACCGAGGGACTCCAGCCGGTGACGGGCCTGGCCGGGGCCGACGCGATCAGCCCCACCCGCGTGCTCAACATCAAGGGCACGCTCAACCTCGCCCAGGGCATCCCCACGGTCGTCGTCACCACGTCGCTGAAGCTCGTGCCGGAGCGGGTGTTCGACGGGCTCGGTTCGCCGCTGTTCGAGCGGATCCCCCTCACCGCCTTCTGGGCCGTGGTCCTCGACGGCGAACTGCTGACCCCGGCCGAGGTCGGCCGCCGCGCCGCCGCCCTCAACTGAAGCCGCACCCAAGCCGAAGCCGAAGCCGAAATCGAGGCTGAAGGCGCCGCGACGCCGTACCGCACAAACTGACGCTGTAAGCCTGATGTTGTGCGAATCTGTGCGGTTGCGTCGGTCGGATGCTCTACATAGGACGGTTCCCCGGACACCGGTAAGACGGCACGGTTTGGGGGCTGTGCAGTGGCTCACGTTGGGAGTACATTGCGTTGCATCCCAAGGACGCCGGGGCCGCCGCTTCCCCCGTGGCGGCGGCCCCGGTCTTGAATCCTCGCCGGTCGGCGCCAGCGTTACGCGTTTCGATGACCGTGCATGCGGAGACCACATCGACATGGTGACCACCGTTCGCCCGCGCGCCACGGCCCCCGCGCACGCCGCCGGTCCGCCCCCACGCACCGTGCTGCTCATCGGCGGCCTGATCCTGCTCGCCGTTCTCGTGGCGGCGGCGGTCATCGTCGCCGTGTGGCGGGTCCGGCACGCCTCCGTCGACCGCGCGTCACACACCGTCACCGCGGCGGTGGCCGGGCGCGACGAGGCGACCCTGGAGCTGCTCAGCGGCGTCACCGCCGTCACGGTCACCGCCGCGGACCTCGGCGACGTGCTCTACCGCGTCCGCACCCCCGACGGCGGCCGCATGGTCCCCAGCGTCACCGACCTCGACGGCCGGGTCGGCGTCCAGCTCAACGACACGGGCAACGGCGCCGCCGACAAGGGCGTCGTCGCCGTCGAGCTCAACCGCGACGTGCGCTGGACCGTCCGGTTCACCGCCGGCGCCACGAGCAACACCGCCGACCTGCGCGGGCTGCGCGAGATCGGCGGTGTCGAGTACATCGGCGGCGTCTCGGCCATCGAGCTCAGCCTGCCAGCCGCCAAGGGTGTCGTCCCGGTGCGGATGAGCGGCGGCGCCAGCACCTTCCGGATCCACCTGCCGCAGGGCCGGCCGGTCCGGGTCGTTGCCGGCGGCGGCGCCGGCAACGTCACCATCGACGGCACCCGCCACGACGGGGTCGCCGGCGGGGCCGCGTTCCAGAGCGGGGACACCGCCGGGAACGACAAGGTCGAGATCGACAACACCGCCGGCGTTTCCAGCGTCGTCGTGGACCGCTACTGAGTCGTCAGAAGGCGATCAAGAGGGAAGGATCATGCCGGCGCCCGAGACGGGCGCGTCGACCGGGAGGTCCGGCAGGCCGAACAGCTCCGTCAGCCCGGTCACCTGCAGCAGCCGGTGCACGAACGGCGACGGGCTGCGGACCTCCATCCGGCCGCCGACGTCACGGGTCTTGTTGTTGATCGCGACCAGCGTGCCGATGCCGATCGAATCCATGAACGGCACCCGCCGCAGGTCGACGGTGAGCATCGCCGGGCGCTGAGCCTCGATCGTGTCGAGCACCACCGATCGCAGCGCACCGACCGTAGCGGCTTCCAGGGGACCTAACACTTCCACCACAAGTACGTCTCCGGAGCGGTGTGTCCGGACCATCGCGTCGCCCATTGAGGTCGCGTACCCAGTCAGCAGAACCGGAAACTCACGGGTTGGCCGAGATGAGCAGTGGTAAGACACACACATACGCGGCCAGCAGGACGCAAGCCTCCGGGCGGGTGATTCTGCTGCCGCGCCACAGCAGGAGCCAGGCGAGGATCGCGGCGAACACCATCGCGGTGACCGCGGCGAAGCCGAACGGCGCGATGGTGTTCCCGCCCGCGGCCAGGCCGACGACCGCGCCGCCGATCAGGCTGTTGAAGATGTTGCTGCCCAGCAGGTTGCCGACCATCAGGTCGCCCTCGCCGCGCCGCTGCGCCTGCACCGACGTCATCAGCTCCGGCAGTGACGTGCCGAACGCGACCAGGGTGAAGCCGATGACCTGGTCGCTGACGCCCCACCGGTGCGCGAGCGTGACCGAGTTGGCGACCAGCAGCTGCGCGCCACCGAGGGTCGCGGCGAGCCCCAGGACGGTCCGCAGCGCCTCGACCCACCAGCGGCGCCGATTCGGCGAGACGAAGGCGGCGACGTCATCGGGCAGCGGGTCGCCGTCCTGTACCCGCGACAACCGCACCAGCAGCACGAGCGCGCCGACGCTGAGCACGGCGAGGAGCAACCCGGCCACGAACTTCAGGCCGACCAGCGCGAACGCGCCGAACACCGCGACCGCGGCCGCCATCAGCGGCGCCTCGCGGACCGGCACCGAGGAGCGCACCATCACCGGCGACACGACCGCGACGACCCCCAGGACCAGGGTCACGTTAAGGATGTTGGAGCCGACGAGGTTGCCCAGCGCCAGGCCGGCGTTGTCGCGGACTGCCGCGGTGCCGGACACCACGAACTCCGGGGCGCTGGTGCCCAGCCCGATCACGACGACGCCGACGATGACCGGCGCGACCCGCAGCAGCGTCGCGAGCCGGCTCGCGCCCACCACCGCCTGATCGGCGCCGACGGTCAGCAGCGCCAACCCGACCAGGCCGAGCCCGACGACGAGCAGCGTCGACATCAGTCTCCAATGTCAGGACCACGGAAGTGCCAGACCCGCGGAAGTGCCAGACCGCGGAACAACCGGGCCACGAACTGCCGGCCCGGCGGACCGACACGATACCGTCCCGTGTCGCGCCCGCCGATCCGTAACCGGTTCCGGTGGATTCCCCCCGCGCACGGGTGGCGGAAAGGCGCGTCGAGCCTTATCGTTTTCAACGAGACCGGCGTCTTCCCCCGTGGATGCCGGTCTCACCATGTCCGGACCTTTCCGCGCCTCACCGGTCCCCGCCGGAGCGGGCGCTGCCCCGCCGCCGGACCAGCACCGTGGCCAGCACCGCCGCGATCACCGACGCGCACAGCACCGCGGCCGCAGCGGTGTCCGACCCGGCACCCGGCACCGACAGCCGGGCGATCAGCAGGCTCACCGTGTAGCCGACCCCGCCGAGCACCGCCACCGGCAGCACGTCGCCCCAGCCGACGTCCGGCGGGAGCGCGCCGAGCCGGGTGCGCACCGCCAGCCACGAGCCGAGCATGATGCCCGCGGGCTTGCCGACCAGGAGCGCGACGGCGGCACCCCGCGCGACCGGGTCGCCGAGCGCGTCGCCGGCCGCGGCGAGGGGGATGCCGGCCGCGGCGAGCGCGAAGATCGGCACCACTACGCCGGCGGACACGGGGTGGAGCCGGTGCAGGAGGCGGTCGCAGGCCGATTCGTCTTCGCCGTCCCGGGTGCGCACCGGCGTCAGCAACCCGAGCATGATGCCCGTCACGGTGGCGTGGACGCCGCCGCCGTGCACCAGCACCCACGCCCCGACCGCGATCGGCACGACCAGCCACGCGGGCGCCCAGCGCAGGCGGTGCAGCAGCCCGTACACCAGGCACAGCACGAGACCGCCGGCGAGCCACCACAGCCGGACGTCGTGCGCGAACAGCACCCCGACGAGGGCGATCGCGCCGAGGTCGTCGATGACGGCCAGGGACAGCAGCAGCACCCGCACCCCCGACGGCAGCGTCGAGCCGGCGAGCGCGAGCACCCCCAACGCGAACGCGATGTCCGTGGCGACCGGGATCGCCCACGCCCCGCCGTGCACCGCCGCGCCGCCGGACACCGCGATCGCGACGACCGCCGGCACCACCATGCCGCCGAGCGCCGCCACGACCGGCAGGGCCGCGGCCCGCCAGCCGGCGAGCTCACCCACGGTCAGCTCCCGCTTGACCTCCAGGCCGGCCACGAAGAAGAAGACGGTCAGCAGCCCGTCGGTGACCCAGGCCGCGAGCGGCAGGTCCAGGTGCAGCGCGTCCAGCACGGCCGATGACGGCGGTCGCAGGGACCAGAACTGCTCATAGCTGCCGCCGGGCAGGTTGGCCCACAGCAGGGCGACCCCGGTCGCGAGGAGGAGCAGCCGGCCACCGGTCGTCTCCAGGCGGAGGAACTCCAGCAGCATGTCGATCCGGCGTGCGGTGCCACGTGCCATCCCGGGCCTCCTCCAGCAGGCAGACTCATCCTGTCCTGCCGACCAGACTTCCCGGCGCACCTGCGGCGAATGCTACCCCACCAGGGACTCATTCCACTGTGGACTGTCGTGGGGGGCGGCGGGCACGGTACCGTGTCCGGGTGCGGTGCCCGAGATGCGGCGCGATCGGCGTCGACGCGCAAGGACTGTGCCTGCGCTGCCGGCTCTACGTCGGGGCGCCCGCGGGGCCGCCTCCGGTCCAGCGTAACCCGCTGCTGATCCCCGGCATCGTCTTCGTCGTGGTCGCGGTCCTGCTCATCACCGCCGTGATCGTCTACGCGGCCACCGGCGGCGACCGGCCCGCCGCCGACACCGCCGCGGAGCGCCCCGCCGCGGCCGCGACCACCGCCGCGCCGAGCGCGACCGCCACCCCCGACGCCAGCCCCAGCGCCAGCGCCGGCCCCAGTCTCAGCCCGAGTCCGAGTCCGAGTCCGAGCGGGACGGCCAGCCCGTCACCGTCGGCGGACACCTGCATCGTCGGCGTGTGGCTGGAGGAGCGGCACGACGAGAACATCGCGATCCTCAACACCGGCGTCTTCCCGTTCCACGGCAGCGGCACGTATCACCGCTACAACGACGGCGGCCGGGTCGTCTTCGACTACGGCTCGGGCGTCCGCATGTCCGGCGCCAACGGCGCCACCACCTACGAGTTCGTGTTCACCGGGATCATCGTGTACGCCTACCACGTCGAGAACGGGCAGGTCGTCTACAGCAACCCGCGGCCGGACGGCACCGAGACGCTGTTCCGCAACGGCAAGCAGGACTACACCGCCAAGCTCGAGGCGCGCAACATCCCGCCGCGGATGCTCAACTGCGGCAGCGTCGCGATGAGCCTGACGACCCCAGACATGATCGTCGAGCTGAAACGCACCAGCGCCCGCCAATAGCCGACAGAACCGGTCCGCCGCCCGGTGCGTGAACTCCGGTCGTGAGGGCGAATCGACTGGTGTACGTGGGCGGGGTGCTGCTCGCCGGCTGGGTGGCCGTCGTCGGGCTGCTGTTCCCGCGGTCGGTCGAGCTCGCCGTGCCATGGCACCTGCCGCCGCTGCACGCCCAGGTGATCGGCGCGTTCTACCTTTCCGGGGCCGTGTTCATGGCCGCGATGGCACGCAGCGCCACCTGGTCCCGCCAGGCGGTCGTGGTACCGATGATCGCCGTGTGGACCGGCGGCCTGCTGGTGGTCCTGTTCGTGCACTGGGACCGCATCCAGCACACCGGCACAACGGTGGTCATCTGGCTGGTCGCCTACACGGTGCTGCCGGTGACCGAGGTCTGGCGTCTGTGGGAGCACCGCCGGACCCCGGTCACCGCGGGACCGCCGGCCCCACGATGGCTGCGCGGCTTCCTCGGCGTCACCGGCGCGCTCCTCAGCGCCGTCGCCGTGCTGCTCGTCGTGGACCCGCCCGCGTGGCCCTGGGCGGCGCAGGAGTTCGTCCTGCACATCTACGCGCCGCCGCTCGCCGCGTTCGGCGTCGGGTTCCTGCTGGCGGCCCGCCGCCCGTTCGACGACCTCGCGATCGTCCTGCCCGCCTCGGCGCTGTTCGCCGGCACCGTCCTCGTCGTGTCCGCGCTGCGGCTCGACCTGTTCCGGCCGGGCACCGCCACCGCCGTGTGGTTCATCGGGTTCGCCGTGGTGTTCGCCGGGCTCACCGCCGGCACGATCGCCGGCTTCCCCCGGCGGAGAGCGCGCGTGTCATGAGACTCGTCAGGATCTGGATCGCGGTCGAACTGCTGTTCGGCCTCTTCGGCGCGTCCGCGGTGCTCCTCGACCCGGCCGCCACCGCCACCAACTTCGCCTGGCCGATCGCGTCGCCGGCCGCCGCCTCGGTCCTCGGCGCCTGCTACGGCTCCGTCGCCGTCATGCTCGCCGCCGCGCTCTTCGCCCGCCACTGGACCCAGGTCCGCCCGGTCGTCGCGGCCGCCGGGGTCCTCACGTCCGTGATGCTGCTCGCCACCTTCCTGCACTGGCCGGTGTTCACCCACGGCACCGTGGCGTTCTGGCTGTGGTTCATCAGCTACCTCCTGCCACCGCCGACCCTGCTTGCCCTGTGGGTGTGGCAGGAACGCCGCCCCACGGTCCCCGTGACCGACTCGCTGCCCACCTGGGCCGCGAACCTGTTCATGGGCAACGCGGTGATCCTCGGGTCGGTCTGGACGTTCCTGTTCTTCGTGCCGATGGTCCTGGCGCCGCTGCCACCCGTCCTCGTGCGCGTCTACGCCGGCTGGGCCCTCGGCCTCGCCACCCTGCTGTGGCTCACCGGCAAGGGCCGGGACTGGCGCCTCGCTGGGCTGTGGCTGCTGACGCTGCCCGCGATCCTGTGGATCCAGCTGTCGCGTTACCCGTACACCATGAGCGGCGGACTGCTCGTCCAGCTGCTGGACCTGCTCGCGCTCGCGACCATCTGCGGCACGCTGCTCATCCGCCGGCACGGCACGACCCGCGGGCTGGCCGTCGCCGGTGCCACCGGGGTCGGGCTGTTCCTCGTCGCGCTCGCCGCCCTGCCCGCGCTGCGGCCCGACCTCGATGTGCGGGCCCGGTGGGTCGGCGAATACGCCCACGGGCCCTACGGCGGCCTCATGGTCGGCGCCTACCTGGCCCTCGGCACTGGTGCGCTGTGCCTCGGCCTCGCCCTGCGGGCCGTGAGCCGCATCGGGGGAGTGCTGCTTGCCGTCGCCTCCGGCGGCGCGTTCCTGTCCGCCGTCTTCGGGCAGGACGACACCGCCACCGGCGAACGCACCGTCCCCGGCACCGTCCGGGAGATCGCGCTGGTGCCGACCTTCGTGCTGCTGATCGCGGCCCTCGCGCTGCTGACCAGGGCCGGACCGCGGTTCCTGGCGGTGCCATTCGCTGTGGTACTGGTGAGCTTCGGCGCCGCCTTCGCCGCCTCCCCGGCGTGGAAGGGGCTTGCCGGACGTGCCTTCGACGCCGCCTGGACGCTG
Organism: Dactylosporangium sp. NPDC049525; assembly: GCF_040676755.1. NCBI lineage: Bacteria > Bacillati > Actinomycetota > Actinomycetes > Micromonosporales > Micromonosporaceae > Dactylosporangium > Dactylosporangium sp. NPDC049525. Next base: position 234 of record NZ_JBFAPO010000065.1, on the reverse strand, counting down.
TGGATGTTCGGCGCCGCGATATGGCTGCTGCGCGCTGACCGGTTTGCTCAGGTTCCCGCTCCGACGGTCGATTGGGCCGTCGGAGAAGGGGAGCGTGGCAGTGAGCGACGACATGGGTGACATCGTTCAGGAGTTTCTCGTGGAGTCGCACGAGAACCTGGACCAGTTGGACCGGGACCTGGTGGCATTGGAGGCCGCGCCGGGATCGCGCGAGCTGCTGTCGTCGATCTTCCG